>JACQDK010000058.1 GCA_016201135.1 Actinomycetota bacterium
AGCCCGCCGACCGGAGTCTGCTCTCGGCGAGGGACTGGCGGAGGCCGATCACGGACGGGACCGTCACGAGCTGCGCGGAGGTCGGGGTGCGGCATGTCTTCGTCGGTTGGGTCCCATCGATGAAATGGAGGGTTTCGATGTTGCCCGGCGGCGTGAATCCGTTCGGCAGGCAGTAGGGGTCCTGCGTGACGTCGACCGCGACCGAGACGAAGCTCACGCTGGGCGTCGGGAATTGACGCGGCGGCCAGCGTCTCGATGCGGCCAGCATGAAAGCGCGCCAGATCGACGCTGGCCACGTTCCGCCGAACACCGTGATGCGTGTGGTCGGCGGCTGCATCGAGATGTTCGCCTTTGGGAAGCCCACCCAGACCGCCACCGAGAGCTGCGGCACCGCGCCCGCGAACCACGCGTTGGTGTAGTTGTCCTCGGTCCCGGTCTTCCCGATCTGAGGGCGGCCGATGTTGGCTCCGGTTCCTGTGCCGTACAGGACGACCTTCTGAAGGATGCCGTCGGCGACCGAGATAACGCGTGGATCGATCGCGAGCTTCGGCTTCTCGTCTGCCTCCCAAAGTGTGTGGCCCTGTGCGTCGGTGATGCTACTGATGGGGATCGGCTCCACGTGGTAGCCGCCGGCGGCGAAGGTGCCGTAGGCGGAGGCCATCTCCAGCGTGTTCACCTCGTTGGAACCCAACACCGCGGAGTAGTAGGGCAGGAGCGGCGTCTTCGGCTCGGATTCGCGTGTGCAGCACCGGATGCCCATCTTCCGGGCCACGTCTACGACGCTCTGGGCGCCAACCCGCTGGATGACCTGCGCATACACCGTGTTGACCGACTCGATCGTCGCCTGCTCGAGGGTCAGGACCCCGAAGCCACCCGGCTCGGCGTTCGTGACGTGCCACACCTGTCCGTTGTCGAGCGGGATGTCGATCGACGACGGCGCGCTGAAGTAGGTGTCCGGCGAGATCCCCTTCTCGAGGGCGGCGACCAGCGCGAAGGGCTTGAAGGAGGACCCGGCCTGGCGCCCGGTGCTGCCGCCGGTGGCCAGGTTGACGCGCCCGATGCCGGACTTCGTGCCCCAGAAGTTGCGGCCGCCGACCATGGCCCTCACGTAGCCGTCCCGGGGGTCGATCGCGGTGAGCGCGCCGTACGGGTCCGACGGATACGTGAGGACCGAGTTGACCGCGCGATCGGCTTCCTCCTGCAGGCGCGGGTCGATCGTGGTGGCGATGCGCAGGCCCCCCTCGTACCACATCGAGAAGCGGTCGGGGCAGCCTCCACGGTAGGGCTGGCTCGGCGGGCAGGGCCGCCCGAACGTGGCCGGGGGAAGGATCTTCGTCGTAAGGAACCAGCGGAAGGCGTAGTCGACGAAGTACGGGAACTGGTACCGCTGCTGCGCGAGCCCCGGGTGGAGATCGAGCGGCTTGGCCTCGGCGCGCTGGTAGGCGGCGGCGGAGATGTCGCCCAGTTGCAGCATGCTCGAGAGCACTTCCCCCCGGCGCTGCAACGCCTTGGCTGGATGCTCGAACGGGTCGTAGTCGTTCGGTGACGCGATCAGGCCGGCCAGGAGCGCCGACTGCGCGACCGAGAGATCGATGGCGTCCTTGCCGAAGTAGGCCTTCGAAGCCGCCTGGACCCCGTAAGCTCCCTCCCCGAAGTAGACCGTGTTCAGGTACTTCGCGAGGATCTGGTCCTTCGTGAGCTGCTGCTCGAGCTGCCAGGCGAGGGCCGCCTCGTCCACCTTGCGCTGGATCGTGTCGTCGTTCCCGACGTAGAGGTTCTTGACGAGCTGCTGGGTGATCGTGGAGCCGCCCTCGACGATCCGGCCGGCGGTCGCGTCGATGTAGGCCGCTCGCACGATCGCGCGAAGGTCCACGCCGTAGTGGCTCCAGAACCGCTGGTCCTCGATGGCCACGGCGGCGTCCTTGATCGATTGCGGCATGGCGGAGTAGGGAACGACGATCCGGTCCTGCTCGGCATGGAGCTCGGTGATCAAGCTCCCGTCGGCCGCGTACAGGAAGGAGGTCTGGGGCAGCCGCGCCCCCCGCGCCTGGTAATCGGCCAGCTGCGGGAGCCCGCAAGCCTGTGCGAGCAGCGCGAGACCGAGGACCGCGGCGATCGCCCGGTGTTTCATCGAAGGGTCATCATAGGCCGGAGGTCGCACCTGCACTGGTAGCATCCGCTTCCATGTCGGGCAGCAGCCACGCCCTCCGCGTGCTCTCCTCCGGTACGGCCGAGATCGTGCCGGAGGGCGGCCTCGCGGAGAAGCTCGCCCTGGGGCGTCCGCTCCGTGTGAAGCTTGGCCTGGATCCCACCGCGCCCGCCGTCATGCTGGGCTGGGCGGTGGTGCTGCGAAAGCTCCGGCAGTTCCAGGACCGTGGTCACACGGCCGTTCTCATAGTCGGCGACTTCACGGCCCGCGTCGGCGACCCCTCCGGGAGGTCTGAGATGCGCCCCCGCCTGTCGAAGGAGCAGGTCGAGGGTTTCGCGGCGAACCTGCTGGGCCAGTTCTGGAGGATCCTCGACCGAGACGCCACCGAGGTGAGACGGAACTCCGAGTGGCTCGAGCCGCTGGACATGGAGGGGGTCCTTGGCCTCGCCGCCTCCACCACAGTGGCAAGGATGCTCGAGCGCGACGACTTCGCAGCACGACACGCCGACGGCCGCCCGATCTCGCTGATGGAGTTCCTCTACCCGCTCCTGCAGGGCTACGACTCGGTGGCGGTAGAGGCAGACATCGAGCTCGGGGGCAGCGACCAGCTCTTCAACCTGTTGGTCGGCCGTGATCTGCAGCGCGATCGCGGCCAGGAGCCTCAGGTTTGCCTGACCGTGCCTCTGCTCGAGGGGATCGATGGTGTCCAGAAGATGAGCCAGTCGCTGGGTAACTACATAGGGATCGAGGAGCCGCCCGACGACATGTTCGGCAAGCTCATGAGCATCCCGGACCGGCTGATCGCGAAGTACGCACTCTTCTGCGCCGGGGAGGGGCCGGAGGAGGCGGCGCGGGTCGAGCGGGGCCTGGCCGATGGGTCCCTGCACCCGAACGAGGCGAAACGACGGATGGCCCGCGACGTGGTGGACCTCTACCGGGGGGCGGGGGCGGGCGAGGCGGCCGAGCAGCGGTTCAACGTGATGCACAAGGAGCGCGAGATCCCCGAAGAAGTGGCCGACACGCCGATGCCGCCCGAGGCGAGCCAGGACGACCGGGTCTGGTTACCCCGCCTCCTCGTTTCCCTGGGGCGGGCTAGCTCGAACTCGAACGCTCGGCGGTTGATCCAGCAGGGAGGCGTGCGGCTCGACGGCGAGATCGTGTCGGACCCGGACTTCGAGACGGGGACCGCGGACCTGCGGGGCCGGGTGCTCCAGGTGGGGAGGCGCTGGTTCGGGCGCCTCTCCTGATCTAACCGTGCTATGCTGAGGACTGAACAGAACAGCTGTTCGACCGGGCCGGGTTGTCCGCGCTTCGGGTTGACGGGTCCTCCGCCGCTGCTATCCTAGTTGGTCGCGCGACCCCACTCCCGCGAGGTCTCCTTGCTTGGTCGTGCGCTCGCACCTTGAGAACTGAACAGTGTGTCAAAAGCCAGTGCCTTTCCCGTCAGGCAAGAGACGCGGTCAGCCGTGTCTCGCGTCCGACGAGTGAGTACTGAAACCGTCCGGACATCGGGCGGGATCAACGAGAAGCTGAGGGACCGTTGCCACGGGACCGAGGCGACTCTTCCAAAACGAAGACGAACCCCCCGAGCCCTCGGGCCCGGGGATCGTGTTCTCTACGGAGAGTTTGATCCTGTCTCAGGACGAACGCTGGCGGCGTGCTTAACACATGCAAGTCGAACGGTGAACCGGGCTTCGGCCTGGGGATCAGTGGCGAACGGGTGCGTAACACGTGGGCAACCTGCCCCAGACTCTGGGATAACCCCGGGAAACCGGGGCTAATACCGGATACTCCGGCCGAACCGCATGACTCGGCTGGGAAAGCTCCGACGGTCTGGGATGGGCCCGCGGCCTATCAGCTTGTTGGTGAGGTAACGGCTCACCAAGGCGACGACGGGTAGCTGGTCTGAGAGGACGACCAGCCACACTGGGACTGAGACACGGCCCAGACTCCTACGGGAGGCAGCAGTGGGGAATCTTGCGCAATGGGCGAAAGCCTGACGCAGCGACGCCGCGTG
>JACQDK010000016.1 GCA_016201135.1 Actinomycetota bacterium
ACCGGGTGCCGGTGTCGGTCCCCAGCAGGACGAACAGGCCCGACATCGCAAACCACAACCCCGCCCGGCCGGTGAGGTAGGCCGCGAACAGCAGGTTGTCGCGGACGTCGGCCGTCTCGAAGGGCCTGCGCAACCACCACGCCACGGACCGGACCCCGAGAGCCGCGAAGACCGCCGCCAGAACGCCCCCTGCCACGCTCACCCGCGGCCCGCCGCTCGCGCCATGGCCGTCACGACCTCATCGTCGCTCGTCTGCTCGAACGAGCCGTACCACTCCCCCACCGCGAAGAAGTTGAACGGCGTGCGGAGCGCGACCACCTCGTCGGCCTCGTCCTCCAGCCGGCCCAAAGCCTCCGGAGGAGCGACCGGCACCGCGAGCACCACTCGCGCCGCACCCTGCCGGCGCACCCAGTGGCACGCGGCGACGGCGGTCGCGCCCGTCGCGAGCCCGTCGTCCACGACGACGACGGTCCTACCCTCCAATCCGAGCGGCGGACGGCCTCCCCGGTAGGCCTCGGTCCGGCGGGCGATCTCGGCCTCCTGCACCTCGACCTCCCGGCGCATGTAGTCGTCGTTCACGCCCAGCCGGCCGATCAGACCCGGATCCCACACCTGGACCCCCGGAGCGATCGCGCCGATCGCGAGCTCGGGATTCTGGGGGGCGCCGATCTTCCGCGGGACCACGACGTCAAGCGGAGCGTCGAGGGCTCGCGCCACGGCTTCTGCGACCAGCACGCCTCCGCGGGGGATCCCCAGGACGACGACCGGCCCTTCGAGGCGCTCGCGGAGGGCCTCGGCCAGGCGGTCGCCCGCATCGCTTCGGTCCACGAACATGGCACCCCCCATGCTAGGCCCGGCCCGCGTTGCGCGGCTGCCGGGCCGAGGCATAGCATGGGTTCCCGCGCACGCAGGAGGTCACAGTGGTCCAGGCATACATCCTCATCCAGACCGAGGTCGGGAAGGCGGCTCAGGTGGCCAAGGAGGTCCGTGCCATCGGCGGGGTCACCGAAGCCGAGGACGTCACCGGGCCCTACGACGTGATCGTCCGGGCAGAGGCCAAGAGCGTCGACGACTTGGGTAAGCTCGTCGTCGCTCGGATCCAGTCGGTCGATGGGATCACCCGTACGCTCACCTGCCCTGTCGTTCACCTGTAGTCCGCATGGACCGGCCGATGACCGACCGCCCCCTCGTCCTCGCGTGATCCGATCCCACAGCCTTCGGCTCGCGCGCTCCCTGGCTCCCATCGTCCTGCTGGCGGCGGTCCTGGTGTCGGTCCCGCACGCTGTTTCGGCGGCGCCCGCCTGCACTATCTCGGGCACCTCGGGGGACGACACGCTCGTGGGCACCCCGGGCGATGACGTCTTCTGCGACGTCGGGGTCGGGACCGACTCCGTGACCGGCGGGGGCGGGGTCGACACCGTCAGCTTCGCATCGTCGTCGGGGTCGGTCACCGCGGATCTCGGCGCCGGGACCGCGACGACGCCCGACGGCACGGTGTCCTTTCCCGGCTCCGACATAGCGAACCTGTTCGGCTCCTCGGCCGCGGACGACCTCACGGGCGACGCGGGCCCCAACGTGCTGGACGGAGGCGGCGGCGGCGACACGCTCGACGGCGCGGGTGGAGACGACACGCTGATCGAGGGGAGCGGGAACGACACGCTCACCGGGGGCACCGGCTCGGATACCGTCGACTACTCGGGGGCCTCAGGCGGCGTCACGGTCGATCTGTCGGGCGGAAGCGCGAGCGGCGACGGTTCGGACGCCCTCGCTGGGATCGAGAACGTCATCGGATCGCCGAGCAGCGACACGTTCGTGAGCAGTCCCGCGGCCAACGACTTCACCGGCGGCGGCGGGAACGACACCGTGAGCTACAGCGCGGCGGCCTCGCCCGTCACCGTCGATCTATCGGCGGGAACCGCGAGCGGCGACGGTTCGGACACCCTCACTGGGATCGAGAACGCCACGGGATCGCCGAACGACGACACCCTGACCGGCGGCAGCGGCGCGAACGTGCTCTCCGGTGCCGGCGGGAACGACACGCTGGCCGGCGCCGGCGGAAACGACACGCTGGCCGGAGGCGGCGGCACCGACACCGCCGACTACTCCGGCGCCTCAGGCGGCGTCACGGTCGATCTGTCGGCGGGAACCGCGAGCGGCGACGGTTCGGACACCCTCACTGGGATCGAGAACGTCACGGGGTCATCGAACGACGACACCTTCGTGAGCAGTTCCACTGACAACACCTTCGCCGGAGGCGGGGGTAACGACACCGTTGACTACAGCGGAGCGGCCGGGGCGGTTACGGTGGATCTTTCGGCGGAAACCGCGATCGGCGACGGTACGGACTCCCTCTCCGGGATCGAGAACGCCACCGGGTCACCGAACGACGACACCCTGGGTCGATCTGTCGGCGGGAACCGCGATCGGCGACGGTACGGACTCCCTCTCCGGGATCGAGAACGCCACCGGGTCACCGAACGACGACACCCTGACCGGGGACGCCGGCGCGAACGTGCTCTCGGGCGCCGGCGGGAACGACACGCTGGTCGGCGCCGGCGGGGACGACACCCTCATCGGCGGAGCAGGGACAGACGCCGTCGACTACAGCGCGGCCGCCGGGCCGGTCACGGTCGACCTGTCGGGCGGGACCGCGACCGGCGACGGCACGGACTCCCTGACGGGGATCGAGAACGCCACGGGATCGCCGAACGACGACACGTTCCTGAGCAGTTCCGCTGACAACACCTTCGCCGGCGGCGCCGGCACCGACACCGTCAGCTACAGCGCGGCCGCCGGGCCGGTCACGGTCGACCTGTCGGCAGGAACCGCGACCGGCGACGGTTCGGACATCCTCACGGGGATCGAGAACGTCACCGGCTCGCCGAACGGCGACACCCTGACCGGGGACGCCGGCGCGAACGTGCTCTCGGGCACCGGCGGGAACGACACGCTGGCCGGCGCCGGTGGGGACGACACGCTCTCTGGCGGGGCCGGCTCGGACACCGTCGACTACTCGGCCGCCCCGAACGGTGTCGACGTGAGACTGCAGACCGGCACGGCCACCTGCGACGGGACCGACTCGCTCGCGGGCATCGAGAACGTCACGGGGTCCCCGTTCGACGACGTGATCACGACGACGGCGCCCGGCGCGGGGCGCATCGTGTTCGACCGCTCCCTTCAGTCCAAGTTCGACGTGTATTCGGTCCAACCGGACGGCTCGGGCACGCGCCGGATCGTGCACAACGCCGCCGACGACTACGACGCGGCGTGGTCTCCCACGGGGGAGCGCATCGCATTCTCCTCGAACAGGACGGGCGACTACGAGGTCTACACGGTATCGGGAGGAGGCGGCCACCTTCGGCGCCTGACCCACAAGGGCGGCTTCGACGGCATGGTCTCCTGGTCGCCCGACGGCAGCCGCATCGCCTTCGTGTCGACGCGCGCCGGGGGGTACGAGGTCTACACGATGACGGCGTCCGGCAAGGACCTGGTGCGGCTCACCCGCAACGGCGCGGACGACTTCTATCCGAGCTGGTCACCGGACGGGGCCCGGATCGCGTTCCAGAGCGATCGGTCCGGCACCGCGCAGATCTACGTGATGAACGCGGACGGCTCTCACCCCCAGATGCTGACGTCCGCAAGCGGAGGGGCGTTCGAGCCGAGCTGGTCGCCCGACGGCACGAAGATCGCGTACCTCCGCCAGGTCGGCGTGCAGAAGGACATCTTCACGGTGAACCCCGACGGATCGGGTGACACGAACGTCACCAACAGCCCGGGCAACGACTACGACCCGTCGTGGGCGCCGAGCGGCTCGCGGATCGTGTTCACGAGCGACCGGCGCGGCACCTACGACCTGTTCTCGATACGGCCCGACGGAACGGGGCTCGTTCGGATCACGGCGACGAGCGCCCTCGACGAGTTCCCCAACTGGCAGGCGACCTGCGCGGTGGCCGGCGCGGGCCCCATGAACTGCGGCGCCGACGTCGCGAACAGGATCAGCGGCGGTGGAGGCGACGACATCATCTTCGCCGGCCGGGGCAACGACATCGTGTACGGGGGGTTCGGGAACGACCTGATCTCGGGGGGCTCCGGAAACGACCGCCTGAACGGAGGCGCGGGCGCTGACGTGCTCGCCGGCGGCCCCGGCGCCGGGGCCGACATCCTCTGGGGCGGCGATGGGTCCGACCAGCTCGACGCCCTCGACGGCCGCGGCGACGACTCCCTCCGCGGCGGGCCGGGCGTCGACGGATGCCGGTCCGATGGCGGCGACGCCCGCCTCAGCTGCTGAGCTCCCTCGCGCGCGTCGACCGCCCGCGCTCGGCCTCGCGCCGCTCGATCGCCAGATCCAGCAGCCGCTCGATCAGCTCCGGGTAGGGCAGGCCGCTCGCCTCCCAGAGCTTGGGGTACATCGAGATCGACGTGAACCCAGGGATCGTGTTGATCTCGTTCACGAAGAGCCCGGCCTGCCCGGTCAGGAAGAAGTCGACGCGCGCCATCCCGGCGCACTCGATCGCGCGGAAGGCCGCCACGGCCATCCGCTGAACCTCCTCCCTCACCTCGGGCGCCAGCTCGGCGGGGATCGCGAGGCGCGCGCCGTGCTCGTCCAGGTACTTCGCCTCGTAGTCGTAGAACTCGTGGCCCGTCGGAACGATCTCCCCGGCGATCGAGGCCACGGGGTCGTCGTTGCCGAGCACCGCGCACTCGATCTCCCGGACGCCCTCGAGGCCCTCCTCCAGCAGGGCCTTCCGCGCGTAGCGGAACGCCTCCACGAGGGCGGCCTCGAGCTCGTCGGGGCCATGCACCTTCACGACGCCGACGCTCGACCCGAGCGTGGCCGGCTTCGCGAACACCGGGTAGCCGAGGGCCTCCGCCTCGGCGGCCACTCCCTCGGGGTCCTCCTGCCACTCATGCTCGCGCACGACGTGGAACGGCACCACCGGCAGCCCCGCGTCGCGGAACAGACGCTTCTGGACGTCCTTGTCCATGCCCACCGCGGAGCCGAGCACCCCTGCCCCCACGTAGGGCACGCCGGCCAGCTCCAGCATCCCTTGCACCGCACCGTCTTCGCCGAACGGGCCGTGCAGCACCGGGAATACGACGTCGATCGCCTCGCGGGTGCCGTCCGCGGCCACGAGCTCCCCGGACCCCGCCTCGCTGGCGAGCTCCACCACCGCGCCAGCCCCTTCCTCGATCTCGGGCATCCGGCCGGTCTCAGAGGGGAGCGCCGGAGGGCCCGGCAGCAGGTGCCAGCGACCCTCCTTCGTGATCCCGATCGGGACGATCTCGTTTCGCGAGGGGTCCAGAGCGTCGATCACCGACCTCGCCGAGATGCACGAGATCTCGTGCTCGGCGGAGCGGCCGCCGAACAGCACCGCCACTCGCCGCTTGGTCACGCCTTCTCCAGGGCGCGAGCGAAGTCCTCGATCAGGTCCTCGACGTTCTCGAGCCCCACCGACACGCGAACGAGACCGTCGGCGATGCCGGCCCGCCGCCGCGCTTCGGGATCGAGCTGCCGATGGGTGGTCGAGGCGGCGTGCCCGACTAGCGTGTGCACCCCTCCGAGGCTCGTCGCGACCCACCCGACCTCGAGCGCGTCGCAGAACCGCATGCCGCCCTCCACGCCGCCCGCGACCTCCACCGCCATCATGCCGCCGAACATCCCGCCGCCGAGCTCGCGCCGGGCGACCCCGTGATCGGGGTGGGACGGCAGGCCCGGGTAGTGGACGCGCTCGACCTTGGGATGACCCTCCAGGAACCTCGCGAGCTGCATCGCGTTGCTCGAGTGCCGCTGCATGCGGATCTCGAGCGTCATCAGGCCCCGCATGCAGAGCCAGGCCTCGAACGGCGCCATCGTGCCTCCGGTCTCCAGCACGGTGTCGCGGACGCGTCCCATGCCCTCCTGGGAGCAGCAGACGACCCCCCCGATCAGGTCGTGATGCCCGCCCACGTACTTCGTCGCCGAGTGCAGCACGAACTCGAACCCGTGGGTCGAGGGGTTGCAGAGCGCCGGCGAGGCGAAAGTGTTGTCCACCACTCCGGGGACGCCGCTCGCCCGGCACAGGGCGCCGATCGCCTCGAGGTCGGCGACCGTCACGTTCGGGTTCGCGATCGTCTCCACGTAGAAGAAGGCGGCCCCCGGCAGTGCGCCGGCCACGGCGTCGAGGTCGTGAGGATCGACGAACGTCACCTCGATCCCGTACCGGGGCATCACCTTCGTGAACAACGAGAATGCGCCGCCGTAGAGCTCGTTCGATGTGGCGATCCGGTCGCCGGTCGCCGCGAGCGTGGTGAAGACCGTGTGCATCGCGGCCATGCCCGATGCGAACGAGAATGCCGACTGCGTGCCCTCCAGGTCGGACATCACGCGCTCGAAAGCCAGCAGGGTGGGGTTCCCGTATCCGCGCGTGTAGGTATATCCGGGCTTCCGGAACGAGATCGTCTCGGCGTAGTCGTGCGAGGTGTCGAAACGGAACGTGGAGGTCTGGTAGATCGGAACGCTCGCCGGGATCTGCTCGATCGGGGGCGGAACGGCTCCGTGGATCGCCCTTGTGGTGAAGCCCCGCCCGCGCTCCTCGCTCACGCGGGAGAGCCTACCTCGGCGTGGACCAGCGCTTCGGGTAGCGGGCGCGAAGGTCCTCGACGAGCGCCGCGATCTCGGCCATCACGCCGTCCGTCAGCTCGCGGAGGGCGAGCCCGTCGCCGGTGCGGTCCAAGTTCGCGGACAGGTCGATCGGCGTGCCCGCCTTGACCCACACCGGACGCCCGAACTTCAGCGACCCCTTGCCCGACTTCTGCCACACGGCCTGCGATCCCCAGCTCGCGACCGGCACGATCGGCGCGCCGGTCGCGAGCGCAAGACGAACGGCGCCGCTCTTGCCCCGCATCGGTGTGAAGTCGGGGTTCTTCGTGACGGTGCCCTCGGGGTAGATCACGACGATCTCTCCCGCCCGAAGGGCCGTCTCCGCGGCAAGGAGCGGCGAGGGGTCCCCCGACCTGGCGCGGTCCACGGGGATCTGCCCGGCGCCGCGGAGCGCGGTCCCCACCAGGGGGATCTGGAACAGGTCGTCCTTCGCCAGGAACCTGGGCCGGCGGCCGGCCTTGATCACGGCCAGGGCGTTGCAGAGGGGATCCAGGTACGAGACGTGATTGCAGGCCACTATCGCCGGGCCCCGGGCGGGGATGTTCTCGAGCCCCTCGAACCGCCAGGTGAACCAGAGCTTGACCGGCGGGAGGGCGACCGCCTTCGCGACGTGGTACCAGGGCTCCAGCTTCAACCCCTCCCGGGGCGGAACCGCGCGAGCAGCCGCCAGGCCCCCGGCAGGGCGCCTGCCGCCACGAGGACCTTGACCGCGTCGCCGATCACGAACGGGTAGAGCCCGAACTCGAGTCCCTTGGTCAGCCCGATGTGCAGGGCGCCCATCAGCCAGGGCACGCCGATCGCGAACAGGACGACCTCCCCCAGGAAGAACGCACCGATCGCGCTTCGCACCGAGCGGTCCCAGCCACGACGCGCGAGCGCGCCGACGACCGACGAAGCCGCCACGAAGCCCCACAGGTACCCGCCGGTCACGGCCGTCAGCCCCAGGAAGCTCGCCCCGCCCGACCCGCCGGCGAAGAAAGGCAGCCCTATCGCCCCCTCGAGCAGGTACAGGGCTATCGAGATCGCGCCGAGCCCGGGGCCGAGCGCCGCGCCCACCAGCAGCACCCCGAGGGTCTGCCCGGTGTAGGGAACGGGCGTCCACGGGACCCGGATCGACACCTGCGCGAGGCCCGCGACGAGCAGGCTCCCTCCCACCGCGCAGGCGGCCTGGTAGGAGAGCCGAGCCGAGCTTCTGGAGCGGGGTGGGGCCAGGGTGAGGGCCAGACTGGACACGTTGATGAACCTCCTCCGTCCGCCGGACACGTGGGGCGACCAGACGCCCGTGAGGTTACCTCGCCGGGTGGGCTAGTCTGAACACCCCTTGAAGGTCGTCACGGTGCCCGTGAAGTCGCTCTCCGAGGCGAAGTCGCGCCTTTCCTCTGCCCTGTCCCCGCTCGAGCGCGGCGCGCTCACGCTGGCGATGCTCGAGGACGTGCTCGACGCCACCCGCGCGCTAGCGGGTTGGGAGACCTGGGTCGTATCGCCCGACGAGGCCGTGCTGGAGGTCGCCGCCCGCCGGGGAGCTCGCGCTTTGGCGGAGGACAAGCCGCCACTTTCCAGTGCGATCCGCCAGGCTGAGCAGGAGGCCCTCGACGCCGGGGTGGAGACCCTGGCGGTGCTCCTGGCCGACACGCCTCTCATCACGCCCGAGGCGCTCCTCCGGGCGCTCCACACGCTGGGCCCCGTCGTCCTTGCCCCCGACGACGACGAGCTCGGCACGAACCTGCTCGTCCGCCGGCCGCCGCGCGTGATACGCGCGAGGTTCGGGTCGGAGTCGTTCCGCAAGCACCTGGAGACGGCCGCGCTCGCCGACGTGCCTGCGGCGGTCGTGGGGTCGCCCGAGCTCGCCTTCGACCTGGACGTCCCGAGCGATATCCTCACCCTGCTCCGGACGCACCGGCAGGGAAGGACCCGGCAGGTCTGCCTCGAGATGGATCTCCGCGCCCGGATCCGGGTGCACACGTGAAGGGATGAGCGATGGCCCAGGGCACGATCAAGGAGTTCGACGGCGAGGCCCGCATCGGGGTCCTGCTGATGGAGGACCGGAGCGAGGTGCGCATAGACCCCGCATCCCTGGAGGGCGCCGGGATCCGGACGCTCCGCCTGGGGCAGCGCGTGAGGTTCGACCTGGCCGACGAGGCCGGCGCCAAGGTGGCCCGGTCCCTGCGCCTGGTGACCGTCGACTGACTAGCGCGAGACCCTGCGCCGCTTCGTCAGCACCTGCTCGGCGAACAGCTTCCCCGCGCTGAAGGAAGCGATGTCCCGGGCGGGGACCACGATCGGCGTCTGAGGCCTGCGCGGGTTGCGCGCGATGCGCTTGTTGCGATGCTTGCGCTCGAAGGTCCCGAAGTCCGCGAGCGTCACGCGGTCGCCCTTGACCACGGTCTCTCGTATCGAGTCGATGGCCGCGTCGATCGCTCGCGCGGCGTCCGCCTTCGAGAGGCCCGTCCGCTTCGCCACCTCCGCGACGAGGCCGCCCTTGTTCATCAGAGACTCCTTCCCCAAGTGTGGTTCGGATGCAACGGTAGCGACGTGGGCGGGTGCGGTCAAACGGGCCTCGCCGTCCAGGGGAGATCCGGCCCAGCTGCTAGCATCGTCGCGTCGGTGGCCCGTGGTGTAACGGCAGCACGAGTGACTCTGGATCACTTAGTCTTGGTTCGAATCCAGGCGGGCCAGCGAACGACGACCCGGCCGCCGCGCCGGGTCGTCACCCACCTGATACGTCATCCGCCCGGGCTCGATGCCGGGCCCGGTGGCGGGTGAAGTGGCAGCGGCATCGGCGGCAACGGCTGCTGCCGGAAATCGAACTCCTTCCGCAGATCCCCGAGGATCCTCACGTCCTCCCGAACCGTGGGGCGCGAGTCGGGCCGCCCGTCCGTGCTGGGGTCGAGCCGCTGTCCGGCGAGGAAGAGATCCTCGATGAGCTTGAGATACGCGTCGAACGAGAGCGTCTGGTGGTCGATCAGGCCGGGCTTGACCCAGGGGCTTATGACGAGCCCGGGAACGCGGAGCCCGTAGCCGTTCTGATCGACCACCGGGGGCACGACGTGGTCGTAGAACCCGCCCCAGTCGTCCCAGGTCAGGAAGATCGCCGACGTGTCCCAGTACGGAGACCGCATCACGGCGTCGATCATCTTCGTCACGTACGCGGTGCCGCCAGTGAGCGGAGGGTTCGTTCCCTGCATCGGATGCTCGCTGATGGCGCCGCTCCCGGGCGTGATTCATGAGACCGTCGGGAGCGTCCCATCCCGAAGCGAGCTGAGGAAGTCCTGGTGGGTGTGGAAGTGGTCGAGGTCCCGACTCTCGTGGACGTCGGTGAAGGCCGGCAGCGGGTTCTGCGCCGGCGTCCAGCCGGCCACACGGCACGGCTGGCGCTGGCACTCCTCGCGAGGGTAGTAGCCCCAGCTCACGTGCGCCCGGTCGAGCAGGTACGTGATGTCGGTCCACGCCCACGTCGACGGGTGTCTTCCCTTCTTCTGGTTCGTCAGCGAGTCGATCTGGTCGAGGTCGGATCGGCAGCTCATCGGGTCGTGTGCGTCCGTGCACCAGGCGGACCAGCCCGAAACGAGGAACAGGTGCGAGGGCAGGGTCCATGAGTCGGAGGGCGCGAACATCCGATCCTGGAGACCGAAGCGCGCCGCCCACGTCCAGTAGTTGGGGATCTCACGCGCATCGTGATACCCCATCACGTCGGGCTGCCGCTGCGGTCCCAGGGTCCCCAGGCAGTCGACCTCCGCGCGCGTCTCGGGGCAGGCGAACGGGGAATCTATCGCCGCCTGGATGAAGCCGTCCATCTTCCCGCCGTTCACGTCGGTGACCGCGTAGTCCACCGAGTGCGGGCCCCCGATGTTGACGAGCGCGCTCTCGTGATAGGGCGGGGCGCAGATGCCTGTCACCGGGTCGGGTACACACACCGTGAAACGGCCGTTCCGCGCAGGGATCCCGTCGGCCCCGGGGAACGTCCCGAAGTAGGAGTCGAACGACCGGTTCTCCTGAACGATGAAGATGACGTGCTGGATGTTCTCGAAGCCTCGGAGCTGGCTGGCCTGCGAGCTCGCGGGCGGAGAGGACCACACGCCCGTCGGGCTCTTCGGAAGGGGGGCGCCCGAGCCTGCGACGCAAGCGCTCGCCGTCAGGACCAGGGCCAGGGCGAGGGCGCGCCTTCGCAGGCGGGATCTCATGAGCGCGAAGCCTACTCCGGTGCGCTCCACGGAGTGAGCCACCTGCAAGCGTCGATCCCGGGTCGGCCCCGCGGGCCTCGACGTACGATGACGCCACCCGCGGCAACGAAGGAGGCTCCCCCTTGGAAGCGAACGTATCCCCCGCCGGAAAGACCCTGGTCACGCTGATACCCGGCGACGGGATCGGCCCCGAGTGCGTGACCGCCGCCCGTCGAGTGGTGGAGGCATCCGGCGCTCCCATCGACTGGCAGGAGTGCGAGGCGGGCGCCGAGGTCTTCAAGCAGGGACTGCCCTCCGGCGTACCGCCCGAGACGATCGACTCGATCACCCATACCCGAGTCGCGCTGAAGGGTCCCCTCGAGACCCCGGTCGGCTTCGGAGAGAAGAGCGCGAACGTCACCCTGCGCAAGCTGTTCGAGACCTACGCCAACGTGCGCCCGGTCCGCGAGATGCCGGGGGTGAAGACCCCCTACACCGGCCGCGGGGTGGACCTCGTCGTCGTGCGCGAGAACGTCGAGGACCTGTACGCCGGAATCGAGTACATGCAGACCCCCGGCGTGGCCGAGTGCCTGAAGCTGATCAGCGTGAAGGGGTCGGAGAAGATCGCGCGGTTCGCGTTCGAGTACGCGCGAAGCGACAACCGGGAGAGCGTGGCCTGCGCCACGAAGGCCAACATCATGAAGCTCACGGAGGGAACCTTGAAGCGCGTCTTCGAGCAGGTGGCTCCCGACTACCCCGACATCGAGTCCTGGCACGTGATCATCGACAACTGCGCGCACCAGCTCGTCAAGCGCCCCGAACAGTTCGACGTGATCACCACGACCAACATGAACGGCGACATCATCAGCGACCTTTCGTCGGCGCTGATCGGCGGGCTCGGGTTCGCCCCCTCGGCGAACATCGGGAACGAGATCGCGATCTTCGAGGCGGTGCACGGGTCGGCACCGAAGTACGCGGGAAAGAACGTGATCAATCCGACCGCCGTGATCCTGTCGGCCGTGATGATGCTGCGCTACCTCCAGATGTTCGAGCAGGCCGACGCGATAGAGCACGCCGTGGGAATCACGCTGGAGTCGGGGGTCCTCACCGGCGACGTCGTCGGGTACGGGAACGGCGCCTCGACGACGGGCTACACGGACACGATCATCTCGAACCTCGGGAAGCGCTCCGAGACCTGGACCGTGCGCGAACACAAGCCCCTGCACCTGCCGAAGCTCTCGCCCGACCCCGACTACGTGAAGCCGGCCACCAGGGCGGTCGTGGGCCTCGACGTGTTCCTCGAGTCGCCGCTCTCGTCGTCCGAGCTCGGGTCCTCGCTGATGGAGCTCACTTCCGACACGCGGCTTTCCCTGAAGATGGTCTCCTCGCGCGGGACGAAGGTGTTCCCGCCGACCGGCGCGATCGCCGACACGCTCGACCACTGGCGGGCCCGGTTCATCACCAAGGAGAAGCCCGGGGACCTGCCCGACGAGGACGTGAACCAGCTGCTCGCGCGGATCTCGCGCCGCCACACGTGGATGCACATCGAGAAGCTCCAGGAGTTCGACGGAGAGCTCGGGTTCACCAGGGATCAGGGCGAGAACTGAGGTGCCGAGTGCACGACGCACGAGGACTTCGGCCCGCGGCGACAAGGTTGAAACTCGGGCCCGACCGGGGGGATCATCCGGCGTATCATCCGGCTCTATGGTGAAGCCCCCCCTTCGCCCTCTTCTCAAGGCCGCATGCGTCGGCGCCACGGCCGTGGCATTCCTCCTGACCCAAGCGCTCCCTGCGCTGGCGCTTCCGGCCATCAAACCCGACAGCACATGGATGACGAACGGCCCGATCCGCGCCGTCGTCGAGATCGGCCAGGTGGTGTACGTGGGCGGGCAGTTCACGGCCCTGTGCCAGGTCGCCGGCGGCGTCGGTGCGTGCGGAGCAGGCGACACGATCGCAGTGGACAACCTCGCGGCGATCGACGCGACCACGGGCCAGCCCCTGGGGTACGACTCGGTCGCCCACACGACGACCTTCGACCACTCCGTTACGGGCACTTCGGCTCCGATCGTCTACGACCTGGCGGCCTCTCCTGCGGGCGACCGGCTGTTCATCGGGGGCCAGTTCGCCAAGGTGGACGGAAAGAGCCGCAAGAACGTCGCGGCGATGGACATCGACGCGACCGGGCAGGGCACGCTCGACACCGCTTTCAGGGCGAAGCTGACAGGCGGCAGGGTGTTCGGCCTCGAAGCATCGGCGACCCGTCTGTACGCGGGTGGAACGTTCACGCAGGCCGCATCCCAGGGGACCGTCTACGCCCGGTATCACCTGGCCTCGATCGACTACTCGGGGAACGTGGATCCGTCGTGGGCTCCCACCGTCGACGCCTCCGCAGGCTGCGCCCGTGACTGCGGCATTCGAGAGCTGGCGTTGGCAGTCGACGACGGGGGGGCCAGCATCTTCGTGACCGGCGACTTCAACAGCATCGACGGGATGGCGCGAAAGACGCTCGCGAAGCTCGACGCGGGTGGAACCGGAACGCCTCGGTCGTGGACGCCGGGTGGCTTCATCGGTACCAACGCCTTCGGCTACGACCTCCTTCCGACAGACACCAAGCTCTACGTGGCGGAGGGAGGCTCGGACTTCTTCGCCCTCTTCGACCCGGTGACCGGCGACATGCTCGCGAAGACCGATACGAACGGGTCGGTCCAGGCGGTCGCCCTCGAGGGGGACACGCCGATCATCGGCGGGCACTTCCGCTTCGTCGCTGACAACCTCGGCGAGAACTGCGGCACGAGCGGCGGAACGTGCGCGGCGCATCACAAGATCGCCGCGCTCGATCCCGCGAACAGCTATCTGGCCGACAACTCCTGGAACCCCTCGCTCGACGGTGACTACCACGGCGCCTGGTCTCTGCTGGTGGACGGGACGCAGCTGTACATCGGCGGCGACTACACGGCGGTATCGGGCGTGGCGCAGCAGTACTTCGCCCGCCTCAGCTGAGACCGAGGGGTGGGGCTGAGCCCTACGCGGGCGACGTCCGCGAGGTTTCCCCAGAGGTCCCGGCGGCGGCTCCGTGAGGGAGTCGGGGCGACGTCGGATACACTCCCCGGCGAGCCTGCGGGTCCGGGCGCCGCTCTTGGTAGCGGCAGGTCTGGAGAGCATGGGTGCCGGACCCTCGGGCGGAACCACACGGTCCCATCGTCTAGAGGCCTAGGACACCACCCTCTCAAGGTGGAGACACGGGTTCGAATCCCGTTGGGACTACCAGGGGAAGCCGCCTCAAGGCGACCCCTCGGTCGCGCTGACCCGACCCTCGACGGCCCACATGGAGACCGATGGATCGGACCCGGCCTGTCGGAACATGGCCAGCGCGGCCGGCGGCTCGCCCGATGCGCGCATCGCCACCACGGCTTCCTTCGACTCCCATACCGTGACGATCCGCCAGGTCCCGTCCTCGGCTCGCAACAGAGACGACTCGATGAGCCCGGCGGGCAGGACGGCGCTCTTGCCCTCCCAGGCCGCGCGCAGGTCGCTCTCCCGAGCGCCCTCGACCGCCCCTTCCACGATCGTGACGAACATGGAGCACCCCCCTCTCGGTCCGCGGCATCCCGTCCGGCTCCCGAAACAGATGATATGTGAGGCATCGAGCCTTTCGCGGATTCCCGGAGGAGGGCAGCGATGCCGAGAGAGGTCGCTGACGCTTCCATCGCGGCGCGATGACCGCTGGATCGGCGTGGATGTGGTGTGATGGGGCTTCGCTCGATGAGGTACCGAGATGGTCGCGCCAGATAGCAGCAAGAAGGAGAGCCGGAGCGCCGTCGTGGAGCCCCTGACGCCGGGGGCGTTCGCGCCGTTCGGTCGGGTGATCGACCTGCCCGCACGACCGGAGGACGCGGCCGGCCCCGGATGGTGCTGGTGGGCCGAGCTCGATCTGCTCCCCACCGACGGGCGTGCGTTCGGCATCGGCTACCTCGCCCTCGAGCACGGGCCAACCTCGTTCGACTGGGCGGAGCGGCACCTGCGGACGGTCGAGGTCGTGATCCCGCTCACCGGCGCGATGGGTGTCTACGCCAGGGAGCCGGGCGACCTCGACACCGACGCCCGCTTCCACGTCTTCCGGGTCGAGCCGGGCGCCGCCGTCGTTCTCGATCCCGGCGTCTGGCACGGCGCGCCCTTGGCGCTGGGCGGGCCGGCCCGAGGCATCGTCCTGATCCTGGAGCGCACCGGCGCCACCGACGTGGACCTCGTCCGATTCGAGGACGCGCCCGTCTCCGTGATCCCTTAGCCGGCCACCTTCCCGCCCGGCCCCTATCATCCGGGCGTGGCTCCGCTCCTCGTCGTGGTCGACATGCAGCGCGTGTTCGCGGAAGACGGCAGCCCGTGGGTCGTGCCCGGGTGCAGTGGACTCATCCCCGCGATCGGGCGCCTCGTCGACGCCTTCGGTGACCGGGTCGTCTTCACCCGGTTCGTACCGTTCGACGCGCCGCCCGGGCCCGGCTCCTGGGCCGACTACTACGCCCTTCACCCGTTCTTCCTGCGTCCGGAGGCCGAGAGGCTCACGCACCTCGTGGAGCCGTTCGCGTCCCGGAACGTGCCGATCCTTGCGGCCCCGACTTTCTCGAAGTACGGCGCGGGCCTGGAAGCCCTGGCAGGCCCCGACCGGACGATCGTGCTCTGCGGGGTAGCGACCGACTGTTGCGTGATCTCCACCGCCCTTCCCGCGACCGACGCGGGCCTGCGCGTGCGGGTCGTCCGTGACGCCTGCGCAGGCATGACCCCCGAGGCCCACGAGGCCGCCCTCGCGATCATGGGCGGCTACGAGGGTCACATCGGGCTCACCACCGTCGCCGAGGAGCTGGGACGAAGGTGACCCGCTGGGGCTGGAACACGTGGGAGGCGACGGCCCCCTCGGAGGTTCGCGACCCCCACACCGGCCTGGCGGTACGCGTGAGCGCCTACAGCACGAAGGCGAACGACGCGACCCCGCTGCCGTTCTCCCGCGAAGCCGAGCTCGGGCCCCGCCTGCCCGAGGGTCGATTCCTCGAGGTGACCTTCCCCCACCACGGCTCGCGCGTCCGAGTGCGAGCGGCAGCCGAGGGCGACGACGTCTGCGGCGCCGTCGAGGTCGCACCGGAGGGCGAGTGGGGGCTGCGGTTCTGGTTCACGCTCGAAGTTGGCTTCCCCGGTGGCGAGGGCGAGATGCGCCTGGAGATCGCGGAGGGCGAAGCCGCCTACGTCGACCCACCCATCGCGTTCGCCACCTGGCCGGGTGGCGCGGCGGCCTTCTCCCCCGCGATCCGGCCGGTGACCCAGCACCTCTACGACGATCGCGAGGAGGTGCTCCGGGAGTTCGTCGAGCGCGGCTACTACTACCGCCCACCGGCGCGCGAACGCGGCCGGTGGGCGGTCCTGCGCTTCAACGCGATCACGCCGGAGGTCTCCTGGGCCCTGGGCGTGGGCGCTACCGAGCGGGAGGCCCGGGAGCGCCTCGGCGGGCTGCTCCCTCGGACGCCGGCGGTGCTCGGGGAGCGAAGGGCCGAGGCTGCGGCCGCACCCGAGCGCCCGGCGGCGATCCGGGACGTCCTCAACTGGAACACGGTCTGGAACCCGGTCTGGAACAGGCCGTACACGCCGACCACGCGGGGATGGGTCTCTCACCGCTTCGGCGGCTTCATCGTCTGGCAGGTCGATTCCTGGTTCCACGCGATCCTTGCGACCCGGGTGGGCGACGGCGCGCTCGCGCGCGCGAACCTGGAGGCCGCGCTCGGCTGCCGGACGGACACCGGCATGCTCGCCGCGCTTCGCAGCGGCCTGACCGACTGGGTCGACCGCTCCCATCCTCCCTTCGGCGCCCATGCGGCATGGATCGCGGCCGAGGGCCTGGGAGACGGGTCGATCCTCGAACGCGCCTACCCGGTGCTGCGCGACGCCTACCGTTGGTGGTGGAGGGCGCGAGACGGCAACGGTGACGGCGTCCTGGAGTATGGGTCCTCGCCGGTCGGCGATGGGCACTTCGTCCACACGCGGCTCGCGGCGATGGACGAGTCCTTCAACGACAACTCTCCCGTCCACGACGAGCTGTCCTTCATGACCGGGACCCACACCCTGGACGGCGCGGACGTCGGACTGAACGCGCTCCTGGTACACGAGGCCGAGCTGCTCGCAAGGATCGCCGAGGGCCTCGGGCTGCCCGACGAGGGGGCAGAGCTCCGCAACGGAGCCGCCGCCCACGCCGAACGGATCCGCGGCGTGCTGTGGGACGAGGAGCGCGGCGTGTTCGCGAACCGGAGGTGGGACGGCGAGTTCGTGCGGAGCCTCTCCCCGATGTCGTTCGCACCGATGTTCGCGGGAGTGGCGACCCAGGCACAGGCGGATCGACTCGTGCTCGAGTGGTTGCGCGACCCGAACCGCTTCGGCGGGGACCATCTCGTCGCGGGAACTCCCCACGAGGATCCGGCCTCGCTGGACAACGAGTACTGGCGCGGCCGCGTGTGGCCACCGCTCAACTACGTCGTCTACCGGGGGCTGCGCCGGTACGGGTACGACGAGGACGCGGCTCGGGTCGCGGCCGCCGGCGACGCGATGTTCCTCCGCTCGTGGCAGGAGAGCCGCCGCTCGTACGAGAACTTCAACCAGCGGACGGGAGAGGGCGGCGACTCGCCCGACGCCGAGCCCTTCTACACGTGGGGGACGCTGCTCCCGATGCTCGCGGAGGCCGACCTGCTCGACCTCGATCCGCTCGACGGGCTGTGCGTCGGGTCGCCGGCTCCGCCCGTAGCGGCGACCACGCTCCCGACCGGAGCTTGGGGGCTCCTGCGCGCCGAGGTGCGCGGCGACTGGGTCGCGCTCGAAGGGCCCCGGGGTCTCGTCTTCCGTGCACGCGGCTCCGCGGGGCGGTTCCGCTCGGTGACGTGGTCGGATCGCATGCTCACGCTCACGCTCCCGGCGACCGTGGCGCCCGTGACGATCGAGGTTCCATGGCCGGTGCGCGACGCCACCGTCGATGGAGTCACGGTCGAGACGACCGCGAGCGGCGTCGTGGTCCCTGCGGGCGCCGCCGGCCGCACGCTCCGGGTGGAGCGAGGATGAGCGCCCTCAGCCGAGCGTCGCGCGCCGGACCCGCGGGTCGATCGCGATCACCGCGAGGTCGGCCAGGAGATTGACGGTCACCACGACGAGCCCCGCGACGAGCGCGATCCCGATGATGAGCGAGGTGTCGAGGCGCCGGATCGCGCCGAACAGGTCCTCCCCCACTCCCGGGATCGAGAAGACGACCTCCACCACGGCGACGGTCGCGAACAGCCCCGCGAAGTCGAGCGCCAGGACGGAGAACAGGGGCACCAGCGAGTTCGGCAGGACGTCGCGCCAGCGGATCCGGCCCATCCGCTCGCCGCGGGCGAGGGCGAACTGCACGTAGGGCCTCTCGAGCTCGTCGAGCATCGACGTGCGCAGGATCCTTCCCAGGACGAGGCCGTATGGGACCGCGACCGTGAGCACCGGCAGGACGTAGGACCTCCACCCCTCCGTCGTCCCTCCGAGCGGGAACCACCGCAGGCGGAACGAGAAGGCGTAGAGCAGCAGGAGGCCCACGAGGAACGTCGGGACCGCGCTCGTCGCCCCGGCCGCGGCCACGAGGGAGCCGTCGGCCAACCTGCCCTTGCGACTCGTCACGAACACGGCGAGCGGGATCCCGATCAGCAGCTCCCCCAGGAACGCGAGCACCGTGAGGGTGAGCGTGTGCCCGACGTCGCGCGCGATCACCGAGCGGACCGGTTCGCTACGTGAGAAGGCGTAGCCGAGGTCGAAGTGCGTGAAACGGACCAGGGTCGAGACGTACCGGTCCCACGCGGGCCGGTCGAAGCCATAGGCGTGACGGATCGCCTGGACGGTCTGAACGGAAGCGGTCGGTCCCGCCAGTTGGCGCGCCGGGTCCCCGGGGATCGCCTCGACCAGCAGGAACCCGAGCGTCGCGAGCGCCCATAGGGTCACGACCGCGAGCAGGAGGCGGCGGACGATGTACCGGCTCATCGACCGATCACCTTCATCTCGGCAGCCGTCGTCTTGCCGGCCGCGACGCGACGGTGGGGCGTGCGCAACCCCTCGCCGATCAGCGTCGTGGCCGTCACGAACATCCCCAGGTAAAGGGCCGGGAAGACGATCAGCCCGGGATGGAGGCGGTAGTAAGGCAGGCCGGAGCCGAGCATCGAGCCGATGCTGGAGGTCGGCTCCTGCACGCCGAGGCCCAGGAACCCGAGGCTGCTCTCGAACAGCGCCGCCCACCCGACCGAGAGGGCAGCGTATGCGAGCAGGATCGGCAGCACATGAGGTGTGATCTCCACCACGAGGATCCGGATCCGGCCGGCGCCGAGCGATCGCGCCGCCTCGACGAAGGGTCTCTCCTTCACCACCACCGCCTGCCCGTAGGTCACGCGCGCGAGCGGGGCCCAGAACACTGCGACGAGCGCGACGATCAACGACGGCACTCCCGAACCCAGGACCGAGGTGAGCGCGGCGGCGAGAAGCAACCCCGGGATCGCCAGGCCGATGTCGGTCATGCGCATCAGCACGTTCCCGGCCGCGCTCTCCGAGGAGGCGGCGAGCAAGCCGATCGCGAGCCCGATCAGCGTGGCGAGGGCGATCGCCAGCGCGCACGCCCCGAACGTGACGCGCCCCCCGTAGATCAGACGGGACAGGACGTCGCGGCCCTTCCCGTCGGTCCCCAGAGGCCACTCGAGGCTCGGCCCCTGCGGGCCGCCGTCGGGACCGAGCCCGGCCACGTTCTCCCTGTAGGGGTCCTTCGGCGCGACGAGCGGCGCGGCGACGCAGACGAAGGCGATCAGGACGAGCAGGACCACCCCGATGCGCACGCCGAGGCGGCGTTCCCCCTGCTCCCGAGCGACGGGAGCGCCCTCGGGCAGGGGCGGCGCGTCCGGGATCGTCAGGACGGCGGTCCGGCCCGGCCCCCGATCGCTCACGCTCCCACCCCCGCGCGGGCCGCTTCCTCGAGCGGGTGGTGACAGGCGTAGCCGTGCCGGGCCCGCGGATCGGCCACCGGCTCCTGCTGCGTGCAGATCTCCGTCGCGAAGGCGCAGCGCGGCGCGAACGCGCACGGCCAGAGTCGGCCGGGCAGCGGCGGGGGATGACCGGGGATCGCGTACAGCCGCTCGCGTTCCTCGTTCAGCCGAGGGAGCGATGCCACGAGCGCACCGAGGTAGGGGTGCCGCGGCGAGGTGAGCAGCTCCTTCGTCGGGCCGACCTCCACGATCTTGCCCGCGTACATCGTGGCCGTGCGCGTGGTGGTCTCGGCCACGACGCCCATGTCGTGCGTCACGAGCACCACCGCCGCGCCCACCTCGCGGACGAGCTCGAGGAAGGCCTCGAGGACCTGCGCCTGCACGATCACGTCGAGGGCGCTAGTGGGCTCGTCGGCGATCAGCAGCGTCGGTTCCACCGAGACCACGCTCGCGATCACCGCGCGTTGGAGCTGGCCGCCCGAGAGCTCGTGAGGGTACTTCCGCAGGATCGAACGGGGGTCGCCCATGCCGACCGTCGACAGGAGCTCGCAGACGCGGTCGAGGGCGGCCTCCTCCGACAGGCCCCGGTGCAGCCGAAGAGGACGGGCGAGCTGCGGCCCCACGTGGCGGATCGGATCGAGGGCACCGAAGGGGTCCTGCGGAACGAACCCGATCCGCCCGCCGCGCAAGGGTCGGGTCCGATCGGTCTCGGCATCGACGATCGTCTCGCCCTCGAACGCGATCGAGCCGCCCAGGACCCAGCGGCTCGATCCCAGGAGCCCCGCGACGGCGAGGCCGAGCGTCGTCTTCCCGCACCCGGATTCGCCGACGAGCCCGACGATCTCACCCGGTGCGACCTCGAGGTCGGCACCGCGGACGATCTCGCCGTCCGCGGTGCCGACCCGCAGGGCGCGGATCCGAAGGGCCGGTTCGCCGGTTAGCTCGACTTGACCCAGCAGGACTTCCAATCGAAGGGCGCGTACGTCGGGATGGTGACGAGGGCCCCGACGCGTTGGGTGGAGATCGCCGGCCAGTCGACCTGCATCGTGCCGACGCCGGCGGCATCGCTCACGATGATCTGCTGGATCTTCTGCAGGATCTGGTCGCGCTGGGGGCCGAACGGCAGCAGGTCGGACTTCGAAAGCAGCGAGTCCACCTGCTTGTTGCAGTAGCGCGCGACGTTCAGTCCCGGAGCGGGAACCTGCGCGCAGACGAAGTTCGTCGAGATGAAGTCCTGACCGTCGGGATAGTCCTCGCGCCAGTAGGTCGGCAGCATGTCGTAGTTCTTCGGGTTGTTGTACCCGTTGTCACCGAAGTAGGCGGCCTGCTGGAGGCCCTTGATCTCGACTTTCACCCCGATCGCCTTCAGGTCCTGCTGCAACGACGTGGACATCGCCGAGGCGAACGGGTCGGTCGCGTCGTAGATCACGCGTATCGGCTGCCCGTTGTAGCCGGCCTGCTGCAGCAAGGCTTTCGCCTGGGTCGGGTCGTAGGCGATCGCCTGGATGTTGGCGTCGGACTGGTGGGTGACGCTCGCGTAGATCTGGTTCCATGGACGAGCCTCGGTCCCGAACTGCTTCGTCACGTCGCGGTTGATCGCCATCGCGATCGCCTTTCGCAAGGTGGCGTTCTTGAGGATGCCCTCGTTGTTGAGCGCCCAGTAGTAGACGGTCGGGCCGGTCGTCGGCGCCATCGTGATCGAAGGGTCCTGCGAGAGCTGTTGGATCGCGGCCTCCGGCAGGAAGAACGGCTCCGCCGGGGCGTCGATGGTGCCGTTCTGGAGCTGGAGGACCTGGGTGTTCGAGTCGACGTTCAGCGCGACGTCGATCTCGTCCAGGTAAGGGAACTGCGGGTCGACGTAGCCGGGGTTCTTCTTCAGGACGAGCGACTGGCCCTTGTTCCACTCGGCCACGTAGAAGGGGCCGGCGCCGACGGGCGAGTCGCCGAACTTGTCGCCGGCGGCCTTCACCGCCTCCTCGGGGGCCGGCCAGGAGGTCGCGATCGTCAGGTCGTAGATGAACGTGGAGGTGGGCTGGGTCAGCGTTATCTGAAGGGTGGAGGGATCCAGGACCTTGATGCCGGAGACCGAGGTGGCCTTGCCGGAGGCGAACGCCGAGGCGCCCTGGATCGGATACAGGTAGCCGCCGCCCCACGAAGGGGCGGGCTTCGTGTTGGGGTCGAGCGCGCGCTCCATCCCGTAGGCGGCGTCCTGCGCCGTGACGGCGCGCGGGGTGAAGTTCGGTCCCGCGAACATCGCGCCGGGCCGGATCTTGATCGTGTAGGTGAGGTTGTCCGCCGAGATGGTCGGCAGGCCGTCGGCGAGCGCGGCAACGATGTTGCCGCTCGTGTCGACGTGGTAGAGGCCTTCGTACAGCGCTCCAGCCGTCAGGGAGTAGTCGATCGTCGAGACCGCCTGCGAGTTGTCCAGGGTGACGACGTCGTTCCCGTCGGCGAGCTTCAGGACACCGCCCCGCTGCGGGCCGGTCGAACCGGTCGCCGCCGGGGTCTGGGTGTTCCCGCCGCCCCCGGAGGTGCACGCCGCGAGCACCAGCGCGGCGACGGCTACCACGAGCGCGAACGGCCTGTTCCAGCGAGTCATCGCGTACTCCTTCGTCGGCACCGGACGCCCCCGGTGGTTGCGGCGGATTCTAGCAACGCGGAGGCGGGAGGAAGAACGCTAGTCTTTGCACCTCGTGCTGCAGGGGAGCGCCCGCCCGTTGGAATACCTCGTGCCCGCGGACGTCGCGGAGGCGGCTGCGATGAAGGCGGCGGGCGCCCTCGTGCTCGCCGGCGGGACCGACGTCTACCCCACGCACGTCGGCCGCCCGATCGCCCGGCCGATCGTCGACATCGCCGGGCTGGATGCGCTCAAGGGCATCGAGGTCACCCACGACGGGTATCGCCTGGGCGCGCTGGCCCGGTGGAGCGAGGTCGCAGCGGCCAACCTGGCACCCCGGTTCGACGCTCTGCGCGCCGCGGCGCGGGAGGTCGGCGCGATCCAGGTGCAGAACGCCGGCACGATCGGGGGCAACCTCTGCACGGCCTCGCCGGCGGCGGACGGCGTGCCGAACCTGCTCACGCTGGATGCGTCGGTGGAGCTGACCTCGCCGTCGTCGCGCCGCGTGCTGCCGCTGGAGGGGTTCCTCACCGGCTACCGCTCGACCGCCCTGGGAGACGACGAGCTCCTAACGGCCGTGCTGATCCCGCGCGGCGGCGATGACGCCCGAGCCACCTTCCTCAAGCTCGGGCTCCGCCGGTACCTCGTGATCTCGGTCGTGATGGTTTCTGCCGTGATCGACTTCGACGAGCGTGGACGCGTGCGCGAAGCTCGTGTGGCCGTCGGGGCCTGCTCCCCCGTCGCGCAGCGGCTGCGGGCGCTCGAGGCCGACCTCCGCGGCAAGCCGGCGGACTCGCTCGAGGAGGTCGTCGCGCCCGCGCACCTGGCCGAGCTGACGCCGATCGACGACGTGCGCGCGACCGCCGACTACCGGCGCCGGGCCGCGGCGACCCTGGTCGGGCGCGCGCTCGCGGCCTGCGGGAGAGACCGATGACGAGGGTCGGCTTCGAGGTCAACGGCCTGGCGGTCGAGGCGGACGCCTCCCCTCGCCGGCTCAGCGAGTTCCTGCGTGAGGGCCTCGGCCTGACGGCGACCAAGGTCGGCTGCGACGCGGGTGACTGCGGCGCGTGCACCGTGCTCCTGGACGGGCAGGTGGTGGCCGCCTGCATGACTCCGGTCGGGCGGCTGGGACACCGCCGCATCGAGACCCTCGAGGGCCTCGACGCCACGGGGGAGGCCGTGCAGCTCCAGCGTTCGTTCCTGCACCACGGTGCGGCGCAGTGCGGGATCTGCACGCCCGGGATGCTCGTCGCCGCCTGCGCACTGCTGCGCGCCGACCCCGCCCCGACCGAGTCGAGGGTCCGGGACGCGCTGGCCGGCGTGCTGTGCCGCTGCACGGGCTACCGGAAGATAGTGGACGCGGTCCTGGCGGCCCCCAGGTTCGAGGAGATGGACGTGACGCCGACGCCCGGCAAGGCGGTCGGGCACCGCCTGCCCCGCGTCGACGGCGACGCCAAGGTTCGGGGCCGCGACGTGTTCGGGGCCGACGAGGCTCCCGAGGGTGCGCTGCTGGTCCGCGTCGTCCGCTCGCCGTTCCACCGCTCGAGGTTCAGGCTCGGCGATCTGGACGCCTACGTCGCGGCCACGCCCGGGGTCGTGGCGGTGTTCACGGCCGCCGACGTCCCCGGGCGGAACCGCTTCGGGGTGATCGCAGCCATGGCCGACCAGCCGGTGTTCGCCGAGGGAGAGACCCGCTTCCGCGGAGAGGCGGTCGCCATGGTCGTGGGCGAGCCCGAGGCGGTCGCCTCGCTCGAGCTCGCCGACGTCCCGATCACTTGGGAGGAGCTGCCGCCGCTGATGGACGTCGAGGCGTCGAGGGCGGAGGGCGCGCCGCGCGTGCACGACCACCGCGAGGGCAACGTCCTGATCCGTGGGAACGTCCGCCGCGGCGACCTCGACGCCGCGTTCGCAGCGGCCGACGTCGTCCTCGAGGGCGCGTACGAGACGACGTTCGTGGAGCACGCGTACATCGAGCCCGAGGCCGGCTTCGCCCAGAGGGTCGGCGACCGCGTCGAGGTGCAGGTGACGACGCAGTCCCCGCACATGGACCGCGAGGAGCTGGAGGCGATCCTCGGGCTTGCAGCCGGCTCGGTGCGGATCCGCCCGACGGCCGTGGGCGGCGGCTTCGGCAGCAAGCTCGACCTCTCGGTCCAGCCCTACGTGGCGCTCGCGGCCTGGCACCTTCGCCGTCCCGCGAGGATCGCCTACACGCGGCCCGAGTCGATGATGTCGACGACGAAGCGTCACCCGGCCGAGATGCACGTGCGGATCGGCGCGACCCGCGACGGACGCCTCACGGCGATGGACTTCTTCGGGCGGTTCGACACCGGCGCGTACGCCTCGTGGGGGCCGACGGTCGCGAACCGCGTGCCGGTCCACGCGGGCGGCCCCTACGTCTACGACGCCTACCGCGCCCGCTCGGAGGCCGTCCACACGAACGGCCCGCCGGCGGGGGCGTTCCGCGGGTTCGGCGTGCCGCAGTCGACGATCGCGAGCGAGTGCCTGCTGGACGAGCTCGCCGACGCGCTCGGGACCGACGGGCTCGAGCTCCGCCATCGCAACGCGCTCACCGCCGGGCTCCCCACCGTGACGGGTCAGGTCTTCGAGGGAGGCGTCGGCTACCGTGACTGCCTCGACGCCGTCCGTCCGCACCGGGAGCGGGCTCGGGCGGACGCAGCCGGCGCGAACGCGACGTCCGACCCCCGGTTCCGCCGCGGCGTCGGCCTGGCCGGCATGTGGTACGGGTGCGGGAACACCTCCCTGCCGAACCCCTCGACGATCAAGGTCGGCCTTCGGGCCGACGGGCGGGTAGTGCTGTTCCAGGGCGCGGTCGACATGGGCCAGGGCGCGAACACCGTGATGGCCCAGATCTGCGCCGACGCGCTGGGGGTCGCGGTCTCGGACATCACCGTCGTGGGGGCCGACACGGACACCACCCCCGATGCCGGCAAGAGCCGCGCCTCGCGCCAGACGTTCGTGTCGGGGAACGCCACCTACATCGATCCCGGCGGACGCCGCCGGGATCGTCGCGGTGCGCCAGGCCTCGTACGACCCGCCCACCACTCCCCTCGATGAGGACGGCCAGGGCGCGCCGTACGCCATGTTCGGCTACGGCGCGCACCTCGCGGAGGTCGAGGTCGACATCGAGCTAGGCACGGTCCGCGTGCTGCGGATCACCGCAGCTCACGACGTCGGCCGCGCGGTCAACCCGACCTTGATCGAGGGGCAGATCGAGGGCGGCGTCGCCCAGGGGATCGGCTTCGCCCTCATGGAGGCCTACGTCCCCGGGAAGAGCGAGAATCTCCATGACTACCTGATCCCAACGATCGGCGACGTGCCGGAGGTCGTCAGCATCCTCGTGGAATCGACCGATCCGATCGGCCCTTACGGCGCCAAGGGCATCGGCGAGCATGCGCTCGTCCCCACCGCCCCCGCGATCTTGAACGCGATCCGGGACGCGGTCGGAGCACCGGTGCGCCGCGTGCCCGCGACGCCCGAGGTCGTGCTCGCGGCGGTCGAGGCCGGCAGGGAGGGGAGCGATTGAGCGAGGCGGCGACCGACACGGTCCTTTGCGACGCCTGTCCGATCCGCTGCGTGATCAAGCCCGGGCGTACGGGTTCGTGCGACCGCTACGGCAACGTCGACGGGGTCCTGCGGCGGCTGGACCCGCTGCTGATCCTGGAGCGAACCCGCGACCGCGGCGGCCCGCTGGTCCCGTTCGCCTCACGCCGTGGGGACTGGGAGGGCGGTGTGGTCCCCACCGAGGATCTGTTCGTCACGGGTGCGGGCTCCGGTACGACCTACCCGGACTACAAGCCGGCCCCGTACATAGTGTCGAGCGCCGTGGCAGGCGTCGACATGATCACGGTCGTCACGGAGGCGATATTCAGCTACTGCGGGGCGCTGGTGAAGATCGACACCGACCGGCACGTCGGGGCCGAACGGCAGCTGGTGCGGGCCGGAGGCGAGCCGGTCGGCCACGTCACCACCGGGCAGTACGGGTCGCAGATGCTTTCCCTCGGGGGCGTGAACCACCTCACGGGAGGGACGAAGGCCGAGGGGCTCGCGACGATGCGAACCCTGCTCGCGCTCTGCTCGGGCGAGGCCGTCGAGCTCACGGTCGACGACGGCGCCTCGCTCGTACTTCAGGCCGGGCGACCCCCCACGATCAACGGCGTCGTGGAGGAACGGATGCGCGTGGGCTGCGGCTCCGCAACGATCGGGATGTTCGCACGGCAATGGTTCGGGCTGGTCGACGAGGTCGTCGTCGTCGACGACCACATCACCGGCGTCCTGTCCGAGCATCAGGCAGGCCGCTACCTGGGCGTCGAACCGACCGGTATCCGCGTCAAGGGGCGACGCTCCACCCCCGGCCGTTACTTCAACGTCGCCGAGCCGGGCACCGGTTGGGGTGGGACGAACCTCGAGGACCCCCTCGCGATCCTCGACGCGTTCGACCCAGCTGTCGCGCGCCCGGGGCTCCGGATCCTCATGGTGGGCACCACCGGCGAGCATCACGCGTACTTCGAGCTGGACGAGGAGCTGCGCCCGGTGGAGCGGGATCTGCCCCCCGAGCTCGATCTCTCGGTCGCGCGGATCCGTGACAACTGCGAGCCGGCGATGACCTCGGTGCTGTTCATGGCGGGCGCGGGAGGATCGCTGCGCGCCGGGGCCACCGAGAACCCGGTGGCCCTCACTCGCTCCGTCAAGAGCAGCATCACGAGGGTGACGTGCGGCGGCGCGCCGACCTACGTCTGGCCGGGGGGCGGCATCACCTTCATGGTCGACGTCACTCGGGTGCCTCCGGGCGCGTTCGGGTACGTGCCGACACCCGCGCTCGTCGCGCCGATCGAGTTCACGATCCGCCGCGAGGACTACGAGGCGCTCGGGGGGCACACGGGCGCGATAGTCCCGATCGGCGAGGTGGTCGCCCGGCCGGAGGCCGAGCCGATCGCTGAGCTGCCCGACAACCCGTGGCCCTCGGACTGAGGGGCGTCGTCTCGGCGGTGTGGGAGCGACGGTGAGCGGGCCGGTAGCCACCACCACGCCGGACGGCTCGCGTCTGCATCTTCAGAACGGGCCGATCGACCTGATCGTCGCGGCGACCGGCCAGGTGGCCGAGGTCGCGGCCGCGTATCGGCGCGCGTGGGACCGGTTCCGGCCGCTGCTGGATGAGCTGGTGCAGGAGCTTCCGTCGCTCCGCCGCGCGTTCGGCGACGAGCACGCAGCGCTGCGGGGACCCGTCGCACGGCGGATGGCCGCGGCGGTCTCGCGGTTCCCCGAGCGGTTCGTGACGCCGATGGCGGCCGTGGCCGGGGCCGTGGCCGACGAGGTGTGCGACGCGATGTGGTCGGGCGGCGGCGCGCTGCGGCGCGGCGCCGTCAACGACGGGGGGGACATCGCCATCCGCCTGGAGCGCGGGGAGTCGTTCGTGGTCGGGTTGGTGCCGCTCCCACACCGACCGGCGCTGCTCGGCACCGCCACGATCCATGAGGAGGACCCAGTGCGGGGTGTCGCGACGAGCGGGCGGCACGGGCGCTCGTTCTCGCTGGGCATAGCGGACGCGGTGACCGTCCTTGCCGCCGACGCCGCGACCGCGGACGCCGCGGCCACGCTCCTGGCCGACGCCGTCGACCTGCCCGGCCATCCGGCGATCCGCCGAACGCCCGCGGTCGAGCTCGCGCCCGACTCGGATCTCGGTGAGCGTCTCGTGACGGTCGACGTCGGGGCCCTGACGAGCGAAGAGATCGATGCGGCCCTCGCCGCGGGACTCGCCGAGGCCGAGCGCATGCGCGCCGAGGGAACGATCGAGGCCGCGGTGCTGTGTCTCGAGGGGCGGGTCGTCACCGCGGGGCCGCTCTTGGCGGGCGCCCCGCCCGGCGGCGGAACCTGAGTGCCGTCCGCCACGACGAGGGCTCATGCTACCCTCGCGCACACGCCCGGGGACGCTCGAGCCCATGTCGCAGGAGGGATCGCCGTGGACATCCGCAAGATCGTCACGATCGTCGACGAGATCCACATGGAGGCTGGCCGGCCGGTCGATCCTCCGGTCCGGCGGGTGGTCGTCGCGGCTGTCCTCATGAACCCCTTCGCCGGTAGATACGTCGAGGACCTGACCCCCTTGATCGAGGAGAGCGTCCCTCTGGGCGAGCGACTCACGGCGGCCGCAGTGGCCCAGTTGGGCGGCAAGCCCGTCCACTCCTACGGCAAGGGCGGGATCGCCGGCACGAAGGGCGAGCTCGAGCACGTCGCGGCGATGCTGCATCCGAAGCTGGGAACTCCCGTGCGTGAGGGCGTCGGCGGCGGCAAGGCGATCATCCCGTCTGCGAAGAAGCGCGGCGGGCCCGGGACCACGCTCGACGTGCCGCTGCACTACAAGGACGCGGCGTTCGTCCGGACGCACTTCGACGCGGTGGAGCTGCGTATCCCCGACGCGCCCGCCGACGACGAGCTCGTGATCGCGGTGGCCGTCACCGACGGAGGCCGGCCCCTGCCGCGGGTCGGCGGCCTGACGGTGGACGAGGCCGTCGGCGAGGACGGCCTGCGCTGAGACGGAGGGACGGAGATGCCTGACCTGGTGATCCGAAACATCGGGACGATCGTCACCGGAGACGTCGCAGCGCCGACCGCCGAGGGCGACACCGTCGTCGTCCGCGAGGGGATCATCGCGTCGGTGGGCCCGGCGGCGGACGCCGACACGGAGGGGATCTCGGCCTCGATCGACGCCGCCGGCGCCACGGTGATCCCGGGCCTGTGCGACAACCACACCCACCCGGTGATCGGTGACTACACGCCTCGCCAGAACCAGGCCGACTGGATCGAGTCCTGCATGCACGGCGGCGTGACGACGATGATCTCGGCGGGCGAGCCGCACACCCCCGGGCGGCCGACCGACCCGGCCGGCGTCCGCGCGCTGACTATCCTTGCCCACAAGTCGTTCGACAACCTCCGTCCGGCCGGCGTGAAGGTCCACGCCGGCGCGGTGCTGCTCGAGCCCGGTCTCGCCGAGGAGGACTTCCGCGAGATGGCGGAGGCCGGGGTCAGGCTCGTCGCCGAGATCGGCATCTCCGGTGTGAAGGACCCCGAGGTCGCCGCCGAGATGGCGCGATGGGCGCAGGCCCGCGGGATGCGGGTGATGGTGCACACGGGAGGCGCCTCGATCCCCGGCAGCGGGGTGATCGGCGCCGACTTCGTCGTCGCGGTCCGTCCCGACGTGGCCGGACACACGAACGGCGGACCGACCGCGCTCCCCCTCGCCGACGTCGTGCGGATCCTCGACGAGACCGACGCGAGGGTCGAGATCGTGCACAACGGGAACGTGAAGGCGGCCGGAGAGATCGCCGCCCTCGTGAGGACGCGCGGCGAGGTCGGGCGGCTCGTGATCGGCACCGACTCGCCGGCCGGCTCGGGCGTCCAGCCCCTGGGGATCCTGCGCACGATGTCGTGGGCGGCCTCCCTAGGCGGGCTCGACCCGGCGCTCGCGGTCGCGGCCGCCACGGGCAACGTCGCCGCGCTGCACGGCCTGAACGTAGGCGTCCTCGCGCCCGGACGCGAGGCCGACGTCGTCGTCGTCGACGCGCCCCTCGGCTCCCAGGCGCCCGACGCGCTCGGCGCGCTCGCGATAGGCGACACGCTCGCGGTCGCCACGACGGTGATCGACGGCGCCCCGCGGTTCGCCAAGAGCCGGAACACGCCGCCGCCGGTCCGGCCGATCTCGGTGAGCGGCTAGAAGCCTTCCTCGTACTCCTCGTCGGTGACCGGCTCGGCCCACTCCGGAGCCCCGCCGCCGCTCACGGCGTAGTGGGCCATCGGCGAGTCGGGCGTGCCGCCGTGGAAGTGCCACTCGCCCGGCCCCACGTGGATCACATCGCCCGGCAGGAGCACGTGTCCGCGCTCGCCGCGCGTGCGCACCCGCCCACGACCCGAGATGCCGATCAGGAACTGTCCCCCCGGGTGCCGGTGCCAGCGCGTGCGCGACCCGGCCGCGAAGTGGACGACAGCCACGCCCGTTCCCGTGGGGTCGGCCATCGTGGATCCGAGAGAGACCTCGCCCGTGAACCGATCCTGCTCACCGTGGGTGAAGGGACGCTCCGATGCTCGTGAGATCTCCATGGCGAACGAGGATACGGCCTGGAGCGGCAGAAGCCCCCGTTCGCAACTCCGCGGACCTGCGCTATAGCATCTCGGCGGAGCCCATGGCCGGGTGAAGATGGAAGAGCGATGAGAGCCGGTTCCGCGCGCGTGCTGATCGCCGCCTCGATGCTTCTGGTCGCTTCGTGCACCTCGCCATCCGAAACCTCGGGGCAACCGGCGTCGACAACGCTCTCGACCGAGCAGGGCCCCGGCAGCAACGGCTCCGGCACGGTGAGCACGATCAGCAAGACGTTTCAACCCGTCGCCCTCGCGTTCTGGAACGCAGATCACGGGCTGGTGACCGGGCTGATGACTTGTCGCGGCTGCGAACGGCGCAGCGTGGGCATGGTTCTGACGACGCGCGACGGCGGCAAGACCTGGCGCGTCGTGTTCCGCGGGGGAACGAGCGCCGGCGACGTGACCACGCTCGGGCCCGGGGAGGCGCTGGCACGCGTGGGACGGAGACTGCTGCGGGCATCGGCCGGGGGGAGAGTGTGGCACGCGCTCGGGCGCTCCAAGATCGGCGACCCCTCCTTCGTGGATCCGCTGCGCGGTTGGGCGGTCCGCCCTTCCTCGCTCTCCGGACGCCTCGTTGCCACGACCGACGGTGGCCGCACCTGGCGGATCCAGCACGAGCCGTGCGGTCCGCTGGCTCACTTCTGGGGGCCCGACGGGTGGGAGCGCACGTCCGTCGACTACGTGACGGACGTCTGGTTCGTGACGCCAGAGCGCGGATGGGTGCTGTGCGGAGGGGACGGGGCGGCGGGCTCCGCGCCGGTGGCCGTGTTCGAGACGACCGACGGGGGACGGACCTGGGCGAAGCGGGAGGCAGCGTGGGATGCCGAGCCCGGCGGGCTGCAATTCCTGCCCGACGGGCGCGGCTGGCGATGGCCGTTCGATTTCGGGTACGTCGCGCGGAGTCCGGACGGCGGCGCCACATGGCACCGGGGTGGCACGTTCGCCAACGGCGGACCGGAGAACTCGATCTGGTTCGTGAACGCCGACACAGGATTCGCCCTCGGCAAGGGCGATCTCTGGCGGAGCGAGGACGGAGGCAGGACCTGGAGGATCGTCGGCTCGGTCTCCCCCACTTGAGCGCGCCCATGGGAAGGGCTCACGCTCGGAGGAGACTCGGCAGGGGGCTGGGGTCACCGAGCGCTACGGCGTCGCCCGCACCCAGGCCCTCACGGCGTCAGGATCGAGCCGTTCGTGTCCTGCCCGTAGGATCCCAGCCAGGCGGACCACGCGACGGTCTTCTTCGCCGTTCCGTCCCACCATTTGAAGTAGGCGGGCGTCAGCGAAGGAACGTGGTACGTGTCGTAGTCGAAGGTGTTCCCGTAGGTCGTCCCCGCCGCGCGGACCACCCCGGTCTTCTGCGTCGTGCTGACCAGGGTTATCGTGTTGTACTCGGTCCGGTTGTTCGCGTTCACATACTCGACGCCCGCAGCGTTCTTCCGGCCGTTCCCCAGAACCCGGTAGACATAGCTCGCGGAGCTCGGAGCGGACATGACGTTGTCGCGAACGACGTTGTCGCGCGAATTGAACAGGTCGATGGCCTCCCCACCGTTTCCCTCGGCACGGTTGTCCTCGACCAGGGTGGAGGAGCTGATCTCGATCCGCAGGCCCTCGTCGGAGTTGTCGTGAAGCCAGTTGCCTGTCACCGTCGCGCCCTGCGTGTCGACATCGAGCCACAGCCCGTTCCCGTAGTTGTCGTGGATGTTGTTTCCCTGAACCAAGAGGCCGGTGGAGTTCACCCACTTGGCTCCGCCGGCGTAGCCCGAGCTGATCGTGGAGTCGGTGTGGTTGTAGCTCACCTCGCTGCTGAGCATCTGCTGTCCGGTGGACAAGGTGCCATGAACACCGAATTGGCCGTTGTGATGTGCCCAGGCGCCGTCCAAGACCACGTTGTCGCCGTACATCTTGATGCCGACGACGTTGTAGTCAGCTTCCACATCGCGGACGGTCCACCCCGAGCCGGTTCGGATGCCGGCGGAGAAGCCCTGAACCGTGAGGCTAGCGATCTGAACGTTCGCCACCGTGCTCTTGCTGTCGAAGCCGTTGAAGGTGCCGCCGGCAGCTCGGATGATGGTCTGACCCTCCCCGGCACCGACGAGCACGTCTCCGTTCTTCGGCACCACGGTCGAGGACAGGCTCCAGGTCCCGGCCGAAAGGAGGAACGTCGTTCCCTCCGGATTGGCGTTGATCGACTCCTGGATGTCCGCCCCCGAAGGCACGGCGACCTGTCCGCCGGCCGCGACGGCCCCGGCGGCTCCCAGCGCCGCCACTGAGGCGAGCGCCGCGACGAGCACGAAGGCACGCTTCGCGTTGACGATGGTCCGATGCATGACTCCCCCCTCGGGATGACTGACACGGCTATCGGCATCCGGCCCCTGAACTCTTGCTCGGTACGACGGGGGGTTTGGGGTTCGGTGCGCCGGAGGCCGAAGGGCCTCTGGATGGCGCGCCCGGCGGGCTACGCCAGAGGAAGAAGAGGCACGGACGATGGAACTAGCCGATCGCGGAAGGACCGTCGTCGCAGACTCGCGTCGGAGGCGCTGAGCGGGGCCTCACGTCTCGCAGCCGATGCCGTCTCCGTCGCCGTCGAAGTGCTGGTCGTCGGGCGCCACGACCTTGAAGTTCCTGTACGAGATGTCCGCGCAGTCCAGGTCGGGCGGCGGCGACGGGATGCACACGGTCGGGTACGAGGGGTCGCAGCTCCCGCCGCCTCCTCCCCCGCTCACGGTGCCGGAGCCGGGGTCATACATCGGATCCCTGGGCGGCAGGTCGAACCGGGTCACGCCGCTCGCGAGGAACCGAATCGCCCACACCGGATGGATCTCGCGCCACCCATGCTCGGTGTCCAGCACCCACGTTCCGAACACGGCGACGTGCGCCCCGACGGACGGAACCGGCAGGTGTTGGCCGGGCATGATCTCGACCACGAGCCAGCCGTGCTGGTCCTTGAGGTTCCCGCCGTTCAGGAACTCGCCGAAGCCGGCGTCGGGACCGATCAGGACGTGCGCGTCGCCGTCCTCCTCGGGCCGGACCTCCGCCACGCGGCCCCGGAACCAGACGCATGTGCCCAGGACGTACAGGCGGTACGCGTGGTAGACGCCGCGCAGCGGCGTCCCGTGGCACTTCAGGCCGCCTCCCCCGCCGCCACCACCGCCACCGCCGCCCTGCTGCCCACCGTCGCTCCCGCCTCCCCCGTTCCCACCGGAGCCGTGACCGGATCGAGGCGACATCGACGAGCCGGGCGATCCCATCCCCGAGCTCGGCGCGGGCACCGCAACCCTCGACGGAGGTGGCTCGCTCGTCGAACACGCCGTCGCGACGAGCGCCAGGACGGCGGCGAGCGCGATCTTCGCAGGAGCGGTCCGCACCGCCTGTCACCGTCGCAGGACCCGGGACCTCGCGCAAGCAACGCCCAGGACAGGCTAGCCTCTTGGGCATGTCGACCCTCCGGCAGGATCCGACCACTCGCCAGTGGGTGATCCTTGCCCCGAGGCGCGCGGCACGCCCCCACGAGCCGGTGGAGCTGCCGCGATCGACCCTGCCCGAACGTGACGAGCAGTGCCCCTTCTGCCCGGGGAACGAGGACCAGACCCCGCCGGAGGTCCTGCGGCTCCCCGACGACGGCGCGTGGCGCGTGCGCGTGGTGCCTAACCTCTACTCGGCGCTCGGGGGCGACGGCCCCGCGCCGCGAGGCGGCGCGGGGCCGTTCCGCGAGATGCCGGGCGTCGGGGGCCACGAGGTCGTGATCGAGACCCCGCATCACGACGCGCGGCCCGACGAGATGTCCCTGCGCGAGGTCACGGACGTGCTCCGCGTCTGGCGCCGGCGCTACCTACAGCTGCTGGCGCGCCCCGGCATCCGCGCCGCGGTCGCGTTCAAGAACTTCGGGCGTCTGGCCGGCACGTCGCTCGTTCACCCCCACTCGCAGATCCTGGCCACCCCGGTGCTCCTGCCCCGGATGCAGCAGCGGCTCGAGGTGGCCACCCGCTACTTCGACGAGAACGGCCGGTGCGTCTACGACGAGGTGCTGGATGCCGAGAGGGCCGCCGGGACCCGCGTGATCGCCGAGGGAGAGCGGTTCCTGGCCTTCGAGCCCTTCGCGAGCCAGACTCCCTTCGAGACGTGGATCGCCCCGACGACCCACCGCTCCTCGTTCGGAGACATCGACGACGGGGAGACGCGGGACCTCGCGCGGGTGCTTCGGCGGGTCCTCGCCGCCCTGCGGAGGGCGGCCGGTGACCCCGACTACAACCTGGTCGTCTTCTCGGCGCCCCCTTCGGAGTCCGACGAGGACGCCTTCCACTGGACGCTGCGCGTCCTGCCCAGACTCTCCACCCCGGCGGGGTTCGAGGTGGGCTCGGGCATGAGCATCAACACGGTCGCTCCCGAGGACGCCGCCCTGGCGCTGCGGGAGGCGGCCCGAACGGAGTGACCGGTCGCCGGCCGCCCGCTCGACTTCCGCGGTTTGACCGTCCGGGGGGGCGCCGCTAGCGTTGGGCGGGGCGGCCGGGTCCGTCCCGAGACGCCGCCGGACTCGTAAGTCCTTGTGAGAGAGCCGGTCGGCGCCCGAACGCCTCGGGGGCGTCGGCACGAGAGGGGGGGTAGGCAATGAGAGTCGAACGGTTGCGCGTGGTCGCGCTGGTAGCGGTCCTCGCGCTCGCGGGCGCGGCCTGCGGAGGTGGCGGCACCACGGCTGTATCACCGAGCGCGGCCGGCGGAGGGACGATCATCCACGGCACGACGGACTCGATCGTCTCGCTAGACCCGGCAGGCCAGTACGACCTGGGATCCGCACAGATCAGCTACCAGGTGTACGACACGTTGCTCGAGATCCTTCCCCAGGGGAACACCCCGGAGCCGGCCCTGGCCACCAGCTGCGCGTACACGGACGCCCTGACGTACTCGTGCACGCTCCGGTCGGACGCCAAGTTCTCGGACGGATCGCCCATGACCTCCGCCGACGTGGCCTTCTCCATCAAGCGGAACATCGAGATCAACAACCCGAACGGCGCCTGCAGCCTGCTGGTCGACCTGGCCGACTGCGGTAAGTGGAAGAACAGCGCGATCGACACGCCCGACCCGCAGACCGTCACGTTCCACCTGCGGAACCCCGACGGCGCGTTCCCGTTCATCCTGACCACGAGCGCGGCCTTCGTCGTCCCGGCGGCCGTGTACCCGGAGAACAACCTTCAGCCGGACGACCAGATCATCGGCACCGGGCGCTACAAGCTGGTGCAGTACCGGCCCGGCGAGCAGGTCGTCCTGGAGAAGAACCCTTACTTCTGGGGGGACCCACCCCTGAACGATCGCGTGATCGTCCAGTACTTCGACAAGTCTTCCGCCCTGAAGCTGGCGCTCGAGCAGGGTGAGGTCGATGTCGGATGGCGGACGTTCACCCCCACCGACGTGGCGGCGATGAAGAACGAGCCCGGACTCCAGGTGCTGACCGGCCCGGGAGCCGAGATCCGCTACATGGTCTTCAACACGAACCTGGCCCCCGGCAAGGACATCGCCGTGCGCCAGGCTGCGGCGATGACGATCGACCGGCAGGCGATCGCCGACAACGTCTACAACGGGACCGTGCAGCCGCTCTGGTCGATGGTTCCCTCCGGGCTGGCCGGTCACGTGGACGCGTTCAAGGATCTCTACGGCGACGCGCCCGATCTCCAGGGAGCCAAGAAGGTGCTTTCCGACGCCGGCGTGAAGACCCCGGTGCCCATCGAGATCTGGTGGACGCCGACCCACTACGGGGACTCTTCCGCCGATGAGTACGCTGAGATCCAGCGCTCCCTCGAGGGCAGCGGCCTGTTCAAGGTGACGCTCAAGTCCACCGAGTGGGACCAGTACACCACCGCGGCGTTCACGGACGGGTACCCCGTCTACCAGCTCGGCTGGTTCCCGGACTACCCGGACGCGGACAACTACGTGTTCACCTTCTACTCGTCCAGCTCGTTCCTGAACGATCACTACTCGAACCCGAAGGTCGAGAAGCTGCTCGCCGACGAGCGGGCGACCACCGATCCCGCGCAGCGGCTGAAGGACTTCGAGGAGGTCCAGCGGATCGGCGCCCAGGACGTTCCGATCATCCCGATCTGGGAGGCGACGCAGCTCGCGGTGGCGCGAGATGGCGTCACGGGGGTCGCGCAGACGCTCGACGTCTCGTACATCTTCCGGTACTGGCTGATCAGCAAGACCTCCTAGCCAGGCGACGAGGAGGCGGAAGGGCGGGACCCGACGGGTCCCGCCCTTCCTCTGCCGGTTGACCTAGCATTGGGCCCGCCATGGCGAAGCCGACCATCTCTCTGCGAACGTACCTGCTCACGCGGCTGGCGCTGGCCGTGCCGATGCTCCTGATCCTGCTGACGGTCGTCTTCATCCTGATGCGGGTGGCGCCGGGCGACCCGATCAGCGCGGCTCTGGGCGGGCGGGTCAGCCAGCAGGAGCTCCAGCGCCGTCGCCACGAAGCGGGGTTCGACCGTCCGCTCGTCGTGCAGTACGTCGAGTACCTGGGCAACGCCGCGCGCTTCCGCTTCGGGACGACGCTCATCGACAACCGGCCGCTCACCGAGGTGATCGTGCAGAACGGCGCCGCGACCCTGGAGCTCTCGATCTTCGCCATG
>JACQDK010000062.1 GCA_016201135.1 Actinomycetota bacterium
AGATGGTGATGCCCGGGGACAACGTGGAGATGACCGTCGAGCTCATCGCCCCGATCGCGATGGAGGAAGGCCTCCGCTTCGCGATCCGCGAGGGCGGCCGCACCGTGGGTGCCGGCCGCGTGACCAAGATCCTGAAGTAGGGGAAAGAGGCCGAGGACAGTGCCAGGACCGAAGATCCGGATCAAGCTCCGGGCCTACGACCACCGGATGTTGGACGTGGCGGCTCGCGACATCGTCGAGCACGTGACGCGCACCGGCGCCAGGGTCGTGGGGCCGGTGCCCCTGCCGACCGAGCGGTCGGTCTACACCGTGATCCGCGGGCCCCACAAGCACAAGGACAGCCGCGAGCACTTCGAGATGCTCACCCACAAGCGGCTGATCGACATCATGGACGCGACCTCCAAGACCGTGCAGGAGCTCCAGCGGCTGAACCTGTCCGCCGGGGTCGACATCGAGATCAAGCTGTGATGAGCCAGGTCAAGGGGATCCTCGGGGAGAAGCTGGGCATGACCCAGATCTTCGAAGACACGCGTGCGGTGCCGGTCACGATCCTCAAGGCCGGTCCGTGCTTCGTCACGCAGGTGCGCACGGCCGAGCGCGACGGCTACGAGGCCGTCCAGCTCGCGTTCGCCGAGCCCCGAGGCACCACCCAGCCGATGAAGGGCCACTTCGAGAAGGCCGGCGTCGAGGGCGGCCGCTTCGTGGTGGAGCTCCGCACCGACGACGCCTCGGACTACCAGCTCGGCCAGGAGATCCGGGCCGACATCTTCCAGCCCGGGGACCTGGCCGACGTGATCGGCGTCTCGAAGGGCAAGGGGTTCTCCGGCGTCATGAGGCGGCACGGGTTCGCCGGTCTGTCGTCCAGCCACGGAACGAAGCGCAAGCACCGTTCACCCGGCTCGATCGGCGCGTGCGCCACTCCGTCGCGCGTGTTCAAGGGCATGCGGATGGCGGGCCAGCACGGCAGCCGGCGCGTGACGGTGCTGAACCTCGAGGTGGTCCAGGCCGACGCCGAGCGGAACCTGCTGCTCGTTCGAGGTGCGGTCCCCGGCCCCGCGGGCGCCCTGGTCATGATCCGCTCGGCCGTGAAGACCCCCGCCAAGAGGGGGGCGTGACGGTGGCGAAGATCGACGTCCTGGACGTTTCGGGCAAGAAGGCCGGGACCCGCGAGCTCCCGCCGGAGGTCTTCGAGGCCAGGGTGAGCGTGCCGCTGATGCACCAGGTGGTCGTCGCCGGCCTGGCCGGGATCCGCCGGGGCACGCAGTCCACGAAGACGCGCGGCGAGGTCTCCGGTGGCGGCAAGAAGCCGTGGCGCCAGAAGGGCACGGGCCGCGCGCGCCAGGGCTCGATCCGCTCGCCCCAGTGGGCCGGCGGCGGCGTGGCCCACGGGCCGAAGCCGCGCGACCACGAGATGCGCGTGAACAAGAAGATGAAGCGCGGCGCCCTCCGCGGCGCGCTCACCGACGCGCTTCAGAGCGGCAAGCTCGCTGTGGTGAAGGAGCTCTCCTTCGAGGAGCCCAAGACGAAGCGCGCCGCCGAGCTGCTGGACGCGCTCGGGCTCGCGGGCAAGGTCCTGGTGGTGCTCCCCGAGCCCTCCGAGACCGGGGCGATCGAGAAGTCGTTCCGGAACATGCCCCACGTGAGGGTCGCCTACTCCGGCGGCCTCGGCGTCTACGAGGTGCTGGAGGCCGACCGCGTGCTCTTCACGGGGGATGCGCTCGACGCCCTCGTCGGAGGGAGTGCCCGCGGCGAAGCGACACTCCGCAGCGAGGCGGAGCCGAGCGAGGACGTCGCGAGCGCGGACGCTCGTGACGGCGTCGAGACCGACGAAGAGGAGCGTGCGGAGTGAAGTCCCCTCGCGACGTCATCTTTCGCCCGGTCGTGTCGGAGAAGTCCTACGCGGGCCTCGAGTTGAACACGTACACGTTCCTCGTGGACAAGCGGGCGAACAAGACGGAGATCAAGGAGGCGGTCCAGGCGATCTGGGACGTCCATGTGACCTCGGTGAACACGATGAACCGCCGCGGCAAGGTCAAGCGCCGCCGCTTCACCAAGGGCAAGCGCCCCGACGAGAAGCGGGCGATCGTGACCCTGGCCGACGGCGATTCGATCGAGATCTTCGAGACCGGGAAGTAGGGAGTAGATGGCGATCCGCAAGTACAAGCCGACCACCCCCGGGCGCCGCGGCGCGAGCGTCTCGTCCTTCGACGAGATCACGCGCGCGAAGCCCGAACGGTCGCTCGTAACCAAGGGGCGCAACAAGGCCGGCCGCAACACGCACGGCCGCATCACCGCGCGCCACCAGGGCGGGGGGAACAAGCGCCGCTACCGCATCATCGACTTCCGGCGGAACAAGGACGGGGTGCCGGCCAAGGTCGCGCACGTCGAGTACGACCCGAACCGGAGCTCGCGGATCGCGCTCCTGCACTACGCCGACGGCGAGAAGCGCTATATCCTTGCGCCGCAGGGCGTCTCGGTGGGGGACACGCTGATGAGCGGACCCGAGGCTGAGATCCGTCCCGGGAACTCGCTGCCGTTGCGTAACATCCCGGTCGGCACGGTCGTGCACGCGGTGGAGCTGAAGCCGGGCGCCGGCGCCAAGATGGCGCGGTCGGCCGGAACCAGCGTGCAGCTGATGGCGAAGCAGTCCGGCTACGCCACGCTCCGTCTTCCCTCGGGCGAGATGCGGCTGGTTCCCGCCGCCTGCAAGGGCACCGTCGGGGTCGTGGGCAACCCCGAGCACGAGCTGGTCTCGCTCGGCAAAGCCGGCCGGGCGCGGTGGAAGAACAAGCGGCCGTCGGTGCGAGGCGTGGCGATGAACCCGGTCGACCACCCGCTCGGCGGCGGCGAGGGCAAGTCCTCCGGCGGGCGGCACCCCACCTCACCGTGGGGCAAGAAGGAAGGCCGTACGCGCAAGAAGAACAAGGCGTCGAACAGGTACATCGTCCGGCGCCGCGGGAAGGGTCGGGGCTAGTCATGCCGAGGTCCGTGAAGAAAGGTCCGTTCGTCGACGAGCACCTGATGGTGAAGATCGACGCGATGAACAAGCGCAGCGAGAAGAAGGTCGTCAAGACCTGGTCTCGCCGTTCCACGATCGTGCCCGACATGATCGGCCACACGATCGCGGTGCACGATGGACGCAAGCACGTTCCGATCTTCGTCTCCGAGTCGATGGTTGGGCACAAGCTGGGCGAGTTCGCTCCCACGCGCACGTTCCGTTCGCACGCGCGGGACGAGCGCAGGACGGGGCCGAGGTAGCAACGATGGAGGCGCGAGCCACGATTAAGTACGTCCGGACCTCGCCGCGGAAGATGCGGCGCGTCGTGGACATGATCCGCGGCGAGCACGTCGAGGAGGCGCAGCGCATCCTGCGCTTCTCGCCGCTCGGCGCGTCGAAGGACGTGGCGAAGCTGCTGAGCTCCGCGGTGGCGAACGCGGAGCAGAGCCCCGGCATCGTGTCGCAGAACTTGGTCGTGGACCGGGCGTGGGTCGACGAGGGGCCGACGCTCCGCCGGTTCCGGCCGCGCGCCTACGGCCGTGCCACGCGGGTGCGCAAGCGCACGTCGCACGTGACGGTCGTCGTGAAGACGATGGGAGAGTAGGTCGTGGGCCACAAGGTCAATCCGTACGGGTTCCGGCTGGGGGTCATCTACCCCTGGAAGTCCAACTGGTACGCCGGTCGCGACTACGCGGACCAGCTCCACGAGGACGTCTGGATCCGAAAGCACATCCGAAGCAGGCTGTCGCGTGCCGGGATCTCCTCGATCGACATCGAGCGCAAGGGCGACCAGATCTGGGTGTTCATCCGCACGGCCCGCCCCGGGATCGTGATCGGGCGCAAGGGCGCAGAGGTGGACCGGATCCGGAAGGACGTCGAGCGCTTCACGAAGAAGCGCGTCGACGTGAAGGTCGAGGACATGAACCAGGCCGCGAGCGAGTCCCGACCTGAGACCGACGCCGCGCTCTTGGCGCAGGGCGTCGCCGAGCAGCTCGCCGGGCGGGTGGCGTTCCGCCGCGCGATGCGCCGCGCGGTGCAGACCGCGATGCGCTCCGGTGCGCTCGGGGTGCGGGTCCAGTGCGGAGGTCGCCTGGGCGGCACCGAGATGTCCCGGCGAGAGTGGTACCGCGAGGGACGGGTGCCGCTGCACACCCTCCGCGCCAAGGTCGACTTCGGCACCGCCGAGGCCAAGACGACCTTCGGCATCATCGGCGTGAAGGTCTGGGTCTACCACGGCGACCAGGTTCCTCACCGCGAGCAGCAGACCGAACGCGCGCTGGCCCGGGCCCGCGTCGGGAGCGGGATGGCCGCCGGCGGGGCCTCGACCGGCGCGCTGATCACCGACGAGAAGGAGCTCGACGCCGTGGCCGAGCCGGAGCCGATAGTCGAGCCCGAGCCCGAGCCGATCGCCGAGCCCGAGCCCGAGCCGATCGCCGAGCCCGAGCCGATCGTCGCAGTCGAGCCCGAGCCGACCGCCGAGCCCGAGCCGACCGTCGCAGTCGAGCCCGAGCCGACCGCCGAGCCCGAGCCGACCGTCGCAGTCGAGCCCGAGCCGACCGCCGAGCCCGAGCCGATCGTGGCGGCCGAGCCCGAGCCGACCGTCGCAGTCGAGCCCGAGCCGATCGTGGCGGCCGAGCCGGCCGGCGACCCGGAGGTCGAGGGCTGATGCTCGCGCCGAAGAAGGTCAAGCACCGCAAGGTCCATCGCGGCCGTCGCCGCGGCATGGCCAAGGGCGGCACCGAGATCCACTTCGGCGACTACGGGCTCGTGGCGCTCGAGCCGGCGTGGATCACGAACCGCCAGATAGAGGCCGCCCGCGTCGCGATCACCCGCCACATCCGCCGCGGCGGGAAGGTGTGGATCAACATCTTCCCGGACAAGCCCTACACGAAGAAGCCTGCGGAGACCCGGATGGGGTCGGGCAAGGGCAACCCGGAGGGCTGGGTGGCCGTCGTGAAGCCGGGCCGCGTGATGTTCGAGCTGGCCGGGGTCCCCGAGACCCTGGCTCGCGAGGCGATGCTGCGCGCCGCGCACAAGCTGCCCATCAAGACCAAGTTCATCAGCAGGCTGGGAGAGTAGTGATGGCCAACAAGACGGCCGAGCTGCGAGAGCTGCCCGACGACGAGCTGTTCGTCCGCGTCGAGCAGGCGAAGGAGGAGCTGTTCAACCTCCGGTTCCAGCTCGCCACGGGGCAGCTCGACGATCCGTCGAGGGTCAAGGGCCTGCGCCACGAGATCGCCAGGGTCCTCACGGTCCTGCGGGAGCGGCACCTGGAAGGAGAGCTGGAGGAAGAGCTCGCCCGCGCCGACGCCGACGCGCTCGAGCGCTCGCGCGAAGCGCAGGCCCGGGGCGACCTCAAGGGGACGCCTCTCGGCGAGATGGAGAGGGAGGCCCTCGACGAAGGGGTCGAGGAAGGGTCCGAGGAGCAGAACGAGGAAGAGGAAGAGGGATCGTGAGCGAGACGAGCGAGCGCACCCGCAGGAAGGTACGGACCGGCGTGGTCGTCTCGGACGGCATGGACAAGACGGTCCTGATCCGCGTCGACCGCTCCTTCCGGCACCCCCTGTACCAGAAGACCGTCAAGCGTTCCTCGAAGCTCGCCGCACATGACGAGCAGAACGAGGCGCACGTGGGCGACACCGTCCGCGTGATGGAGACCCGACCGCTCTCGAAGACGAAGCGGTGGCGGGTCGTGGAGATCGTAGAGCGAGCGAAGTAGGGATGATCCAGCAGGAGACGCGCTGCAAGGTGGCGGACAACACCGGGGCCAAGGAGCTCCTGGTGATCCGCGTGCTCGGCGGCTCGGCGCGTCGGTACGCCGGCATCGGAGACGTCGTGGTCGGTTCGGTGAAGGACGCCCTGCCCGGCGGCGCGGTGAAGAAGGGTGAGGTGGTGAAGGCGGTGGTCGTGCGCACCGCGAAGGAACGCCGCCGCGCCGACGGCTCCTACATCCGGTTCGACGACAACGCCGTCGTGCTCCTCACCGCCGACGCGAAGAACCCACGCGGCACGCGCATCTTCGGACCGGTCGCCCGCGAGCTCCGCGAGAAGCGGTTCATGAAGATCATCTCGCTCGCACCGGAGGTGCTCTGAGATGCAGATCAAGAAGGACGACATGGTGCGCGTGATGGCGGGCAAGGACCGCGGAAAGGAAGGCCGCGTGCTCCGGGTCCTGCCTCGCGACGGCAGGATCATGGTCGACGGCGTCGCCATGGCGAAGAAGCACACGCGCTCGGGCGCCCGCGGTCGAGGGGGTCAGCAGCTTCAGCAAGGTGGCATCGTGGACGTCGAGATGATGATCGACGCGTCGAACGTGCAGATCCTGTGCGGCGCCTGCGGCCAGCCCACGCGCGTGGGTCACCGCATGGACGGCGACCAGAAGGTGCGGATCTGCGCCAAGTGCGAGACGGAGCTGTGACGATGGCCGAGACCTACACCCCCCGGCTGAAGAAGCGATACCGGGAGGAGCTCGTTCCCCGTCTCGTCGAGGAGCTGGGCTACTCGAACGTGATGCAGGCGCCCAGCCTCGAGAAGATCGTCGTGAACATGGGCGTCGGCGACGCCGTCAAGGAGGGTCGTATGCTGGAGGCCGCCCTCGCGGACCTCGAGGTCATCACAGGCCAGAAGCCCGTGGTGACCCGAGCCCGGAAGTCGATCGCCGGGTTCAAGCTGCGCGAGGGCATGTCGATCGGCGCGAAGGTCACCCTGCGCGGTGATCGGGCCTGGGAGTTCCTCGACCGGGTCCTGTCGCTCGCGCTGCCCCGGATCCGCGACTTCCGCGGCCTGAGCCCCAGCGCGTTCGATGGGCACGGGAACTACACGCTCGGCGTGACCGAGCAGCTGATCTTCCCGGAGATCGACTACGACAAGGTGGTCAAGGTCCGAGGGATGGACATCACGATCGTGACGACCGCGAAGAGCGACGAAGAGGGTCGCGCGCTCCTCGTGGCGCTCGGCTTCCCGTTCGCGGGCGCGCCGGCGGTCTCGAGGGCGAGCTGAAGGACGTAGACATGGCGAAGACGGCGCTCAAGAACAAGCAGGCGAAGAAGGCGAAGTTCCGCGTGCGCGAGTACACGCGTTGCCGGCGATGCGGCCGGTCGCGAGCGGTCCTGCGCAAGTTCATGCTCTGCCGGATCTGCGTGCGCGAGCTTGCGCACGCCGGCGAGCTCCCGGGGGTGACGAAGGCCTCATGGTGACCTCCGTGAAGAAGTTCTCCTCGAACGTGTCGGACCCGATCGCCGACCTGCTCACGCGGATCCGCAACGCGAACACGGCCTACAAGGACGAGCTCGTGGCGCCCGTCTCGAAGCAGAACGAGGCGCTCCTGAAGATCCTGGAGGCAGAGGGCTACATCGCCGGCTATGCCCTCGAGGGCGAGGGCGTGCACCGGTCGTTCCGGATCCGGCTGAAGTACGGCCGGGGGCGGCAGCGCACGATCACGGGCATCAAGCGGGTGTCCAAGCCCGGCCGGAGGCTCTACAAGGGACACGACGAGCTTCCGCGCGTGCTGGGTGGCCTGGGAATCGCGATCGTGTCGACTTCGCAGGGTGTCATGACGGACAAGGAGGCCTCGCGCCGGGGGATCGGCGGCGAGGTCGTCGCGCACGTGTGGTGATGGTGAGGAAGCGATGAGCAGGATCGGCAGGCAGCCCATCGAGGTGCCCGCCGGCGTCGAGATCGACGTCGGCGAGGGCAACGTGGTCACCGTGAAGGGTCCACGCGGGACCCTCAGTCAGGTCATGCATCCCGACATGCGGATCGTCCGGGAGGACTCGACGCTGCGCGTGGAGCGCCCCTCCGACGAGGGCTTCCACCGAGGTCTGCACGGCCTCACGCGCACGCTCCTCGCGAACATGGTCGACGGCGTGACGAAGGGCTTCGAGAAGCGCCTCCAGATCGTCGGGGTGGGGTACCGCGCCGCCCTGAAGGGCAGCGACCTCGAGGTCGCCGCCGGCTACTCGCACCCCGTCACGGTGCAGCAGCCGACCGGGATCGAGTTCGAGGTGCCGGTGCCCACGCAGATAGTGGTGCGGGGCAACGACAAGCAACAGGTCGGCGAGGTGGCCGCGAAGATCCGGAAGATCCGCAAGCCCGAGCCCTACAAGGGCAAGGGGATCCGGTACGAGGGTGAGCTCGTCCGCAAGAAGGCCGGCAAGGCCGCGAAGGGGAGTGCCTGATGGGCGCGACGACGAAGCGCGAGGCGCGCCTGCGCCGGCACTCGCGCGTTCGCAAGAAGATCTCGGGCACCGCCGAGCGCCCCCGCCTGGCCGTGTTCCGGTCGAACCGGCACATCTACGCTCAGCTGATCGACGACGTTCGCGCCTCGACGGTCGCCCAGGCTTCGGACCGGGACGTCGCGGCCGAGGGCGACAAGACCGCTCGCGCCAAGGCCGTCGGCGCGCTGATGGCCGACCGGGCCAAGCAGGCCGGCGTCGAGCGCGCCGTGTTCGACCGCGGCGGCCGACTGTTCCACGGTCGCGTGGCGGCCCTCGCCGAGGGCGCCCGCGAGGGAGGACTACAGATCTGACATGAGGCGATACGACGCGAGTTCCGACCAGAAGAGCCCGTTCGAAGAGCGGGTCATCTCGATCAACAGGGTGGCGAAGGTGGTCAAGGGCGGCCGCCGGTTCTCGTTCGCCGCCCTGGTGGTCGTGGGCGACGGGGCGGGCCGCGTCGGCGTCGGCTACGGCAAGGCGAAGGAGGTGCCGGCCGCGATCGCCAAGGGCGTGGAGGAGGCTCGGCGCAGGATGTTCGAGGTGCCGATGATGGGCACCACGATCCCCCACGCGGTGACCGGCGAGGCCGGCGCGGGAGTCGTGCTGCTGAAGCCGGCCGCACCCGGCACCGGCGTCATCGCCGGCGGTCCGGTGCGCGCCCTCGTGGAGTGCGCCGGGATCAAGGACATCCTCTCGAAGTCGATGGGCTCCTCGAACCAGATCAACATCGTCAAGGCCGCCGTCGAGGGCCTGAAGCAGCTCCGCAAGCCCCAGCAGGTCGCGAAGCTTCGCGACCGCGAGGTGCACCAGGTTGCGCCCAAGCCGATGCTCGAGGCCGTCGCGGCCGCGGAGGTGCGCATGCAGGCCAAGCGCGCCGCCGACCTCGAGCAGGTCTACGGCGATCAGGGCGGCTCGTCGTCCGGGGGCCGTCGATGAGCAAGCTGAAGGTCACCCAGCGCCGCAGCGTGATCGGGCGTTCCCAGGATCAGAAGGACACCGTTCGCCGCCTGGGGCTGCACCACGTGCACGACTCCGTCATCAAGCAGGACCGGCCGGACGTGCGCGGCATGATCGCGAAGGTGCAGCACCTCGTCGACGTCGAGGAGGTGAAGGAGTGAAGCTCCATCACCTGAAGCCCGCCGAGGGCGCCAGGAAGGACCGGTCGCGCGTGGGCCGTGGGCGCGCCGGCGTGCGCGGCAAGACCGCCGGCCGGGGCACGAAGGGCACTGGCGCTCGCAAGGGCGTCCCGGCCGGCTTCGAGGGCGGCCAGATGCCGCTTCAGCGGCGCGTCCCGAAGCGGAAGGGCTTCACCAACCCCAACCGCGTCGAGTACGCCGTCGTGAACGTCGAGGTGCTCGGGCAGTACTACACGTCGGGGGAGGTCACGCCCGGGGCGCTCGCCGAGCACGGGCTCGTGCACAAGGGAACGCGCGTGAAGATCCTCGCGCGCGGTGAGCTGGACCATGCGCTCACGGTTCGAGCGCACGCGTTCTCGGCGGAGGCGAGGCGCAAGATCGAGCAGGCCGGAGGCACCGTGGAAGTCATCGCCCGAGGGTAGGATGGTCGGGCCGTGCTGAAAGCCTTCGTCAACGCGTTCAAGGTCCCGGACCTGCGCAACAAGATCTTCTTCACGCTGTTCATCATCGCCATCTACCGCCTCGGCTCGCACGTGCCCGTTCCCGGCGTGGACATCGGGAAGCTCCAGCAGCAGCTGGCCAAGCAGGGCAACACCGGTTTCCTCGCGTTCATCAACCTGTTCTCGGGTGGCGCGCTCACGAGGCTTGCGATATTCGCCCTCGGGATCATGCCGTACATCACGAGCTCGATCATCATGCAGCTCCTCACGGTCGTGATCCCGAAGCTCCAGCAGTGGCAGGACCTGGGCGAGGCCGGCACGAAGAAGATCAACCAGTGGACGCGCTACATCACAGTCGTGCTGGCGCTCCTTCAGTCGACCGGCCTGGTGTTCCTCTTCCACAGCGGGGCGGCCGGCGTCGACATCTTCCGCACCGGCACCTTCACGCCACCGCGCGTGGCGTTCATCGTGATGATCCTCACCACGGGCACGGCCCTCATCATGTGGATGGGCGAGCTCATCACGCAGCGCGGCATCGGCAACGGAATGTCGATCCTGATCTTCACGAGCGTGATCTCGCGCCTGCCCAGCGAGGGCAACGCGATCTTGCAGCAGGGCGGCACCGGCAAGTTCGTGGCGATCCTGTTGCTCGGCGTCGCGATCATCCTGGGGGTCATCTTCATCGACCAGGGGCAGCGCCGCATCCCGATCCAGTACGCGAAGCGGGTCGTGGGTCGGAAGATGACCACCGGCGGCAGCACCTACCTGCCTCTCAAGGTGAACCAGGCCGGCGTGATCCCGATCATCTTCGCGTCCTCGGTGCTGTACTTCCCCGGCCTGCTCGCCAGCGTGTACCACGCGCGATGGTTCCAGGACCTGGTGAACAACCACCTGACGAACCAGCGCAGCTTCGTCTACATGTCGACCTTCGGCCTGCTGATCATATTCTTCTCGTACTTCTACACCGCGATCCAGTTCGACCCGGTCCGCACCGCCGACACGATCCGCAAACAGGGGGGCTTCATCCCGGGCATCAGGCCGGGCCCTCCGACCGCCACCCACCTGAACGACATCCTGGTGCGCATCACGCTGCCGGGTTCGCTGTTCCTGGCCACGATCGCGCTCATCCCGTCGGTGGTCTTCGCGTACTGGGCTTTCAATCAGTTCCCGTTCGGCGGCACGGCGGTCCTGATCACCGTGGGCGTCGCCCTCGAGACGATGAAGCAGCTCGAGTCGCAGCTACTCATGCGCCACTACGAGGGCTTCCTGAAGGCCTGAGCATGCGGCTCGTGTTGCTCGGCCCTCCGGGCGCGGGGAAGGGGACCCAGGCGATCCGCATCGCCCAGTGGCTTCAGATCCCGCACGTGTCCACCGGGGACCTGCTCCGCGAGCACGTGGAGAGGGGTTCGCGCCTGGGCGTGCGGGCGCGTGCGTACATGGACCGCGGGGAGTACGTGCCCGACGACGTCGTGGTGAGGATGGTGATGGACCGCCTCGAGGAGCCCGACGCGCAGAAGGGGTTCATCCTGGATGGGTTCCCGCGCACCGTACCTCAGGCGCAGGCCTTGGAGGACGCTCTCGCCGACGCGGGACGTCCGCTCGAGGCCGTGCTGAAGTTCACGATCGACGACGACATGGCGATCAAGCGCCTCTCGAACCGCTGGCTCTGCCCGTGCTGCAAGCGCACATACAACATGGAGTTCATGCGACCGCAGGACGGCTCCAGCTGCGACGACGACGGGTGCCAGCTCACCCGCCGCTCCGACGACGACGAGATCACTGTGCGCCGCCGCCTCGACGTGTACCGGCTCGAGACCGAGCCGCTCGAGCTCTTCTACTGGGAGAGGGGGCTGCTGCGCGAGGTCGACGCGCAGGCCCGTCTCGACCTCGTGACCGAGCGCACGAAGGAAGCGCTCTCGGACATCGCGTCCTGAACGGGCTCCCGCGTGATCATCTACAAGTCGCCGGAGGAGATAGCGAAGATGCGCGCGGCCGGCCGGATCGTGGCCGGCACGATCGAGCGCGTCGTTGCGGCCGTTGTGCCGGGAAGGACCACCGCCGATCTGGACCGTGTCGCCGAGGCCTACATCAGCGAGCGGGGGGCCGTACCGAGCTTCAAGGGGTACCGGGGTTTCCCCGCGACGATCTGCTCCTCGCTGAACAGCGAGATCGTGCACGGGATCCCCTCGAAGAAGCGAATCCTGAGGTCGGGCGACCTGCTCTCGCTCGACTTCGGCGCTATCTGGGAGGGGTTCCACGCCGATGCCGCGGTGAGCGTCTTCGTCGGGGGCGCTCCGCCCGGGCCCGAGGCCGAGAAGCTGGTGCGGGTGACCAGGGAAGCGCTCGACGCCGGCATCTCCGCGATACGACCGGGCGCGAGGCTCGGCGACGTCGGCGCGGCGATCCAGCAGGTGGCCGAGGGAGCCGGGTTCTCGCTGGTGCGCGAGTACGGAGGCCACGGGATCGGTCGCGCCCTGCACGAGGACCCATTCATCCCGAACCACGGACCCGCGGGACGCGGGCCGGAGCTGCGACCCGGCCTCGTGGTGGCCGTCGAGCCGATGGCGAACGTCGGAGGCCCCGAGACCCGGCTGCTCGCCGACGACTGGACGGTCGTGACGGCCGACGGCAGCCTGTCGGCGCACTTCGAGCACACGATCGCGGTCACCGAGGACGGCAACGAGATCCTCACCCTGCCCGAGTGATCCGTTTCGCCCGGGTGTTCGACTCGGTCCCCTCGACGCTCTAGTGTTGCTCATCCGCGGAATGGACCACGTAGAGGAGGAGAGAGCATGAGAGCAGGCTTGCGCAAGGCGTTGCCGGTCCTGGTGGCGTTCCTGATCGGCGCGATGTTCGTAGGGGCGGCGTGGGCGACCACGACCCTGGTCCGCGGGAACCTCACCGTCAGCGGCACGGTCAAGGCCAAGAAGTTCGTCTACGCGCACGCGCAGACGGTCCTGTACAACGTCCCCGGATCTGCGTTCACGGCCGACACCTTCAACGGGACGGCCGTCGGTCACAACGACTACAGCGGTGAAGTCGTGGTCCCGGCCGGCAACGACGCGGTTGCTCCCGTGCAGCTTCCCCAGGGCGCGATCGTCACGAAGGTGACCGTAGTGACCGATGGCCTGACGGACGGGCAGATGTCCCTCCACCTGGAGTCGAACACCTTCGCCGGTAGCCATGATGACATGGTCGACATCGAGAGTCCGACTCCCAGCGCATGCGGCGCTGCCCCGTGCACCTTGTCGACCACAACGATCGCCGCGTCTACGATCGACAACAAGACCAGGACCTACGGGCTCTGGCTCTTCAACAACGACGGCCTCGCGGACCTGACGCTGATCCGTGTCGCCATCTACTACAAGGTGACGGCGGCGGGTCCGGCGGCCGCGGGCCGTTTGACCGGCGTCGTCGACGCGCCTGGCACCGACTCCAACGGCTAGGCCCGATCACAAGAACCGTCCATGGGAGGGCGCCCTTCGAGGGCGCCCTCCCGCTCTTCGTGGACGCGGCCCGTGACCTGCTCGTATACTCCACCTCTGCCCCCGTCCGGGGGAGGTTCCGGCTCGCCTCCGGGTGGGTCGGCGCTCGTTCGACCAGGAAACCTGGAGCTTGCCGAAGAAGGACGCCATCGAGGTCGAGGGGACGGTGATCGAGCCGCTCCCCAACGCCATGTTCCGGGTGGAGCTCGAGAACGGGCACAAGGTGTTGGCTCACATCTCGGGGAAGATGCGGATGCACTACATCCGGATCCTTCCGGGAGACCGGGTCCTGGTGGAGCTGTCGCCGTACGATCTGACGCGCGGCAGGGTGGTGTACCGCTACAAGTGAGGCCGGAGAGGCGAGCAGCATGAAGGTCCGTCCGTCGGTGAAGAAGATGTGCGACAAGTGCCGGATCATCCGCCGGCGCGGGCGGATCCGGGTCATCTGCACGAACCCCCGGCACAAGCAGCGACAGGGTTAGGAGGCTTCGGTGGCACGGATCGCAGGCGTGGACCTTCCCCGCGACAAGCGGCTGGACATCGCCCTCCGCTACATCTACGGGATCGGACCCACGCGCGCCTACAAGATCGTCGAGGGCGCCGGGCTCGACGGCAGCACGAAGGTCCGTGACCTCTCCGAGGACGAGGTCCTCAAGATCCGCGATTTCATCGACCGGAGCTTCAAGGTGGAGGGAGACCTTCGCCGCGAGGTCGCGCAGGACATCAAGCGCAAGATCGAGATCGGCGCCTACCAGGGGATCCGGCACCGCCGGAGCCTCCCGGTCCACGGGCAGCGCACGCACACGAACGCGCGCACCCGCAAGGGCCCGAAGAAGACCGTGGCCGGCAAGAAGAAGGTCAAGGGCAAGAAGTGAGGAGCTGAGTTGATGGCAAAGCCCAAGGCCAAGAAGACGCGGAAGAAAGAGAAGAAGAACGTCCTGCACGGGCAGGCCCACATCAAGTCGACGTTCAACAACACGATCGTGACCATCACCGACCTCCAGGGGAACACGATCTCCTGGGCGAGCGCCGGCAACGTGGGCTTCAAGGGCTCACGCAAGTCGACGCCGTTCGCCGCGCAGCTCGCCGCCGAGAAGGCCGCTCGTGCGGCCCAGGAGCACGGCCTGCTGAATGTCGACGTGTTCGTGAAGGGCCCGGGCTCGGGACGCGAGACCGCGATCCGCTCCCTGGCGGCCGCCGGCCTCGAGGTGGCCGGGATCCAGGACGTGACGCCGGTGCCGCACAACGGCTGCCGGCCGAGGAAGCGTCGCCGCGTCTAGCACGCGGCACACCCGGCGCCCGTGAGGGCGTCGGGAACCACGAGGGTGGGGCAGGATTGGATGATCCCCCGCCGGAGGAGGCAGCCAGTTGTTCATCGTCGCCAGGCCTCAGATCGCTGAGGACGTCGTCTCGCTCACCCGCTCGAAGTTCACGATCGAGCCGCTCGAGCCCGGCTTCGGCTACACGGTCGGGAACTCGCTCCGCCGCACGCTGCTCTCGTCGATCCCCGGCGCCGCGATCTCGAGCGTTCGCATAGAGGGTGTGCTGCACGAGTTCTCGACGATCAACAAGGTGACCGAGGACGTCACCGACATCATCCTGAACCTGAAGGAGCTGGTCGTCCGCTCCTAGCTCGACGAGCCCACCACGATCTACCTGAAGGCCAAGGGCCCGGGCGAGGTCACTGCGGGCGACGTCGCGCCGCCCGCCGGGATCGAGATCCTCAACCCGGACCTGCACATCGCCACGATCGGCAAGGGCGGCTCGCTCGAGATGGAGATGACCGTCGAGCGCGGGGTCGGCTACCGCATCGCCGAGAAGAACAAGAAGCCGCGCGACCCGATCGGCGTGATTCCGGTGGACTCGATCTTCTCGCCGGTGCGCCGGGTCTCGTACGCCGTGGAGAACACCCGCGTCGAGCAGATGACCGACCGCGACCGGCTGATCCTGGACGTGGAGACCGACGGCTCGATCTCGCCCCGCGAGGCCGTGGCGTCGGCAGGAGGAACGCTGCTGGAGCTCGTGCAGCTCTTCAGCGAGCTCGCCGAGGCGCGGGTGTGCGCCG
>JACQDK010000017.1 GCA_016201135.1 Actinomycetota bacterium
AGCGTCACCTACTCGATCACGGTGACGAACACCGGGAACGAGCAGCTCACCGACGTGGTCGTGAACGACCCGCTGCTCGGGGGCGACCTCGGGAAGTTCCCGTCGACCCTGGCTGTCGGAGCCAGTGACACGGAGACGTTCAACTACACGATCAAGGCATCCGACCCCGACCCGCTCACCAACACGGTGACGGCGAGCGCCACCGGCGCCGACTCGGGCAAGCAGGTCTCCGACACCGACTCCTGCAGCACGGACGTGCTGCACCAGCCGGGCATCGACGTGGCGAAGACCTGCCCGACCGGCGGGAGCATCGGTGACACGATCACCTACTCGATCACGGTGACGAACACCGGGAACGAGCAGCTCACCGACGTGGTCGTGAACGACCCGCTGCTCGGGGGCGACCTCGGGAAGTTCCCGTCGACCCTGGCCGTCGGAGCCAGTGACACGGAGACGTTCACCCACACCCTGACGGCGGACGACCCCGACCCGCTCACCAACACGGTGACGGCGACCGCCACCGGCGCCGATTCGGGCAAGCAGGTCTCCGACACCGACTCCTGCAGCACGGACGTGCTGCACCAGCCGGGCATCCAGGTCACGAAGTCCTGCCCGCGCTCGGCGGGTGTCGGTGACGACATCACCTACTCCATCACGGTGACGAACACGGGGAACGAGCAGCTCACCGACGTCTCGGTCCAGGATCCTCTCCTGGGTGGGACGCTCGGCACCTTCCCGAGCACGCTCGACCCCGGGGAGTCGGTGACGCGGACCTTCCACCACACCGTCTCGGCCGAGGACCCCGACCCGCTCGTCAACACCGTGACGGCGTCGGGAACCGGCGCTGACTCGGGCGAGAACGTGTCCGACCAGGCCTCGTGCTCCACCGCTCTGGCGCATCCGGCGATCGACCTCGTGAAGGGCGGACCGGCGCTCGCCCACGTCGGCGACACGATCACCTACGACTTCACGGTGACGAACCCGGGCGACGTGGACCTGCACGACGTCACCCTGTCCGACCCGATCTGCGACCCCGAGACCATCGTGTTCACCGGCGGTGACACGGGGGTCGAAGGCGGAGACGGGATACTCTCCCCCGGCGAGACGTGGACGTACCAGTGCACCCACGTCGTCACGGCCGAGGACCCGGACCCGCTGCCCAACACGGCTACGGTCTCGGGAACGGATGAGCTGGGGCACACCGTCTCCGCGACGGACGACCACGTGGTGGACATCATCCACCCGGCCATCCTCATCGTGAAGACGGCCAACCCGACCTCGGGCGCCCCCGGTGACACGATCACCTACACGTACGAGGTCACCAACACGGGCGACACCACGCTGTACGACGTGAGCGTCGACGACGACGTCGTCGGGCACATCGGCGACATCCCGGTGCTGGAAGCGGGCGCGACCGTTACCCTCACGGCCGAGTTCACGCTGGGCAACCGGCCCGTCACGAACGTCGGCACCGCGTCCGGTCACGACGTGCTCGGTGAGCAGGTCACCGACACCGACAAGGCCACCGTCGACGTCGTGGCGCCGATCCAGGAGCACAAGCCGAAGCACCCGACGGCGTTCACGGGCTTCGACGACCGCGGGCTCACCGGCCTCGCGATCGCACTGCTCCTGTTCGGCCTGGCAGCGACGCTGCTCGGCCGGCGCCGCCGCGGAGGCCAGGAGGTCTAACGCGGCGTCGGGTCACCCCCGAACGACGAGAGGCCCGGGCAAGAGCCCGGGCCTCTCGGTTGCTTGACGACTCCAGCTATCCGTAGAAGACCATCGTCACCCAGAGATAGCCGTCTCGCCTGACCATGCCTACCCCGACGTGTCGGTAGCTTCCCAGCAGGATGTTCCGTCGGTGTGGGTCGCTAGCCATGAACGCCTGGAACAGGGTGTCCACGGAGCCCCCGGCCCCCACGTTCTCCCCGGCGACGCTCCAGCTGACGTTGCTGAGGCGGCTCGACAGGCTCCTCGTGTGGAAGATGTATCCCTTCTCGGCCATCCGCCGCGAGTGCCTTTTCGCGTACCACGAGAGCTTCCGGTTGAGCCTGAGGTCGACCCGGCCCCGGTCCTCGCGCGCCGCGTTGATGAGCTGGAGCATGTGGGTCCTGCGGAGGGTCCGCGCGCCGGCTTCCGGAGCGGTCCCCACGAAGGCCAGCGTGACCACGAGCGACACCGCCAGGACCGGAGCGATCCTCGTCGCGCGCACCATGCCTCTCCTCCCCCCACCTGGCAGGACGGCCCCATGCCGTCCGCCTTCCGGGTTTCCCCATCGGCCCCTTGGGTGGCCACCTTGAGCCCGGGATGGCGAGAACTGACTAGGCAGGCATGGCTCGAACGGACCGGGAGGACGACCTGCGGCGGGACGCCGGCTACCAGTGCAGCCGCATGTGGCGGGCGGCGCGTGCCTCGTCGAGGCGGCGCACGGGGGTGGTCACCGGCGCCTCGTGGAGGAGGTCGGGCTGGGTGCGAGCCTCGGCGGCCGCCTGGCGCAGGGCCATCGCGAACGCATCGAGGGTCTCCCTCGTCTCGGTCTCGGTCGGCTCGACCATCACGGCCTCCTCCACCACCAGGGGGAAGTAGACGGTCGGCGGATGGAACCCGAGATCGATCAGGCGCTTGGCCACGTCCATCGCGCGCACTCCGGTCTCTTCCTTCAGGCGGCGAGCCGTCGCGACGAACTCGTGCATCGGGCGGCCGTCGGGGTAGGCCAGCGGGAAATCCTCCTTCACGAGCTCGGCGAGGTAGTTCGCGTTGAGGGCGGCGAGCTCGGAGACCTCCCTCAGACCATCGGCGCCGTGGAGGAGAACGTAGGCGTACGCGCGCACGATCACCCCGAAATTCCCGTGGAAGCCGTGCAGGCGACCGATCGAGCGCGGCCGGTCGCGCTCGAGGAACAGGGATCCATCGTCTGCCCGTTCGACCGTGGGCGTTGGCAGGTAGGGAACCAGCGCATCGACCACTCCGACGGGGCCGGCGCCCGGTCCTCCCCCGCCATGTGGCGTGGCGAAGGTCTTGTGCGTGTTGATGTGCACGATGTCGAAGCCCATGTCGCCCGGACGGCAGCGCCCCAGGATCGCGTTCAGGTTCGCCCCGTCGTAGTAGCCCAGGCCGCCGGCGGCGTGCACGATGCGCGCGATCTCCTCGATCTCCATCTCGAACAGACCGAGGGTGTTCGGGTTCGTGAGCATGAGCCCCGCGACGTCCTCGTCCACGAGCCCCGCGAGCGCGGACACGTCCACGAGGCCTCTCGGATCCGAGGGGACCGGAACCGCCTCGAACCCGGCGAGCCGCACGCTTGCGGGATTCGTGCCGTGGGCCGAGTCCGGGATGATGACCTTGGGGCGCGCTCTCCCGCGATCGGCGTGGAAGGCCCGCATGATGAGGAGTCCGGTCATCTCACCGCACGCGCCCGCCGGCGGCTGCAACGTCGCCCGCGCCATGCCTGTGATCTCGCACAGCGCTCGCTCGAGGCGCCACATGAGCTCCAGGGCTCCCTGCACCGCCGAGTCGGGCTGCAACGGGTGCAGGCGCCGGAACCCCGGCAGCGCGGCCACTTCCTCGGCCGCCTTGGGGTTGTGCTTCATCGTGCACGATCCGAGGGGGTAGAACCCGGTGTCCACGCCGTAGTTCATCTGGGAGAGGCGCGTGAAATGACGGATCAGGTCTATCTCGGAGACCTCCGGGAGGCTCGGGAGCCGGGCTCGCCGTAGCTCTTCGGGAACGGGGGCATCGGGAACCTCCAGCAGCGCGAACGAGGACGCGCGGCGACCCGGATGAGACAGGTCCTTCAACGTTCCCTCCCCCACCGGAGGGCCCTGACGGCGAACCGGCGCGCCCTGCGCCGTCACGACAGCACCTCGGCAAGCGCGATCGCGTAACCGTCGATCTCCTCGCGCGACCGGCGCTCCGTCACGGCCACGAGCAAGGCGTGGCCGTCCGCGTCTTCAAGGGGAACACCGGCCAGGATCCCGTGATCGAGGAGGGCGTCGCGCACCTCGGCGGCCGGCCGGGGCAGCCTCAGGGCGAACTCCTTGAAGAACGGCCGGCCGCCCACGAGGAGCTCCACGCCGGGCACCTCACAGAGCCGCTCGGCCGCGTAGGCAGCGCGCGCCGCGCACTGGCGCCCCAGCTCCTCCAGCCCTGCGGGTCCCAGCCATCCGAGGTAGATCGCGGCGGCGATCGCCATCAGCGACTGGTTCGTGCAGATGTTCGAGTTGGCCTTCTCCCGGCGGATGTGCTGTTCGCGCGCCTGCAGGGTCAAGACGTAACCGGCGCGTCCGTCCACGTCGACCGTCTCCCCCGCGATCCGCCCCGGCATCTTGCGGACGTCCTCCATCCGGGCCGCCAGGATCCCGAGATAGGGGCCCCCGAAGCTCAGGTGGTTGCCGAGGCACTGCCCCTCGGCCACCGCGATCTCGGCCCCGAGCTCCGCCGGAGACGCGAGCACCCCCAGGGACAGGGGGTCGAACACCTGGATCGCGCGGGCACCGCCCTGGCGCGCCGCGCCGAAGAGGTCCCGCACAGGCTCCAGCACGCCGAACCGATCGGGGAACTGCGCCACCACCGCCACCACGCCGTCGTCGATCGGCGGCACCTCCCCCGAGGTGAACACCTCGGGCTCGTAGCCTCCCCCCCGACCAAAGGCCCGGAGCGTCTCCACGTAGCGGGGATCCACGCCGGACGAGACGAGCACCCTGCCCTCCCCCGCCGGGCGGGCCATGTTCACCGCCTCCACGAGCGCGGTCGCACCGTCGTAGAGCGACGCGTTCGAGACATCCAGCCCCGTCAGCTCACAGATCATCGACTGGTACTCGAACAGCACCTGCAGGACGCCCTGCGAGAGCTCGGGCTGGTATGGGGTATAGGCCGTGTAGAACTCCGACCGGCCGGCGAGCTGCCACACGAGCGACGGAACGTAGTGGTCGTAGGCGCCCGCCCCCGCGAAGCACACGATCTCGTCGACGTCGCGGTTTCGAGCGGCGAGCAGGCGCATCTCGGCCACCATCTGCATCTCGGAGACCCCGGCCGGAAGGTCGAGGGGACGGTTCAGCCGCACGTCCGCGGGGATCTGGTCGAATAGCTCGTCCAAAGAGCCCCGGCCGATGCGACTCAGCATCTGCCGGACGTCGTCGTCGGTGTGTGGGGCGAACCTCACGGGCGCCAGTCTACGGGCGTCCGGCAGAGCCGGATCAGCCCGAGCGGTCCTCGAGCCCGTACTTCGTCACCAAGGACAGGTAGTCCCGCTGGTAGAAGACCTTGCACTTGATCTCCGGATATCGCTCCCGCAGGCGCCTGACCTTCCGGTTCTTCTTCGTCACGAGCTTCTGGTTCAACGTCGTGATCTCGATGTACATGTCGTACCGGGGCAGGAAGAAGTCCGGAGTGAAGCGCTGGACGACGTTGCCCTCCTTGTCCCACTCGATGTCGAACGACATCGGCTCGTACTCCCAGTCGATCTGGTAGAAGTCGAGGAGTCGCGCGAACTGCCTCTCGCTCGCATGCGCGAACGGGACGATGTCGCTCTTGAGCACCGGCTCGGGCGCGGTGGCCTGGGTCACGCGCCTCCTGCGGAGGCGCGTGCGCCCCGCTTCGCCGGCGCCTTCGCCAGGCTTGCCTCCAGATCGCTCCATACCTTGTCCACGGCGATCGCGAAGACCCCCTGCCCCTTGTTGAGGAGGTCGATCACCGCCTCCGGCGAATGAGCCTGGTACACGCCTTTGCCGTCGGAGAACAGGGTGACCCCGGAGGTCGGCTCCTCCATCTGCTGCAGGTAGTCGACGGCCTTTCGGACCCGCTGGAGCGACACCCCCGCGTCGAGCAGGCGCTTGATCACGCGGAGCGCCACGAGGTCCTGGAACGAGTACAGGCGCTGCGTTCCGGAGCCCTTGGCGTCGCGGATCGACGGTGTGACGAGCTCCGTGCGGGCCCAGTAGTCCAGCTGGCGGTAGCTGATCCCGACGATCTTCGTGACCTCGGGGACGCGGAAACCTCGCTCGTTCAAGACAGCTCCGTAATCACGCGCATGTAGTTCGATGAGCTTATGGGGGCGCCGGATCCCTGTCAACGACACCGCGCTCAAGGATCGGCCCCCCCGCGGCCGATGTATGGAACGAGGCAAGCAAGGCCACTCCCGAAACGGCAAACCGTCGGGAACGACGGGACGCAAAGCACCGGGCCTCACCGCCCTCACGGGCGCAGGCAGCCGGGCTGCCGAAGGAGGCACGCGAGCAGGCCCTCGGGCCCGCCTCGCGCGTCGACCGACCGTCTCGACCTCCCCGACCGCACCGCCGGCGCGTGCCGCGCGACCACCTCCTGGGGGCGCGGCGCCAAGGAGGACCTGCTGCCGAGCGGAAGCCCAAGGGCGGCCGAGCGACCGAGGGGGACGCTCGACCGCCCGCTTCCGCATCTCGCGGGCGATCGGGCCGCGCGTCCCTTCAGGGCTCGAAATCCTCCGGCGTGATGTTCTCGAGGAACTCGCGGAACTTCTCGACCTCCTCGTCCTCGTCGCCCGGGATCAGGATCGACGCCTCGGCCAATACGTCCTCGCTCGCGAAGATCGGCACCGACATCCTCACCGCGATCGCGATCGCATCGGAGGGCCGGGAGGAGATCTCGAGGCTGTCGCCGTTCCTCCTCATGTCGAGCTGTGCGAAGAACGTGCCTTCACGGAGCTCGGTCACCACGATCCTGTGCACGGTGACGCCGAGGTCGTCCAGGATGTTCTTCAGGAGGTCGTGGGTCATCGGGCGAGGCGTGACGACCCCCTGGAGGGCCAGCGCGATCGCGGCCGCTTCGGCGGCGCCGATCCAGATGGGCAGGTATCGCTCGCCGGCCCTCTCCTTGAGCAGGACGATGGGCTGGTTCGTCGGCAGTTCGACGCGCACACCGGCGAGTTCCATCTCGATCATGGGCCTTCGGCCACTGTAGCCTCGGCCCCCCGGGCCGGCAAGTCGGTGCCGCCCGACAGGTGCTGGAGCAGCAGGTCCGGGTCCTCCTCCAGCTGCCGCATGTCATGCACCGCAAGGATATCCGCGATGTTCCGGTAACGCTCTCGGAAGTCGAGCCCGTATCCGATCACGAACTCGTCGGGACAGTCGAAGCCCACGTAACGCACCTCGAGAGGCGCGATGCGGCGAACGGACTTGTCGAGCAGGGCGCAGACCTCGAGCGACGACGTGCCGCGGGCGCGGAGGGTGGTGAGCAGGTAGCTGAGCGTGAGCCCCGTGTCGACGATGTCCTCGACGAGGATCACGTCGCGCCCCGCGAGGTCCATCTGGACGTCCATCAGGATCTTCACGCGGCCGAGCGATTCGGGGGCGTCGCCGTACCGGCTGATCGCCATGAACTCGATCGCCACGGGGAGGGCGATCTCGCGGTACAGGTCCGCGAGGAACGTCGTGCCGCCCTTGAGCACCGAGATGAGCACGGGCTCCCGCCCCTCGTAGTCCCCGGTGATGGCGCGGCCCAGCTCCTGGACCCGGCGGCGGATGTCCTCGCGCCCGAACAGGACGCTGGCGACCTCCGTCATCTCGAGCGCGAGCGTAGCAGGCGTCAGTCCAGGAACGCGCGAAGCAGGCCGGACACGGCCACGGCCACCGATCCCCCGGCCCGATCCCACCAGGATCGATCGTCGACGGGTGGGGGTGCCGGCACCCGGCTCACCACCAGGGGAACGGACCCCAGCACGCGGCCGGGTATCGATATCCTGAGGATCCCCACCTGGTCGCCGGCCGCCGGCGGGAAGGCCGCCGCGGGGTCCACCACGATCGTGTGCGCCACCTCGGACAGGGCCGCCTTCGGCGCGAGGGCCGAGAGCCCCTCCCCCGCCTGCACCGGCACGCTGCCACCGCGGATGCGCACCAGACCCAAGCTCTCCCCCGCCTCGACGAGACGCTCCTGCGCGAAGGCGGCGAAGCCGTAGTCCAGGAGGGTCGCGGCATCGGAGAAGGGCTCGCCCGCGTCGCCCAGGACGACCGCGATCAGCTTGCGCCCGCCCGCCTCCGCGGTGGCGACCACGCAGTAGCCGGCGCCCGAGGTATACCCGGTCTTCACCCCCGTGGCCCCGGGGTACAGCCACAGGAGCACGTTGCGATTCTGGATGTGCCGGGGCTCGCCCTCGGGCGAGGGCACGTCGTGGAACCTGGCGCCGACGATATCGGCGAACCGCGGGTCTTGCGCGAACGCCGCCCTCGTGAGGACCAGGAGGTCGCGCGCGGTCGAACGTCCCCGGTCGTCCAGCCCGCTCGGGGAGCGGAACGCGGTCCTCGTCATGCCGAGCCTGCGCGCCTGGTCGTTCATCAGGCCGACGAACCGCCCGACGGTCCCGCTCACGTGCTCCGCGAGCGCGACCGCGGCGTCGTTGGCGGACTGCACCAGCAGGGCCCATGTCAGCTCGCCCACGGTGACCCTCTCGCCCTCGACGAGCCCGAGCTCCGAGAGGCCGTCCGAGTTGCCGGGAGCCGCCGCGCGCGCGCTGACCGTCACGAGGTCGCCCCACGACGCGCGCCGCAGGACGAGCAGCGCGGTCATGATCTTCGTCAGGCTCGCGATCGGCCTGGGCCGGTTCGGGCTCTTCGCGAACAGGATCTGACCGGTGTCGAGGTCCGCGAGGATGGCCGACGGCGCCGACACCTCTGGGATCTCCGTCGGATCGACCGGCGTGCGGAGGCTCGTGACGAAGGGCGAGAGGGAGGCGTCCGGACCCACCGGGGTGGGCGGCGGGAGCCCTCCACCGGAGGCCGCACCGGCCAGGTCGCTCAGCGACGCGGGGCCGGCCAGGACAAGGAGGGCGACGAGCGCGCCGATCGCCTGGCGGCGGCGCAGGCCCCTCACGGTCCTAGGCGCTCTGCAGGTGATCGCGCAGGTTCGTGCGCAAGAGAGCCTGCTTGAGCTTGCGCGAGGTCATCGCAAGCTCGCCTAGCGCGTCCGACGCTGCTCTTCGCGCATCGGGGTTCTTCTGCCGGAGGGTCGGCGCGACGATCGTCTCGAAGAAGTTCGCCTCGCGTTCGGCGAAGTGCTTGTACATCGTCAGGTGGCGTGGCTCCACACCGAAGCGGAAGAAGTCCTTCACGATGGAGAGCACGATGTAGTCGTCGCCGTCGTAGTAGAG
>JACQDK010000007.1 GCA_016201135.1 Actinomycetota bacterium
ACAGCTCGTCGATCTGTGCGCGGATGCGCTCGGTGGGCGATACTCGTTCGGTCACGGGTGTAGGCCTCCTTCGGCTGAGTTGTCAGCTCTTCGGAGGAGCCTACGCCCGTGGTCTATTTACACCGAGGATGGGTCGCCACCACGGCGCCGTGCGAGCCGTTCGCGCGGCTTCGTTCCTGGGGGGCTACCTCGTGTCCTGGGCGGCCTTCGGGGTGGCCGCGTACGCGGCCGTCTCGTGGGCGGGACGGCTGGCCGGGCACGGCGCGGCCCGCTGGGCCGGGGCCGGCGTGTACGCGGCCGCCGGGCTGTACCAGCTCACGCCGGTCAAGCAGGCGTGCCTGCGCTCGTGCCGATCGCCGTTCGGCTACGTGATGGCTCGCTCCGCTGCAGCCGGGCGCCTCCGCGACCTTCGGACCGGGATCCACCACGGGCTCACCTGCGTGTCGTGCTGCTGGGCCCTCATGGGGGTGCTGGTCGCCGTGGGCGTCATGAACCTTGGCGCGATGGCCGTGCTCGCGACCGTGGTCCTGCTGGAGAAGACGTGGCGGGGCGGGCCGGGGCTCGCCCGGGGACTCGGCCTGGTGCTGCTCTTCCTGGCCGTGCTCGCCCCGTTCCATCCAGGGCTGCTGCCGGGCCTTCGACCCGCCATGATGTCCGGCACGTGACAGGAGGGAGGAGCCATGGTCCTGGTCCAGTTCCGGGTGCGGGTCCCCGACGTCGAGCGGTTCAAGGCGACGGCGGAGAAGTACACGCCGGTGATGGAGGGGCTCGGAGGCCACAACCACCGCGCCTACGTCGCCGAGTCCGATCCCAGCGAGGTGTGCACGCTCTCCGAGTGGGAGTCGCACGACGCGATGATGGCCGCGACCGACCGCTTCGGCGAGGACTTCAACCGCGACGCGGGCACCGAGGGTCTCGAGTGGGAGACCCGCATCTGGCACGCGCTCTGAGAGCCCCGGCTACCGCGCTCCGGGGCCTATCCCTCGTACGCCCGGTCGGCGATATCGAGTGCCCGGTCGATGATCTCGAAGCCCTCGCCGAGCTGCTGCTCCGTGATGCAGAGCGGGGGGTTCGTCATCACGTTCCACCAGCGGACCATCGTGAAGAGCCCGTTGTCGAGCAGGAACCGGTTGATCGCGCCCATCGTCTCGTTGGTCACGTTGAACGGAGACATGGGCTCGTTCCTCGCGTTCTTCACGAGCTCGAGGATCCCGAACAGCCCGATGTTGCGGACCGCGCCCACGGAGGGGTGCTTTTCCTTAAGCTCAACGTGGTGGCGGGCCATGACGTCGCCCATCTTCCGGGCGTTCTCGACCAACCCGTCTTCCTCCAGCACCCCGATGGTGGCGAGCGCCGCGGCAACGGAGATCGGGTGGGAGTTGTACGTGAGCCCTCCCCAGAACACGTTGTCCTCGAAGTACTCGGCGACGTGCGGACGCATGCCGAGCGCCCCGAGCGGCGCGTAGGACGAGGTGATCCCCTTCGCGGTGCAGATGAGGTCGGGCACGACGTTCCAATGGTTGACCGCGAACCACTCGCCGGTGCGCCCGAACCCGCACATGATCTCGTCCGCGATCATCAGGATCCCGTACCGATCGCAGATCTCGCGCACGCCCTGGATGTACCCATCGGGCGGGATCAGGATGCCGTTCGTGCCGGTCACGGTCTCCAGGATGAACCCGGCGATCGTCCCCGGACCCTCGAGCTGGATCGTCTCCTCGAGCAGGGCCAGCGCGGTTGCCGCGTCGTCGGACCCGCGCTCGGGCCCGTGGTACGGGTCGAGCACGTGCACGACGCCCACGAGGGCCGGCTCGTTCGGCCAGCGGCGCGGGTCGCCCGTGAGCGACATCGTGCCGGTGGTCGCGCCGTGGTAGGAGCGGTAGCGCGCGAGGATCTTGTGGCGGCCGGTGACCATCCGCGCGATCTTGATCGCGTTCTCGTTGCACTCGGCGCCCCCCAGCGAGAAGAACGACTTCTCGATGTCGCCGGGGAAGAGCTCGGCCAGCTTCTGCCCGAGAAGCGCGCGCTCCTCGTAGGCCATGAACGGCGAGATGTAGGGCAGGCGGTCGGCCTGTCGCTGGATCGCCTCGATCACCCGGCGGTCGCCGTGGCCGATGTTCACGCCCATCAGCTGGCTGTTGAAGTCGATGTACCGGGTGCCGTCCGTTCCCCAGAAGTAGATGCCCTCGGCGTGATCGACCGCGATCGGCGCGACCTTGGCCTGCGCCTGCCAGTCGAAGAGGGTGTAGCGCTTCGAGAGTTCGACGATCTCCTCGGCGGTCAGCCTGCCCATGGCTCCTCCTCGACCTCGTGCGCGCCGGCTCATCGGGCGCCGCTCCGATGTTCCCAGACGCACAGCCCCTACGGCCGCCTAGAGTAGGAGGATGATCGATCCCTCGGTCAAGCCGCGCCTGCGGGGCCGGATCCACCAGACGGCCTTCTTCGTCTCGCTGCCTCTCGGCGCGGCGCTGGTCGTGCTGGCGCGCGGGTTGCAGGCGCGCGTGGCGGCCCTGGTCTTCGCCGTGAGCATCGCGGGCGTCTTCGGCGCCAGCGCGGCTTACCACCTGGGGCGGTGGAGCGCTACCGCCCGCCGGAGGATGCGGAGCCTCGATCACTCGATGATCTTCGTGCTGATCGCGGGGTCGTACACCCCCTTCTGCCTGCTCGTGATCCGGGGCGGGTGGGGCGTGTCGCTCCTCGCCGTGGTCTGGGCCGGGGCCCTGGCGGGGATCGTCCTGAAGCTCGTGAGCATCGACCGGCTGCACCGCGTCGGGGGGGCGATGTACATCACGCTCGGCTGGGCGGCGATCTTCGCGCTGCCCAGGCTCGTCTCCCGCCTGACCCCGGTAGAGCTCGCCCTGGTGGTGGCCGGCGGGATCCTCTACACCCTGGGAGCGATCGTGCTGCTCCGGCGCCGTCCCGATCCCAACCCCAGGGTCTTCGGCTACCACGAGATCTGGCATGCGATGGGCGTCGCGGCCGGGCTGCTCCACTACGCGGCGATCCTGCTGGTCGTGAGCGGGCCCCGCTGACCGGCTGCGCGACCGCGATCCGATAGCCGCGGGTGAGACGAATGACCGACCGGAACTAGACCTTCGGTCACTGTGCTGGGAGGGCGGCTCCCGCCGATACCGGCAAGGTGCGGGGCATAGGGGGATCGCGCGGGGCGATCGGGGCTGCGCTGGCGGCCGTTCTGGCCACGTTCCTGGCGATGCCCCCGGCCGCCGCCTCGACCGGGGGTATCACCGAGTACGCGATCCCCACGTCCTCGAGCTTGCCGCAGGGGATCACCCTCGGACCCGACGGCGCGCTGTGGTTCGCCGAGCGGAACGCGAACGCGATCGGGCGACTCACGCCGGACGGCACGTTCGGCAGCTTCCCGGTCCCCACCTCCTCTTCACAGCCGCTCTGGATCGCGGTCGGGCCGGACGGCAACCTCTGGTTCACCGAACGCTCGGCCAACAAGATCGGCCGCGTGACCCCGGTGGGCACCATCACGGAGTTCGCGGTTCCGACGGCCGCGAGCCAACCCACCGGGATCGCGGCCGGCCCCGACGGCGCGATGTGGTTCACGGAGCAGGGAGCGAGCCGCATCGGCCGCATCGCGATGACGGGGCGGATCACCGAGTTCCTCACGCCCACCGCGAAGAGCGGGCCCTACGGGATCACGCTCGGGCCCGACGGCGCGATGTGGTTCACGGAGCAGGGGGTGAACAAGGTCGCGCGGGTCACCATGACGGGGCGGATCGCCGAGGTCCCCGTGGTTCCGGGCGGGCTGCTCTCCGGGATCGCGACAGGGCCCGACGGTAACGTGTGGTTCACCGAGCGCACGGGCCAGTCGATCGTCTCGATCACGCCGGACATGGCGACGATCTCGGTGTATCCGCTGCCGACCGGCGGGGGCCCCGTAGGGATCGCGGCCGGCCCCGACGGCCGCCTGTGGTTCACCGAGAACAGCGCCGACCGGATCGGCGCCATCTCGATCGCCGGCGTGTTCGCCGAGTTCCCGCTGCCGACGACGGGCTCACAGCCGTTCGGGATCGCGTCCGGCCCCGGCGGGATGTGGTTCACGGAGCAGGCCGGGAACCGGATCGGATTCCTGCCGGTCGTTACGGACACCACGCCGCCCACCGTGAGCATCGTGACGCCGTCGGCGAGCGAGTCGTACCTCCTGGGATCGAGCGTGGCGGCGGACTACTCATGCGCCGACGAGGGAGGCTCTGGCCTGGCCTCGTGCGCCGGCCCGGTTCCGTCGGGCTCCGCGATCGACACCTCCACGGCCGGGACGTACGACTTCACGGTCACGGCGACCGACGGCGCCGGGAACCAGACGAGCGGGACCAAGACCTACACGGTCTTCGCTGACACGACCCCACCCACGATCGACCTCGTCAGCCCCGCCGACGGTGACCGGTACCTGCTCGGCTCGAGCGTGGCCGCCGACTACTCGTGCGCCGACGGGGGAGGCTCGGGCCTGTGGTCGTGCGCCGGCCCGGTCCCCTCGGGCTCGGCGATCGACACCTCCACGGCGGGGACCTACGACTTCACCGTTACGGCGGAGGACGGTGCGGGCAACGAGACGAGCGTCACCCACGGCTACACGGTCTTCGCGGACACGACCCCGCCCACGGTCGACCTCGTCAGCCCCGCCGACGGTGACCGGTACCTGCTCGGCTCGAGCGTGGCCGCCGACTACTCGTGCGCCGACGAGGGTGGCTCGGGCCTCGCGACCTGCCGCGGGACGGTTCCCTCGGGCTCGGCGATCGACACCTCCACGGCGGGGACCTACGACTTCACCGTTACGGCTCGTCAGCCCCGCCGATGGCGACCGGTACCTCCTGGGCTCGAAGGTGACGGCCGACTACTCCTGCGCCGACGAGGGTGGCTCGGGCCTCGCGACCTGCCACGGGACGGTCCCCTCGGGCTCGGCGATCGACACCTCCGCGGCCGGGACCTACGACTTCACCGTCAAGGCGACCGACGGGGCGGGGAACCGCACGAGCGTTACGCACTCCTACAAGGTCTTCGCAGACACGACCGCTCCGGCCGTCGATCTGGAGACGCCGCCGGACCTGGCCTGGTATCTGGTAGGCCAGACCGCATACGCGAAGTACTCGTGCGCCGACGACGGCGGTTCGGGACTAGCGACCTGCCGCGGAACGGTCCCTTCGGGCTCACCGATCGACACGACCCTCGGGCCGCACTCGTTCACGGTGACGGCGACCGACGGCGCCGGGAACCGCACGAGCGTGACTCACTCCTATGTCGTCCTCGCGGGCGTGAGCGGGACGATCCTCGACGCGAGCCCGAAGGCGGGCTCCGCGCTCACGCTCATGATCGACCTGGGCCAGAGCGCCGGAGCGCTCACGCCCAATGGAACGGTCCGCGGAACCGTGCCGCGGGCGAGCACCAAGCACAAGACGGGGCCGCGGGCCCAGACCTCTATGCCCACGACCCAGGCCGCCAGCTGCGGCGATCCATCGGTCATGCTCGGCAGCTCGCAGGTCGCCGACGTGCGAGCGATGGGCTACGACGGCACCGGCCGTCTCAGCCTGACGTGGAAGACCGATCGCTCCTGGGCGGGGACCTGCCGGGCGCTGCTCGTGCCGATCGACGCGTGGGGCGGAGCCACCGCGGCCTTCGTCGTGCGGTTCGCCTAGGACCGCGACAGACGGTCGGTGAACGACACCACCGCGGCGGGTGGGCGCAGGCAGTGCACGCTCGTCATCGCGCCGTTGTAGCTCCCGACGTTGATCGCCGCGACGACGTCGCCCTCGCGCACTTCTGGGAAGGGGAGATTCCGCGCGAACAGGTCGTCGCCCTCGTTTATGTTCCCGCCGATCGTGACCTCGCCCGCCGGCTCGGCATCGGCGGCGCGGCAGAGCACGATGTCGAGCA
>JACQDK010000008.1 GCA_016201135.1 Actinomycetota bacterium
ACGAGCCCCTGCACTGGTACCAGTACTCGCTCGAGGGCACGCGCCGGTTCCGCGCGCTGAAGCTCTGGCTCAGCTGGAAGCACCTCGGGACCGAGGGCTTCGCGCGGCTTGTCGAGCACAACGAGGATCTCGCTGTGCGCTTCGCCCACGCGTGCCGCGACGCCGGCTTTGAGGTGATCGAGCCGGACCTTTCCGTCGTCTGCTTCCGCGCGGTGCCTCCTGGAGTTGACGGCGCGAGCCTGGACGAGCACCAGAAGAAGCTCCAGCGCGCGCTGGAGGTCTCCGGAGAGGGCTGGGTCTCGACCACGACGCTCCGCGGGCGCACCTGGCTCCGCGCCGGCATCGTGAACTACCTGTCCTCGAAAGAGGACGCCGACCGCGTGGTCGACGTGCTGCGCGCTGCTTCAGAACGCGTCCTCGAAGAGCTCGACGGCGGCTCGGCTCCCTGAGCGCGCGTCCACGCTCGCGACGTCGAACCGCACCGATCCCGGTCTCGCGCCGCTCGCCAGTAGGAACACCTCGGCGAGCGCTCGCACCTTGGCGCGCTTGCGCGGCGTGACGGCTTCGTATCCCCCGCCGAAGCTTGCGCCGCGCCGCGTCTTCACCTCGCACACGACGAGCAGGTCGCCGCGCGCCAAGACGAGGTCGAGCTCGCCGAGGCGGCATCTCCAGTTGCGCGCCAGGATCCGGAACCCGCGCGACTCGTAGAGGCGGGCCGCCGCGTCCTCGCCCGCCGCGCCGATCGCGCCGCGCTGGTCCACCACCGCACCCTACGAGCAAGGGGTGACACGGCCCGCGAGGCTACTGAGCCGGCGTGTCGGGGATCGTCGTGGGCTCGTCGCGGCGACCGAGCTCCTCGACGTTCACGTCTCGGCGCGTCATGACGCGCACCGTCGAGACGAAGCGGGCCGGCCGGAACATGTCCCACACCCACGCGTCGCCGAGGTCCACCTGCACCCAACCGTCGGGTTGGCGACTTACCTCCACGTGGTTCGCGAGGTAGAAGCGGCGCTCGGTCTCGATCACGTAGGCGAACATCGGGAGCACGTCGCGGTACTCCCGGTAGAGCTCGAGCTCGCGCTCCTCCTCGAACCGCTCTATGTCCTCGCCGTCGCCGCTCATCGGGCCATCCTCTCACGCCGGGGTGGCGGCGCCGCGACCGAACCCCGGAAGGGCCGGCTGGCCCACGCCGGCGAAAGAGAGCCTGTGCGCCGCGCAGGGACCCAGCCTGTCCAGCGCCTCCAGGTGATCGGCCGTGCCGTATCCGCGGTTGTGTGCGAAGCTGAAGTCCGGATGCCTCCGCTGCAGACGGTCCATGATCCGATCCCTCGTCACCTTGGCGACGATCGAGGCTGCGGCCACGCTCGCCGTCACCGCGTCGCCCTTCTTGATCGAGAGCGACGGAAAAGGCATCCGCGGCACGGGGAACCCGTCGATCAGCACGTAGTCGGGCTCGGGATGCAGCGCGCGGGCGGCGCGGCGGAGCAGGGCGAGGTTCGAACGGTGCAGGCCCCTGCCGTCGATCGCGCCGGGCTCGGCCTTCACCACGGTCCAGGCGATCGCTCCGGCCACGATCCGCGCGTAAGCCTCCTCTCGCCGGTGGGGGGTGAGCTGCTTCGAGTCCGCGATGCCCTTCAGATCGAAGCCCTCGGGAAGGATCACGGCGGCGGCCACGAGCGGGCCCGCGAGCGCGCCCCTTCCGGCCTCGTCGACGCCCGCGATCCGCGAGAAGCCCTGCTCGCGCAGGCGCCGCTCGTAGCGGTCCAGATCGGCGTCGCGCGTCAAGCGATCCCCCCCACCCTGTCCGGAGGCCACACGATCAGGAACGCCCTGCCCACCACATGGTCGATCGGCACGAAACCCAGCCCTTCCGGCGGCGGGAACCTCGAGTCCCCCGATCTCAGCCGATTGTCCCCCAGGACGAACAGCTGGCCGGGAGGCACGGCCACCGGGCCGAAGGATCTCGTGTCCGGATCACGGTTCAGGTACGGCTCGTCGAGCTTCCTGCCGTTCACGAAGACCTGTCCCTGCGCGATCTCCACCGTGTCGCCCGGCAGACCGATCACGCGCTTCACGAAGTCCTCGTCCTCGGGACCGGCGATCCCGGTCCCCTCCACGAGCCAGCGGAAGAAAGCCACAGGCGCGCTCCGGTGGTGCGTGGCGGAGGGATCGGAGAACACAACGACGTCCCCGCGGTGGATGTCGCCGAAGCGGTACGCGAGTCGGTCTACGAGGATCCGGTCCCCCGGCTCCAGCGTGGGGACCATCGAGGGCGAGGGGATCGAGAAGGCCTGCACGAGGAAGGTCTTGATAAGCAGCGCGAAGACGAGCGCTACGAGTATCAGGAAGGGCAATCCGCGCGCGAACGACCGGGCCGCGGAGTGCTGCGAGTCGCGTCCGGGCCCGTCCCCGGCTCCGGCGGTACCTCCGCCCGGCTCGTCGGAGCCGGGATCACCGGACACGGCCGTCAGGCCTCCTCGACCTCTTACTCGCCGGGCGCCGCGGGTTCGCCCTCGAGCTCCGGGACGTCCTCGGAGGCCTCGGCGGCGACCTCGGCGGCAACCTCGGGCTCGGCAACCTCGGGCTCGGCAACCTCGGGCTCGGCGGGCTCCTCCGCATCGAGGGCCTCGGCCTCTTCGGCGACGGCCACTGCCGCCATCGCGGCAAGCTTCGACTCGTCGATCCGGCGCTCCCTGATGCGGGCCTTCTTGCCCCTCAGGTCCCGCAGGTAGTAGAGCTTGGCTCGGCGCACCCGGCCGCGGGTCACGATCTCGAGCTTGGCGATAGAGGGCGAGTGCACGGGGAACGTCCGCTCCACGCCCACCCCGAACGAGATCTTCCGCACCGTGAACGTCTCGCGGGCGCCCCCACCCTGGCGGCGGATCACCACACCCTGGAACACCTGCACGCGCTCCCGGTTCCCCTCGACGACCCGCACGTGGACCTTGACGGTGTCGCCCGGCCGGAAGACGGGGACGTCCTTGCGCAGGAAGGACTGCTCGATGACATCGGTCTTGTTCATGGGCGGGAACCGATGATAGCAGCGGGGGCGCCGCGCCCCCGGGCACGTCCTAGCCGTCCGGAAGCATGTCCGGCCGGTTGCGGCGGGTCTTCTCCAGGGCGGCCTCACGGCGCCAGCGCTCGATCTCGGCGTGGTTCCCCGAGACAAGAACTTCGGGGACCCTCATGCCGCGGAACTCCGGCGGCCTCGTGTAGTGCGGGTGGTCGAGCAGCCCCTCTTCGAACGAGTCCCGCTCGTGGGACCCCTCGCTGCCGATCACGCCGGGCACCAGCCGCGTCACCGCCTCGAGCACCACGAGCGTCGGCACCTCACCCCCGGAAAGGACGTAGTCGCCGATCGAGACCTCCTCCGCGGGAAGGACTTCCACGACCCGCTCGTCCACGCCCTCGTAGCGTCCGCAGACCAGGACGAGCCACGGCTCGGCGGCCAGCTCGTGGACCAGGTCGCGGTCGAGCCGCCTGCCCGCCGGTGAGAGGAGGATCGTCCGGCCGCGATCGGGGCCGAGGGACTCCACCGCGGCGACCACCGGCTCCGGCTTCATCACCATGCCGGGACCGCCGCCGTAGGGCTCGTCGTCGGTGGAACGGTGCCGGTCCGTCGCGAACCCCCGGATGTCGTGCACGCGCACGTCCAGCAGGCCCGTCTCGATCGCCTTGCCCAGGAGGCTCTCGCGGAGCGGGCTCTCGAAGATGCCGGGGAAGATCGTGAAGATGTCGACCCGCACGGCGCGAGGCTAGCAGGGCCGGGCCCCCGCCATGCCGAAGCGTTCGCGCATGCGCTCCGAGCTACTCCGGCGTCGTGAGGCCGGGGACGTCGCGCACGACGATCCGCTTGGCGGCGACGTCCACGCTGACGATCACGTCCTTCAGGGCCGGCACGAGCGTCTCCGTCCCGTCTTCGTCGCGCGCCACCCAGATGTCGTTCGCGGGATTCGGTATCACGTCGGCGAGCCGGCCGAGGGCCAGACCCGCCTCGGTGACCACCTCGCAACCCTCGAGCTGGTGAGGCCACCACTCCCCCTCCGGGAGACCGGGCAGCATCGACACCGGGACCACGAGCGTCCGGCCACGGAGGGCGCCCGCGGTGTCCCGATCGCCGACGTCCTCGAAGGTCACGAGGAGGCGGCCGCCGTGCGAGCGGCTCGACCGGATCGCGAGGGCGCGCCCGTCCTCGAGGTAGACCGCGGCGCCGGCGGCGAAGCGATCGGGATTGTCGGAGATCACGAGGATCGAGACCTCGCCGCGGACGCCGTGGGCCTTCGTCACCTTGCCGACGACGACGGTCGGCTCGTCCATCGGCTCAGTCCGCGATGTCGACGTGAACGCTCACGCCCTGCCGCGTAGCGGCGGCGCGCACCACCGTTCGTATCGCGCGGGCCGTCCGGCCCGCCCTGCCGATCACCTTCCCCATGTCGTCGGGGGCGACCTTCAGTGTGAGGAGCACGCCGCGATCACCGGAGGACTCCACGACCACGACCGCGTCGGGTTCGTCGACGATCTCGCGCGCGAGGAACTCGAGGAGCTCCTTCACGCCTCGGAAGACCCCTCCGCGGGCGCCTCGGCAGCGTCGGCCACCTGTTCCTGGGTCACGGGCTCCTTCTCCGGCGCGGGCGCCTCGACGGGAGCCGGCGCCGAAGCCTCGATGGGAGCCGGCGCTGAAGCCTCGATGGGAGCCGGCGCCGAGGCCTTCGCGGCGGCCTTCTTCGAGACCTTGGCCTTCCCCGGCTTCAGGGCGCGGCCGGGGTTCACCGCGACGGCGGCGTTGGGGCGCTCGACGACGAACTTGTCCCAGATGCCGACCTTGGACATGAGGTTGCGAACCTGGTCGGAGGGCTGCGCGCCCACCCGAAGCCAGTGAAGGGCTCGCTCCTCGTCGATCTCGATCAGCGAGGGGTCCTCGAGCGGGTGGTACTTCCCGATGTTCTCGATGAACCGTCCGTCGCGGGGGCTCCGCTGGTCGGCCACCACCACGCGGTAGAACGGCCGCTTGTTCGCGCCCATCCGGCGGAGCCTGATCCGTGTCGACATCGTCCGTGCCTTCCTATCGCTTCTTCTTCTTGGGGCCCGTGGCCACCTTCGCCATCCCGGGCATCCGGCCCGAGCCCACCATGCCCCTCATCATCTTCCGGGCGCCGTCGAAGTCCTTCAGGAGCCCGTTGACGTCCGAGGTCGTGGTGCCGGAGCCGAGCGCGATCCGCCGGCGCCGGGACCCATGGATGATAGCGGGATTCCGCCGCTCCTCGGTGGTCATCGACAGGATGATGGCCTCGGCCCGCACCATCTCGCGCTGGTCCACCTGGGCCGCGAGGTCCTTCATGACGCTCTTGCCGCCGGGTACGCCCGGGAGCATGGCCAGCAGGTCCTGAAGAGGCCCGAGCTTCTTCATCTCGCGCATCTGTGTGAGGAAGTCCTCCAGCGTGAACCTGGCGGAGAGCATCCGCTCGGCGGACTCGCGGGCGGCCTCCGCGTCGATCTTGTCCTGCGCCTTGTCGATGAGCGTGAGGACGTCGCCCATCCCCAGGATGCGACCCGCCATCCGATCCGGGTGGAACGGCTCGAGGTCCTCGGGCTTCTCGCCCGTCCCCACGAAGAACACGGGTCGCCCGGTCACCGCGGTGATGGAGAGCGCGGCGCCGCCGCGCGAGTCCCCGTCGAGCTTGGTCAGGATGAATCCAGTGGTGTCGACCTCACGCATGAACGCCCGCGCCTGCGCCACGGCGTCTTGGCCCGTCATCGCGTCGCAGGCCATCAGCACTGCGTGGGGCTTCGCCGCGTCCTTGATCCTGCGGGCCTGCTTCATCATGTCGGGGTCGACGTGCAGCCGCCCGGCGGTGTCGATCACCACGACGTCGGCGCCCGAGCGCTCCGCCTCCTTCACTCCGCCCTTGGCCACCTTCACCGGATCCCGGCCCTCGGACCAAACCGGGACGCCGATCTCGCGGCCGAGCATCCGGAGCTGCTCCACGGCCGCCGGGCGTTCGAGGTCGGCCGCTACCAGGAGCGGGCGCTTCCCCTTCCCCTTCAGGAGCCGGGCGAGCTTGGCGCAGGCGGTCGTCTTGCCGGAGCCCTGCACGCCCGCGACCATCACGACCGCCGGGCGGGCGGAAGGAAGATTGAACGGCTCGAGCTCCCCGCCCATCGTGGCCTGGAGCTCCTCCCGCACGATCTTCACCACCTGCTGCGCGGGCGTGAGGCTCTTCATCACCTCTTCTGAGAGCGACCGGGCGCGGACCCGGGAGATCACGTCGTCGGCGACCTCCAGGGCCACGTCGGCATCGAGGAGGGCCGTGCGTATGTCCGCGAGGGCCAGCTCCACCTGCTTGGGATGGAGCTTCCCGCGGGATCGGAGCTTCTTGAAGACGCCATTCAGGCTGTCGGTGAGGGTGTCGAACATGATGATGTGGGTCCGGTGGCGGCCGGGATCTTCCCGGTGCCGCCGGGCGATTCTAGCCGTCGACGCCGTAGGGAGAACCGTGATCGTCCGCGACCTGGGCCAGGCCCGCCGCCTCGAGCGTGGCCTGATCGGGCTGCGCTGGCTGGCGGTGGTCTTCGGCGCCGCGCAGACCGCCTTCGTGGTCCGAGACGGGGCCGGAGCGGGGTACGTCTTGCCCCTCGCGTTCACGCTGGTAGCCGCCCTGGCCGTGGGGAACCTGGCCGTGTCGAGCCTGGCCCGCAGGGCCCAGGACCCCCGGCAGCTGGGCCGGGCCGGCATGTGGGCGTTCAGCCTGGACGTCGTGGCCGTACTCGGCCTCGCTTGGGTGGCGCGTGGAACCGGCGGCGACGCATGGGTCGTTGTCTACGTCCTGCCGCTCGAGGGCGCGATCCGCTACGGCGTGCCGGGGGCCCTGGCGCCCGTCGCCGCCACATTGCTCTCGGAATCCCTCCGGGAAGCCTCATTCGCGGACGGTCACCCCTTCCGAGCGGCGGTCGTCGCGTTCCGCGTGGGGATCCAGCTCACGATCGCCGTCGTCGCCGGGTTGATGGCCCGGTCCATGCGGCGGGAGGCCGAGAGGGCCCGCGAGCGAGCTCGATTGGCGGAGGAGTCGGCGGCCCTCGCGAGCTCGGCGGCTGAGCGCGAGGCGCAGGCCCGGCGGGAGCTCTCCGCGTTCCACTCGGCGATCCTGGCGGGGCTCGCCGTGGAGGATCCCGACGAGGGCCTGCAGGCGATGGTGGAGGCGGTCGGGCGCGAGCTCCGATGCAAGGCCTTCGGGGTGCTGCTGCGGGAGGAGGACGAGGACGGGCGCCCCGAGCTGGTCGCGAAGGGCGTGTACGGGAGCCCCGGGTACGCCCGCGGCGACCGCTTCGGCGCCGGCTCGGCGATCGGCGACGCGGCGCTCGAAGGGCGCCCCGTCATGCATAAGGACCCCCCGGAAGGGATCGTCCCTCTCCGAGCCGGGGGCGACTCCATCGGGCTGCTGCACGAGGTGGCCTCCTCGCCGGAAGCGATGGATCGTGAGCGGCTGCTCGTCCTCGGGCGGCTCGCCGACCAGATCGCGCTGGTCGCCCAGGCGGCGCGCCTGCGCGCCCGCCAGGAGGAGACCCTTCGGCGCCTGAAGGAGCTCGACGAGATGAAGTCCGATTTCATCGCGATCACCAGCCACGAGCTCC
>JACQDK010000071.1 GCA_016201135.1 Actinomycetota bacterium
GCAGGAGACCTTCCTGCGTGCGACGCGCGCCTTCCTCGGTTGGCGCGGAGGACGTCCCGAGGCCTGGCTCCTCACGATCGCGAGGAACGTCCTGGTGGACGAACACCGGCGCGGCCATCCGACCCTACCGCTCGACGAGTCGCTCGTGGCGACCGCAGAGGCGGACGACCCGGCGGTCGGCGCGGCCGTCCGGGACGCTCTGCGCCGGCTCTCGACGCCGCAGGCCAGGCTTCTCACGCTCGTCCACGTCGACGGCTTCACGCACGCCGAGGTGGCGCGCATGACGGGCACGACTCCCGCCGCGGTGAAGACCGCGGTGTGGCGGGCCCGCGAGGCGTTCCGCCTGGCCTATGGATCGGAGGCGAACGATGAACCCCACACCTGAACCCGAGCTCCCAGAGGTGCCGAACTTCGACGACCGCGCCATCCGCCGCGCGATCACTCGAGGAGTCTTCCGGACCGCACTCGTCGCGCTGATCTGGTTCTTGCTGCTGTCCCTCTTCGGGCAACTGCTCTCGGCCGGGCTCCAGGAGGGGTTCGGTCGCAGGGAGCGGTTCCTGCGGGTGGCCGCGACGGGCTTCGTGGTCGCGCACCCCGAGTACCGGTTCGGCGGGGGCGGATGCTGCAACACTACGCTGCTCACGATGAAGGTCGACGTCACCTTGTCGCCGAGGATCCCGTCGTCCGATCCGCCCGAGATCGATGTGTGGGTGGCTCAGAACGCGCTCGGCCACCTCGACCCGGCTTCGGTGAGCGTTCCCCAGACCGACCTGGGGATGTTCGCCGCCGGCGGACCGCTCCCCCGGTCCACCGCTGAGCGAGTGATGGCACAGCTGCCCGAGGGCATGCGGGCGAGCGCCGTCATCGCGTTCCGACAACCGCTCGACGACGCCACGGTCGCCGCGTTCCTTCAGCGGTGGGGATCCGGCGTGCCGTTCGTCGGGGCGGGCTCGTCGCTGATCCTCTCCTGGGCGCCGCGAGGCCAAGCGATCTCCTCGCCGTGGCTGCAGGGACCGGTGGGCTGGCAGGCCGACAACCCGGCCCAGCCGTTCTCGCAGTCCGTGATTCCCACGATCGACGGGTTCCGGCGGTGGGTGGACTCGCTGTCGGCCGCGGACGACGAGACGCTCGCGATCCTCGGGCTTCCGCCCGTTGCCACCCTTCGGCAGCTCGCCGACCAGGGGGCCGTGGGGATCGTCGTGAGCGATGCTCCGGTGCGGGTGCTCCAGCAGATGCTCGACGACCCGGACGTCCGCTCGATAGGGCTGGGCGCGGTCGCTTTCGACCTCGGTCAGAGGTGATCGTCGGCGTCCTCGTCCCACGAGGGCCGGTTCACGAGGATGTGGTCGTCGGAGATGTGCACACGATACCGCGGCCCGGCGCCTCGCTGGCGCCGCAAGTGCACGCCAACTCACACGCGGAAGGCGAGGATCACGCCAGCCTCCGATGACACATAGGCGAGGTCGGCATCGACCGCCACCTCGGTAAGTGAACCGGCTCCTGCATCCCACGACATCGATGGCGCGCAGATGCTTCCGTCCGTCGGGCACGTGCTGGGGTCGAACACGCGGATCGAGCCGCCGCTCGTCGTGAAGACGATCTTGCCATTCACGAACGCCGGAGCATAAGGGCCGGTGGACGTCGTGTCGTCCGTGCCTACGTTCGAAGTCGAGATCGAAGCGGTCGTCCACAGCGGCGCGCAGCCGTCCGAGCACGAAACCGGGAAGGCATACATGTCACCCTGCTCACGGGACACGGCGTAGAGCACACCGTCTTGCACGGAGCACCAACCGATCACCAGCTCGGAGGAGACGCGCGTCGACCATGCCGGAGAACAAGCCCCCTGTCCGCAGTTCGGGCCATACGCGTAGATCGTCCCGTCGCCCGAACCCGGAGTCGTCTCGGTTCCCGCGTAGATCGTCCCGGCGCCGAAGAACGGCCAGCCGAGGAAGTCATCGTTGGTTCCGGCCGACCACGTCGCTGGGCACCGGCGACCGTCGGCGCGGCAGTGTAGCGGGAACGCATCGAGGCGCGGGACGTTGGGATCCGTCCCCCAGAGCGTGGCGTACACGGTCCCCTGGTACACGACCGGGGCCGCGGGGGAGCTCGCCTCGCCGCTCGCCCCACCCGGCCCCGAGCCGCCCCACCACGCAAGTCGGCCGGCTTCGGCGTCCACGGCATATGCACGATCGGAGCTCATCACGACGACCATCCTGCCCGCGACCGTCAGGTGAGGCCCGCCGCCGACCTTCGCATAGGTGCCGGGCAGATCGACCGTCCACTCCGGAGCGCACTGTCGACGACACGATCCGGAGAAGGCGAGCACGCGCCCGGCCCCGGAGGCGACGAACACAGAACCGCTCGCAACCACGACCTCAGATGTCGGCTCGTCTGTCTCCGCCCACCACTCGGCTGGGCACTGCGTCGTCGTGCACGTTGTCGGGAACGAAGCGATCCCCCACGGGTGCTGCGTGGTCACGAAGACATGCCCTCCTGAGACCACAGGCGCGTAGTGGCTCGTCGCGGTTCCCGTGTAGTCGGTGTCTCTGTCGATCGCCGCGTTGCCAAAGGGAAGCCTGCCGGTCCAGATCGGCTCACACGGATCGGAACACTCGGCGGACATGGCGATGAGCGAGTCCCGGTCCGCCACGTACACGACCCCGCCGGCGACGGTCGGCGCTGTCAGTGCGTGGTGGAAGTTCGCGCTCCAAAGGAGCGCCGCTTGAGCAGCCGACGGCGAGGACGTGGCCGAGCTCGGAGGGGTGGTCGACGTCGTGGTTCGCTGGGTGCACGACGCCAAGACCATCAGGCAGCCGATGAGACGAAGCGCGTTTCGGCCCCGATCAGCCACCGTCGATCTCCCATGTCATGAGTCGTCCTCCTCCAGCCACGTACAGCCTGGGTCCATCGATCGTGATCCACACGACGTGCGCCCCGACGTCGTGGCGCCAGAGCGGCTCGCATGAAGCGCCTTCCGTCCCGCAATCGCTCGCGTACGCGAGGAGATCGGTTCCGCTCATCACCCATACCAACCCGTCCCCCGCCACCGGGTCGACCGGCATCCGGTCTCCGTCCCCTACCCAGCTCGGGTCGCACCGCTGCTGGGACGAACAGGACGCGGGGAACGCATGCACCTGGCCCTCGGAAGTCACGTACATGTTGCCGTCGGCGGCCACCTCGAAGTCGAACCGGGCGGTGGTCCACGTCCACGACGGGGTGCACTCCTGGCCGTCCGTCCTGCAGTCCAGGGGATATGCCGCCAGCGTCTGGGTAAAGCCGCAACCTCCCCACTTCGAGAACACAGTGCCCGATGTCTCGATGATCGAGCTGTCGCCGCAGCCGGCCAGCCCTCCGCCCCGCGGTACCGGCGCGGTCCAGGCGGGCCTGCACATGCCCACCGCCGCCCCACAGTCGCGGTAGATGGCGAAACGACCGTCGGCGTTGTCCACTACGGCTATCGCGTCGCCGACCGTCGTGACCGTGGCGTCAGCGGATGATATGCCGATGGTCCACGAAGGATCGCAACCGCCGCTCACGATGCAGGCGATGGGATAGGCGGCGATCCGGTCGTTCTCGGGCATCACCACCTCACGGCCGAGGACGACGCCATCCTGAGAGGCGCTCCAACGGCGATCGACCCAAGAGGGGTTGCAGCCATCGCCCGAGCAGGACGCCGGGAAGAAGCTCGCGCCCACCAGCACGCCGCCGGGAAGCGGGATGGGGCGCTCCACGCCGCCGAAGCCGCGCACCCTGTCGGCGGTCCACAGAGGCGAGCACGTCGCGCCGTCTGCGGGACACGTCGAGGGGAACGCGTACATCTTCCCGAAGCACATCACGCCCGTGCGGTCGGGCGTGCAGTCTGCGCCCGTGACGTACACCTCCCCGTCACCGCCCGCCGGCTGGCCCGCGCCGTCGCCGGTCGGTCCGATCCAACCCGGCTCGCATGTCCCTCCGGCGCGGGCGCAGTCCACCGGGTACGCGACGATCCCTCCGCGTCCGTCGGTGAAGCCCGCGCTGCCTCGTACGAGCACGATCCCGTCCGCGATCATCGGCGCTCCGTAGCCGAGGTCCGCAACGTCGGCCGTCCAGGCCAGGTGCACGCGCGAGATGTTCTGCCGCGTGATGCGGTCGGCCGGCGCCGGCTGGCTCCGGTCGAAGGCACGGACGAGGACGCCGAGCCCAGCTCCCGCGACGGCGATCGCAAGCACGGCTGCCGATATCCGCTGGTTGCGACGCTTACGGTCACGCCGGCCGTACACCCTCTCGAGGTCGAGACGCGAAGGGCCGACGGCGCGCCGGCTCCGTTCCAACACATCGCGGTATCCGCTCATCGTTCTTCTCCCAGGGTCTTCCTCAGCGCGGCGCGAGCGACCGACGCGTGCATCCGCACCGTTGAGGCCCGGACGCCGAGTGCGCGAGCGGCCTCCTCGGAGGAAAAGCCCAGGAGGTCGGTCAAGACGATCGCGGCTCGCTGCCTGGCCGTCAGCGGCGCCAGCGCTCTAGCTGCCGCGTCACGAGCATCGACGTCCTCGATCGGATCGCGAGGTGGCGGCAGGCCTATCGAACGCCGGGCCGCGACGGACGCCCGCCGGTAGCGCTTCCTGAACAGGTTCATCGCCGTCCGGTAGAGGTAGCCCGCCGGATCGTCCATCCCCCCGACCCTGTCCCACCGCTCCAGGACCTTGACGAACGCCTCCTGCGTGAGCTCCTCCGCCTCACCGCGATCGTGCGTCACCAGAGCCATGGCGCCGAAGAGATCATCGCGCTCGGCCAGGAAGAACGCCTCGAACGAGACGGCGCCGGCCGAGGCGAGATCGAGATCCGCTGGTTCGACGAGGTGGAGCGGTTCTTCCATGGCGCGGCATGAACCCCTAACTGCGTCGAGACGCCTAGTGACACTCGAGCATCACATCTCCCGGCACGCACGGCGAGCCAGGCCGAGGAGGGCTCCGTGCGTGGCGGCACCAACCTCTGATCCGGTGCCCGAAAGGCCTGGGGTTCGAGTCCCCCTCCCGTGCCGGGAGATCCTCCCTTTAAGGTAGTCACACCAGGAGCCGATAACCCGGCGATGAGTCTTCGGTGGAAGAGCTGTGGCTGGACGGCCGCGCCGTGTGCGGCCAGACTCCGTGAGGTCGACTGATGGTCGGGCTCACATTCGATCCGTTCACACTGCCGGTCCACCCGGCGGTGGTCCACTTCCCCATGGCGATGCTGACCTTCGCCTGGGTATGCCTGATCCTTCGCTACGTAACCGGCAAGGAGCACTGGGACCAGCGAGCTCGCCTTTTCGAGGTGATCGGCGTGGTCTCGCTGCCCGTGGTCGTGACGGCGGCCTTCATAGACACGTCGGGCTTCGACTTCATCGTTCACCCGCAATGGGGTAAGCCCCTGCTGTGGCACGCGATCGTCGCGCTGAGCGCCGGCGGCACCTTCGCCGCCCACTACCTGTGGCGTCGCAAGCGGACGAACATGCCGTTCGCGGGCCGGGAGGCGACAATCGACATAGGTCTGGCCACCGCCGGGCTCTGGCTGCTGATCACCGCCGGGCTCATCGCCGGAGAGATGGTGTACGCACGATGAGACGCAGCCGGGTCATCGCGGTCGGGGTGGCAGCGATCGTCTGCGTTCTCATGCTGGGACTCGTTCCCGCTTCGGCGGCCCTGAAGAAGGTCACCATCGGTAACTTCTACTTCAAAGACGACTCCACCGGCTCCACGAGCAAGGTCGTCGTCACCCAGGGCGATCAGATCCGATTCGCCGTCGTCGAGGACGCGCCCACCCCGCACTCGGCCGTCGTGGACGGGCTCTTCGATTCGGGCGCGCTCAGCCTCGGCGACACCTACACCACGCCGGTGTTGAACACGGTCGGCACGTTCCTGCTGTACTGCAAGCTGCACAAGAAGGAGGGGCACTTCACGACCCTGGTCGTCGAGGCCGCTCCCACGGCCAGTCCCTCGCCGACGAAGACGTCGAGCTCTGGTGGCGGTTCATCGGGCGGCGGTTCGTCGGGCGGCGGTTCGTCGGGCGGCGGCACCAAGAATGGCGGCGGGGGCGGAGGGACGAAGACATCCTCCTCTCCCTCGTCCAGTAAGTCGCCGTCGGGCAAGAAGGGCTCGGGCACGAAGACGGCCGCCCCGGTTGGCGTGGGCAAGCTTCCGGCGTCGGAGCAAGGGACGCCCTCGCCCGACCCCAACTCTCTCGCCGGGATCCTCGGGCATCCTGCGGCAGAGCTCGGACCCTGGACACGATCGTTCGGACTGTCCCTGCTAGCGCTGCCGCTCCTCGCGGCGATCGCGGGCTTCGCCCTCTGGCTCGGGAAACGACGCGCCGCCGGGGCCCGAGTTCCCGAACCCGAGATCGGGGGCGCCGGGGAAGCCTCCAGCAGCGCCTAGGCCGGGCCGACGCGTCCTTCGAAACCGGCGCCCCAGCCCAGGCCCAGCCAGTGGCGAAGTCAGACCAGTGGAACCAGCCCGACGTCTCCCTCGAGGACGACCGTGACTCGCCGGGCTCGGCATCGATCTCCCACTGTTCGAAGAAGGCGCTGGCCCCCTCGCGCGTCTCCCACTTTGCGACGGCGTAGAAAGCGGAACCGTCTTGGGCGTGCCAGGCCCGGTGGAAGCGACAGCCATGCTGGAGCGAGCTCTCGCGCATCTCGTCCGTGATCATGCGAACCCGCTTCTCGTAAAGGTCCTGAGCCGTGCGCCCGTCGGGCGTGGGGCAGGGAACCACGAACAGGAACCACATATCGCACCTCCCAAATGAGAGAACGAGACGTCCTTGGTTCCGAAGATCCAGTCCGGTCGATCACCCGGGAAGTTGGGATCGCGAGCCGACGACAGCGCCCCGTTGCCGGTCACGTCCTGGGCGCTCTGAAGGCCGGCGTTCTCGAAGAGCGCGAGGTCGGCGTCGCTGGGTTGCATGTTCATGTCGCCCGCGATGATGGTGCGAGGAGCGTTCCCCAGATACGTGAGGATCCTCCGGATCTGCTGCGCGCGCGTGCCGGTACCGCCCCCGTTCTCCAGATGCGCGCCGATCACCGTCGCTGTCGTACCTGAGCCGAGACTCACGTCCACCCTCACGAAGCTCCGATGCTGGGGACCGGAGCCGTAAGGCAGAGGGACGGCCTCGGCTCGCAGGATCGGGAGCCGACTGAGCACCACGTTCCCGAACTGGCCGTCGGCGGCGGGCGCCCAAGCGTACGGAAGACCCAGACGGCTGGACAGCCATTCCGCCAGGTCGATCGTCCCCGCGATCGTCCATCCCCGCGAGATCTCTTGCAACACCACCACGTCGGGCTGCTGCCTCTCGATCACCGCTGCGAGCGCAGCCGGGTCGAGCATGCCATTCGCCCCTACGGCGGAGTGAACGTTCCAATCCAGGATCCGCAGGTTGCGACCATCGCCGCGAACGACCGCGGTTCCCGGCAGTGTCGCGGACACCGCCAGGGGCACGATGACCAGGAAGGCGAGCGGCAGCGCCACCACGCGCCGAGGGATCGGAACCGCCGCGAAAGCCGCGCCGGCCGGCGCGCGGGCCAGCAGCAGGGCGGCGAGCGGCGGAATGAACCGGTTGGAAAAGGGCAGCGGGTTCGTGACGTGGATCTGATAGAGGAACGCGGATGCAATGAATAACACGGTGCCCATGCTCACCGCGATCGAGGTGCGCCACGCCGTTCCACCGGACGGAGGGCCGCCTCGCGACAGCGCCCCAGCAAGGAGGGGGCCGGCTATCGCGCTCGCGGCCACGAGTGCGGCACCGGCGGCGAGGCCGTGCAGGCCCGTCACGAACCAGGCGAGGGCAACGAGCACGGCCCCCGCCATGATGCGGAAGCGCGGCGATTCTCTTCCCACTCCCCATGCGATCGCGGCGATCGACAGGGTGTCGCCTGCAAGGACCACCGCGGCGCCTTTCGCAAGCGATATTCCCGCCAAGGAATCGGCGAAGGCGACGTTCTGCAAGAACAGGATGTTGACCAAGAGGAACGGTCCGAGAGCTGATGCAGGAAGCACTTGCCTAAAGAGCGTTTCACCGGCCTGGCCATGAACGGCCGCCATCGCGCTCGGGATCGTCGCCACGAGCGCGGCTGAGAGCGCGACGGCAGCGATCGCGGGCAGAGCGCCGGGCTGCCAGGCGGGATCCCAGGTCGCGAATGCCGCGTGAACGGCCGTGTCGAGTGTCAGCCCCCCGACGAAGGAGATCGCGAAGACGCCGCCGAGCTGGGATCCGTTCGAACGGAACGCGTGAAGGAGAAGCGTCCATCCGATCAACGCGAAAGCGGTAGCCATCGCCGCCAGCCAGAAGTGGATAGGGCGCGCGAACTGCATCGCCAGGGTGGTCGCCACCAGTCCACTCAGCGCCGTGGCAACCCCGACCCGCCCGCCAACGGCTCGCCGCAGCGGCCCGGCCAGGGCGGGCGCCAGGAAGATCAACAGGGTGAAGGCGGCCACCGTGATCGTGCCGGACCGCTCGCGCAGCGCGTAGGCAAGCGGGAAAAGCACCCGGATCGAGGAGACGCCGAGCTGTACGCTGAAGGCGGTCGCGATCAGGGCTCCGATCTGCGCTGGTTTCGCGGGGGCCGGGTCGGTGGCCACGCGCCATCTTCCCCCGCCCGCCGCGGGCGCGCGACTCTCCCTTGCTTCATCGAGGTCTGGTGCCAGAATGCCCGGATGCCTTCCCTAGACTCAGATACCCGAACTGCCCGAGGCGCCGCCATCCGCATCACCGGCCTCACGCACACCTATCCGACCGCCGACGGCGATCTCACCGTGTTGCATGGGCTCGACCTCGACGTTCCGGCAGGCGGGTACCTGGCTCTCACCGGCCCTTCAGGAGCCGGGAAGAGCACCTTCCTCTCCCTGCTCGGGGGTCTGGAACCCCTTCAGGGCGGGGACATCCGCGTCGACGGCGAGTCGCTGACCGAACTGAGCGGTGACGCTCTGGCGGCGTACCGCCGTCAGACGCTCGGGTTCGTGTTCCAGCATTACGGACTCGTCGCGGTCCTGAGCGCTCAGGAGAACGTGGAGTTGGCGCTGGCGCTCTCGGGAGTGGATCGCGTCGCGCGGCGTCGGCGGGCAAGAGAGCTGCTGGACGCCGTGGGGCTCCTCGACCGTGCCGAACACCGACCCCCTGCTCTTTCCGGAGGCGAGCGCCAGCGGGTCGCGATCGCCAGGGCCATGGCCAACGGTCCCAGGCTGCTGCTGGCCGACGAGCCGACCGGCAACCTGGACGAAGACGCGGCCCGCACGGTGCTGACCTTGCTTGAATCGCTCCGAACGAGCCACGGCTGCACCCTCTTGATAGTTACGCACAACCCTTCGGTCGCGGCGCGGGGCGAACAACAGCGGCGGATGGTCGCGGGACGGTGGGCATGAGTTGGCGTGACGCCTTCCGCCTGGCCATGGAATCAGCCACGCGGCGGTTCGGGAGGACGGTGCTGACCGCGCTGGCGGTGACGCTCGCGAGCGCGCTCCTCGTGGCCCTTGCGACCATCGTCGTCACGGCGAACTCGCGCGTCATCAATCAGGTGAGCAAGGGCGGGCCGATCACCGCCATCCGGGTGGCCGCAGCCGCCGCCCAGCCCGGACAGCTCGAGACGGATTCGTTCCGCCAGGGCGCAGCGAGGCCCATCACTGGATCCGACCTCAGCAAGATCGAAGCGCTCCCGGGCGTCTCGCAGGTCTTGCCCGTGCAAACCGTGGGCATCTACGCGGTGCCCTCGGGGACCGCTGAGGACCAACCCAAGCCCTTCTTCGACCAGATGGTCGGCGTGGACCTTCGCCGTCCCGCGAACCTGCCGGTGACGGTCCTGGCGGGGCGGCTTCCCTCGCCGGGGCTCTCGAACGAGACCGCGGTGTCCCTGGGGTACCTGGACCGGCTGGGGATCGACGCCTCGACGCCCGAGAAGGCGATCGGTCGGATCGTCGAACTGGGTGCTCCGCAGCGCTCCTACGAGGAGTACCGCAGCGGCATGATCTGGACCAGATGGGTGGGCGCGAAGATCGTCGGGGTCGTGGCCCAGGACGCGGCGCCCGGGGAGTTCCTTGTTTCGATCGAACAGGCGTCGGCCACCAGCTCCTGGACGAGGACGGGGACGAGGAGCCCCGGTGGATACTCCGGCCTGATCGTCGTGGCCGACACCCTGGCGCAGGTCCACCGGGTTCGCTCCGAGATCACGGCCTTGGGCTACGCAACCTCCGCACCCGAACAGCTCATCGCGAACGTGCAGCGATACCTGCGAGTGGTGGATATCGTGCTGAGCGCGATCGGCGTCATCGCGCTGGTGATCGCGGCCCTGGGCATCACTAATGCCCTCCTAGCGGCGGTCCGCGAGCGTCGGCGGGAGATCGGAGTCCTGAAGGCCATCGGTGCGCGCGACCGCGACATCATGCGGGTGTTCCTCCTGGAGGCCGGGTTCGTCGGGTTGCTGGGCGGCGCGGCGGGCACCTTGCTGGGAGCGACGATCGCCCGCGTGGTCGCCGCCGTCGTGAACGGCTACCTCCAGACACAGGGCCTGGCCGGTGTTCGATTGGTGGCGCCGCTCGGTGTGATCGCCGCGGGGATCGGGGGGGCGACGCTGCTCTCACTCATCGCTGGAACCGCCCCGGCTCGCCGTGCAGCCCGCCTGCCCGCCCGCGAGGCGGTGGGAGGCGCGTGAGCGGCCGACGCTGGGTATGGGGACGCAGCGCGCGGGCCGTGGGCCTGACTGCGGCGCTCGCCGTCTTCGCGCCGTCTTGCACGGGCGGTGGCGCGGCCGGCGGGATCGCCGTGGGGAGCCCGGTCACCGGAAAGCCGTTCGTCTACGCGGCGGTCGGGGCGAGCGAGACGGTGGGGATCGGCACTACGAACCCACTGACCGACGCATGGCCTCGGGTGCTGTGGCGCACCACCCTGCCGGGAGCCATCTTCTACGACTTCGGTGTGAGCGGGAGCACGACCGCGGACGCTCTGTCCCAGCAGGTTGGGGCCGCGCTCGCCGTGCACCCCGACCTGGTCACGGTGTGGCTGAACGTGAACGACCTGATCCATGGTGTGCCGGTAGCCAGGTATCAGAAGGAACTGGGCACGCTGATCCACAAGCTGAGGGACGGCGGCGCCGTTCAGGTCCTGGTGGCGACCACGCCGCGGCTGGACTCCCTGCCGGTGTATCTGGCCTGCCGTCGGTCAGAAGTGACGTGCCCGCTGCCGGATCCGTCGCTGCCGCCGCCGGGCGTGGTCAGGGCGCAGGTCCGCTCCTACAACTCCGCCATCACGAGGGTGGCGTTCGCGGAAGGGGCCATCATCGTGGATCTGGGCTCGTTCGGTGATGCTCCCGCGACCCATCCCGAGTACATCTCGGGCGACGGATTCCACCCCAGCACGCTCGGCGCTGCGGCCATCGCCGTCGCGTTTGCGAAGACCATTCCCGCCTCCACGGTCGCGGAGGCGGCGGGCTGAGACACGGGCCCGGAGTGGACCATCGTCACGCGATCCCTCCGCTCCCCCGGGTCAGGCGTACGCGTCGCGTGCGAGGTCTTCGATCTCCTGCTGGACCGCGGCGAGGACCTCGATCTCGATAAGGTCCTCGGCCTGCCCGCCGCGCGCTTCATCCGCATGAGGTCGTCGATCGATGCGACGAGCACCGTCGATCCCTCCACTTCGAAGCGGACCGCGCTACGGGCGAGATCGTCGAAGCCGGCCACGCCCGCAGGCGTTCCGAGACAGTCGAGGTTCCCTGCCTTCGTGGCGAACGTGAAGTGGTCACCCGCAGCCAGGGTCTTCGGGTCGAGGCGGAACGGCACATCCTCGGGCGCCCCGCGAAGTCTGGCGCCGAGCCGCCGGAGCGCCGCCGCCAGGCGTTCCAGGTTCTCCGCCGTAGCCTCGTAGCAGACGTCCGTGTCGTTGGTGACCGACGGCGAGCCGTGCAGCCGCGCGCCGAGACCTCCGATGATCACGAACCGGACGCCGCAACGATCGAGAGCACGGATCACGCGGAGCGGGTCGAAGGCGGCCTCGTTCATCGAGCGTGCGCTCCGGCCAAGAGTCTGTCGAGGTTGCGGGCCTCACGAGCAGCCAGGCACAGGCGCTCGGCGGGCGTCAGCGCAAGGAGCGCCCTGATCGGTGTACGGTCGATCCCCGCACCGGGCCTCGGCCCGCTCGTGAGCGCTCGGCCGCAGACCGCGAGCAGCTTGTCGAGTGTGTCCACCCGCGGCACGACCGCGCCCGACTCGATCCGCGCCACCGTCGGCTGCGGCACGCCGGCCCGCCCGGCGAGGGCTCGCTGGGAGAACCCTGCCAAGCGCCTGGCTTCACGAAGCGTCCCCGCCGCGTCCATCCACTCGATGATAGCACCGATGCTATCGCGGTCGGCTCAGACGGCGCGCAGGCGCGAGTCGCCCGTCTGAAGGTCCCGCGTGCGGATCCTTCCCGGAAGGAGGATCACGAAGCGGGCACCGCCGCCCGGAGCGTCCTCGACCTTGGCCGAGCCGCCGTGGAGCTCCGCGAACCGCTTCACCAGCGACAGGCCGATGCCGACGCCCTTGCCGCTCGCCCCGGGACCCTGACGGAACGGGTCGAACAACGTCCGCTTGAGGTCGTCGGGAACGCCGGGCCCCTCGTCCTCGACCGTGATGACCACGGCGTCGGCGCGCGCGCGCACGGAGATGAGCACCGGAGTCCCGACCGGAGTGTGGCGGGCGGCGTTCACGAGCAGGTTCTCGATGATGCGCTCGACCATGGAGGGATCGAGGTCGATGAGAACCGGGTCGGCCTCCACGCGCACCGGATGCGCGCCGAGCTGCTCGCACTCGCGCATGACGTTCCTCGCCAGCTCCCCGACGTCGGTGGTCTCGCGCGAGGGACTCAGCGTCTCGCGCTCGATCCGGTCCATGTCGAGCAGGTCGCTCACGAGGCGGTCCATCTTCCGGCCGGATGCGTCGATCGCCTCGTGCAGACCGTCGCGCTGCTCCGGCGTCAGCTGGAGCTGCTCGGCCCTCTGAAGGGTGCCGATCGATCCGAGGATCGCAGCGAGCGGTCCCTTCAGATCGTGCGAGACCGCGTGCAGGAGCGTGTTCTTCATCTCGTTCAGGCCCCGGAGCTGCTCCGAGATCCCTCGTTCCTCCTCGGCGCGCCGGGTCTGCTGCTCCATCGAGTCGTGGAACGTCGCGAGCAGCATCCCGAGGATGCCGAGCAACGCGAACCGCACCAGCGCGTTCCAGTACGGCACCAGGCCCGAGTGGGGACCGTACGCTGCTATCTCTGCGATCAGGCCAGCCAGCGCGGCCGCGAGCACCACGACCGCCCCCCAGCGACGCCCCAGGGTCCAGGTCACCACCCCGACCGGCAGCAGGTAGAAGAGGGCGAGCGAGATCCGGAGCGAGACGAGATAGTCGAGCCCGGCGACAGCGCCGACGAAGCCGAGACCGAGCAGGAGCACCACGGGCTTCGGCTTGCCCTGGAAGAATCCCTCCGTCCTTCGCAGCAGGTGCCGTTCCGGGCGCACGCCGGATCCGTGTGGTTCCTTCTCGTCCACCTCGTAAGACTCGACCGCGGCGGCCCCCGGCTTGAGCTTCCAGCCTCTGACCTGCGGGTTCATGGCGCAGCGATCAGGTCCCGCAGGGCCCGGAATGCCCTGCCCCGATGGCTGATCCGGTCCTTCTCCTCGGGAGACAGCTCGGCCATCGTCCTATCCCAGCCGGCCGGAACGAAGATCGGGTCGTACCCGAACCCGCCCGAGCCCCTGGGCTTTCCGACGAGCGTGCCCTCGCACACCCCCTCCGCGTGGACCTGCGAGCCGTCCGGGAACGCGATGGTGGCCACGCACCGGTAGCGGGCCGTCCGTCCGGAGGACGGCACCCCGGCCACGGCACGGATCAGCTGACGGAGGTTCCGCTCGTCGCTGGCGCCCTCACCCGCGTAGCGCGCCGAGCGCGGGCCGGGGCCTCCGCCGAGGGCGTCGACCTCGATCCCCGAGTCGTCGGCGAGCGCGGGCACCCCGAGCGCGGCGGCGACGGCGCGCGCCTTCAGGAGCGCGTTCTCCAGGTAGGTGCTTCCCGTCTCCTCGACGTCTGGCCACGGCTCGTCGGGCCGGTCCTGGGTCGTGAGCCACGCGACGGGCCAGTCGGCGCAGATCCGCGCTATCTCGCGAAGCTTGTGCTCGTTGCGGGACGCGATCGCGATGCGCTCCGGGAAGGGCGTCATCAGGAGGCGGGCGCCAGGGCCTGTCGCTGGAGCATCGTGAGCTGCTGGATCCCTCGTTCGGCCAGGTCGAGCAGAGCGTCGAGGTCCCCGCGCGAGAAGGGGTCGCCTTCGGCGGTCCCCTGAACCTCCACGAGCTTGCCCGATCCCGTCATCACCACGTTGAAGTCGACCTCGGCTCCCGCGTCCTCCTCGTAGCAGAGGTCCAGCACCGGAGTCCGTCCGATCAGGCCGACCGAGACCGCGGCGACGCTGTCGGTGAGCAGGTCGCCGGGGACGGCGCCCCGCTCGTGCAGCGTGCGGAGCGCGAGCGCGAGGGCGATGTACCCCGCGGTGATCGAGGCGGTCCGGGTGCCGGCATCGGCCACGAGCACGTCGCAGTCGATGGTGATCGTGCGCTCCCCCAGCCGGGACAGGTCGGTGACGCCACGCAGCGAGCGCCCGATCAGCCGCTGGATCTCCTGGGTGCGCCCTCCCGGCCGGCCCTTGTTCACCTCGCGTGCGGAGCGCTCCGCGGTGGCGCGCGGCAGCATCGAGTACTCAGCGGTGACCCAGCCGCCGCCGGTCCCGCGCAGCCAGCGAGGGGCCTCCTGGATCACCGACGCCGCGACGAGCACGCGCGTTCGACCCATCGAGAACAGCACCGAGCCCTCCGCCCAATCCTGGAAGCCGAGCTCCCAGGACACCGGACGCAGCTCGTCGAGCGCCCTGCCGTCGGGACGCTCGCTCATCCGCCCACCTCCATCCGCATGCCGCCACGGGCGATCTCGACGGGGCCCTCGAAGACCTCGGCCGCCTCGGAGCGGGAGTCCTCCGTGTCGAGCGTGGGCCAGATGTGCGTCAGCACGAGCCTGCCCGCCGCCGCGCGCGCCGCGTGCTCTCCTGCCTGGCGCGCCGACATGTGGAACGGGAGCAGCCCGTCCTTGTGCCTCCACGTGGCCTCGCAGACGAACAGGTCGGCGCCCTCGGCGAGCTTCACCACCTCGTCGGAGGGACCCGAGTCGCCCGTGTACGCGAGGACCGAGCCGCCCGCCTCGATCCTGTAGCCGAGAGCCTGCACGCCGATGTGCGTCATCTCGAACGCGCGGACCCGGAACGGCCCGAGCTCGAACGCCTCGCCGGGCGCCGTGCCGCGCACGTCGAACGAGCTCGCCGCCACGTCCGCGCCGTCCTGGGAGACGAGGCCGGCCATGCGTCCCCAGAAGTCCTCGGGAGCTCGAAGGGGAAGGCTCGGCTCTCCCATGTGTCCGTAGTGCCGGGCATAGAAGCACGGGTACAGGTCGACGAAGTGGTCCGGGTGCGCGTGGGTCACGAGCACGGCGTGGATGTCCTCGATCGCGATGTGCTCCTGGAGCCGCGAGAAAGTTCCGGTCCCGGCGTCGACCCACATGTTGAACCCGTCGTGGCGCACGAGGTAGCCGCTGGTCGCGCCGGCGGGGCGCGGCCACGTGCCGCCCGATCCCAGGACGATCAGCTCCACGCGCCGCCCCCCACTGGCTCGGCCTGGGTGGCGCGGACCTGCGTGATCTCGGGCCCCAGGAAGATCTCGGCGACCGGCCCGAACTCGGAGGGGTCCCCCGTGGAGAGGAACTCGTGGTTCGGGTGCGTGGTCTCGTCGCGCTGGAGCCCCTCGCGAAGGAGCGTCGCGTAGACGTCCTTCGCGGTCTCCTCGGCGGACGACACCAAGACCACGTCGGGGCCGAGCTCCATCTGTAGGAGCCCGGACAGCAGCGGGTAATGGGTGCAGCCCAAGATCAACGTGTCGATCCCTCGTTCCGTGAGGGGCTCAAGATACCCGCGGGCGGCTCGCCTCAGCGCCTCGCTCGTGGTGTCGCCGCGCTCGACGTGCTCCACGAACACAGGGCACGCCTGAGCGTGCATGGTCACCGGCGCGCCCGTCGCCGCGACGGCGCGGTCGTACGCCCCGCTCCTGACGGTCGCCTCCGTCCCTATCATCCCGATCACGCCGCTCCGGGTCGCGTGGATCGCCGCTCGCGCGCCGGGATCGATCACACCGACGACGGGGATCCCCGCCCGGCCCGCGATGTCGCCGATCGCGGAGACCTCCACGGAGTTGCAGGCCACCACGAGCATCTTCACGTCTCGGTGCGCCAGGTACTCGGCGATCTCCAGTATCGCCCACGCGCTACCACCACAGGGACTCCGAGACCTTCTTCTCGGCGAGCTTCACGTCGGCCGCCCACGCTTCGGTGGACAGGTACTTCCAACCGCCGTCGGCGAGCAGGCACACCACGTCGCCCTCCTCGATCTCCGAGGCGATCCGCTGCGCCACGTGCACGACCGCGCCCGACGAGATCCCCGCGAAGATCCCCTCCTTCGCGGTCAGCTCCCGCGTGGCGCGGAGCGAGTCGACGGAGTTCACCAGGAACTTCCGGTCCACGACGTCGGGGTCGAAGATCGGGGGGACGAAGCCCTCGTCGAGCGAACGTAGCCCGTAGACGAGGTCGCCCAGCTCGGGTTCGGCCGCGACGACCTGCACCCCCGGGTCGTGCTCGTGCAGGCGCCGGCCGGTCCCGGTCAGCGTTCCGCCGGTGCCCATGCCGGCGACGAAGTGCGTGACCTCGGGCAGGTCACGCAGGATCTCGGCGCCCGTGCCCTCGTAGTGCGCGAGAGGGTTCGCCGGGTTCCCATACTGGAAGAGCATGTGGTACCGGCCGTCCTTCGCGAGGGCGCGGGCAACCTCGATCGATCCGTTCGTGCCCTTGTCGCCGGCGCTGTAGACGATCTCGGCCCCGAAGAGCTTCAACAGGGCGATCCGCTCCTCGCTCGCGTTGTCGGGGATCACCACCGTCAGGCGGTAGCCCTTGCGGGCGGCCACCATCGCGAGCGCGATGCCCGTGTTTCCCGAGGTGGGCTCCAGCAGGACCTTGTCGGGCGTGAGCTCGCCCGAGGCCTCCGCGGTCTCCACCATCTTGAGCGCGATCCGATCCTTGGTGGAGCCGGTGGGGTTCTGGCCCTCGAGCTTCGCCCACAGGCGGACTCCCGGCCTGGGAGAGAGCCGGGGCAGGCCGACGAGCGGCGTGTTCCCGATCGCCTCGAGGATGTCGTGGTAGCGCACCCCCGGATTATCCCAGCGCGGCGCGGCAAGTCCGGTTGACGCCCGATGCCGCCGATGGGACCGTGCCGGCATGGTCGACGAGGTGCCCGGCGAGCCCCGGGAGCACATGGACGTGCTCCTCAGCTTCCTGCTCCCGTTCGCCCAGCAGTCGCTGGATCGCTACGGCGGCTTCTATCCGTTCGCCGCCTCGATGGCGCCCGACGGGGAGCTTCAGGCGATCGGCGGCTACGAGGGAGACGGCGAGCCGACCCCTTCGGAGATGCTCGGCCTGATCCAGCACGGGCTGCACGAGCGCGCCAAGGAAGGCGCGCTACTCGTCACCGCTGTCTGCGTCGACGTCACGCTCCCGGGCGAGGGCGAGTTCCGGCTCGGGATCCGCGTGGACCTCGAGCACCGAGACTCCGAGCCGATCACGTACGTCGTGCCCTACCGGTCGACCGAAGATGGGTTCGAGTACGGCGAGATGCTCTCCTACGCGGGCGAGCCGCACACGTTCGAGTAACGGCTCTCACGGCAGCCACGCCAGCAGATGCAGCACGATCAGATGAAGAGTCACCGGCGAGAAGGACCTGCAGGTCACACTCTGGGGGCACGCTGCTGCCGGCACCGGCGTGAACGTCAAGTCCCCGTTCGCGAACTGATACACGACTACCGACCCCGAGGGATCGAACGCGACTTGCTCTGGCACCCCCTGCACGCCAGCTACCTGTGGGAGGGTGGGCAGTTGGCCAGTGGGGCTGACCATCTCGGCGTTCCCCACGTACAAACCTGCTCCAGCCTCCGGGCGGTCGCCGCCGAAAGATGTCAGCGCGAAGACCCCGGTCGGTCCCCACTGGAGCGAGATGTCGTGCCGCGCATCAGGAGCGAACCCCTCGGGCTCCCCTGTTCCGAAGAACACGAGAACTGATGCCCGGTCGGCACCACTGACCAGGACGGCCAGAGCCGACGCACTTGGATCGGTGCTCCAGCCGAGCGGTGCCAGCGAAGTCGGACCATCGATCCCAGGCCGGAGCCGCTGAAACAGATCGGTGATCGCGGGATCCGAGACGCCGAGATAGGGCTGCCTCGTTCCTGTTTGGACATCTATCCAGTCCAGTTCCCGTTCATCTGGCGACTGGGCCAAGAGGGTCGAACCGTCCTTCCAGACGAAGGCCGCGTCCGAAGACGGCACGGCGCCCAGGTCGGTCTTCTGGCCGGTTGCGAGGTCGGTCCACCAGAGCTCGTCGCCGCGCACTCCGCCATCGACTAGGTCCTCTTGCCTCACATACGCAATCTTGGATCCGCCGGGCGAGACTTGAACGTCGAGATGGTGCGGATACACAGTGCCGGCAGGGGCCTCAGCAGGGAGCACGAGCTGGCGGTCAGATCCGTCGAGCCCCATCACGTAGTAGTCGACGTCGTAGAAGCACCCGGAACATGTAGCCGCCGCCGTCCCCGGTACGTCGGTGGGTTTCCACGCGAGAAGCCTGCCCCCACTCTGGAAAGGAGCAGCTCCCAGGAACCCCTTCGCGACGGTCACGATCCGTCCGTCGGCGTACACCCATTTCAGACCCTCCGTGTCTGAGACGAGTATCCGTCCGTCCCCGGGGAAGCTGTTCCCTGCCGCCGCCCGGCGGACAGGCCCCTCGGACGGATGATCACCCAGCACCGACAGCCCTACGAGAGCCCAGGTAAGGGTGCCGACCGCAAGCAGAGCAGTGAAGACGAGTTCAGCCAGCCGGATCCACTTCCGCAGCCGTCCACGCGCCATCGCCCTTCTGATGGGCGGATCCCCCGCCTGCACCCCTTCGACCGCTTGCCTGAGCGAATCGCGGAGCTTCTCCTCAAACATCTGTCCTTTCCTCCTCCCCCAGCAGTTGGCGCATGCGAGACACTCCTCTCGAAGTGAGTGCGCGAACCGTGCCGGGCTTCTTGTGAAGGGCGTCGGCGACCTGTTCGTACGGGAGGTCGGCGTAGAAGCGCAGAACGACCGCGCTGCGCTCGGCGGGCGTCAACGCCTGAAGCGCCGACAACACGTCAACCTCCGACCCCTCGTCTGCTGATGGAGCAGGTGGGCGCATCCTTGAGATGGATCTGAGACGCACGCGCTGCTTCCTCCGCCAGGAGATGGCGAGATTCGTGACGACCGTCTGAAGCCACGCCCCGGGCCGCTCGAGGCGTGAGACTCGATCCCATCGTTCGAACGCTCGGCTGAAGGCTTCCTGGGCTAGATCCTTCGCCTCCTCCAGATCTCCGGTGATGAGCAAGGCGGTCTTGACGATGTTGCTGTATTCGCTGCGGCATAGCGCTTCGAATGAATCCGGCTCCGCAGTCGTCAACAGCCACCCCCACCAGAGCAACCCTCATGCCACGTTACGACGCATGAGAGGGGTCGTTTGCTTACGCGTGTCGCGGATCGGGTTGGGGTCGCTTCAGGATCTGGCCTGCTAGTAGCCGGTCAGCCCAAGCTACGTTTGGTCTCCGAGCGCAGCCAGGTGCGGGAACTATCTCCTGAAGCCGGACACTACCTCTGACCACCTGCTACAGCAGGAAGGATGGAGACCGTGTCGCCCTCGCTCACCTCGGTCTCGAGCGAGCCCAGGTAGCGCACGTCCTCGTCGTTCACGTAGACGTTGATGAACCGGTGCAGTCCCCCGTCCTCCGAGATCACGTTCTTCGTGATGCCCGGGTACTTCCCCTCCAGGTCGACGAGCACGTCACGCAGGGTGGCGCCGTCGGCGCCCACCTTCGCCTCGCCTCCGGCGTGCTTCCTCAGGATCGTCGGCAGCTTCACGGTCACGGCCATCGGTTCGAACGCTCCTTACTCGGGTCGGGCGGGCACGCCGCAGAACTCTTCGTAGTCGATCAGCTCGGTGATAGACGGCTCCTTGCCGCACACCGGGCAGTCGGCGTCCCAGCGGATCTTCACTTCCTGGAAGCTCATGTGCAGCGCGTCGTAAAGGAGCAGGCGCCCCTCGAGCGTCTGGCCCTCACCGGTGATGACCTTTATCGCCTCGGTGGCCTGGATCGCGCCGACCACGCCGGGCAGCACGCCGAAGACTCCGCCCTCGGCGCAGGACGGGACCGTTCCCGGAGGCGGCGGGCTCGGGAAGAGGCACCGGTAGCACGGCGTCTCCTTGCCGGGCATGAACACGGTGGCCTGCCCCTCGAACTGGTAGATCGAGCCGTAGGCGAGCGGCTTTCCCAGGAGCTGCGTCGCGTCGTTCACGAGATAGCGCACGGGGAAGTTGTCGGTGCCGTCGACTATCACGTCGTAGGGCTCCATGATCTCGAAGACGTTCGTCGAGAACAGCAGTGTGTCGTGACCGACGATCTCGACCGTGGGGTTGATCGCTCGCAGGTGCTCCACCGCGGACTCGACCTTGGAGCGGCCGACGTCGGGCGTGGTGTGCAGGATCTGGCGCTGGAGGTTGGTCACGTCCACGCGGTCGAAGTCGACGATGCCGAGCCTGCCGATCCCGGCGGCGGCCAGGTACATCGCGACCGGCGAGCCCAGCCCTCCTGCCCCGATCACCAGAACGCTCGCATCGAGCAGCTTGCGCTGCCCCTTCCCGCCGACGTTGGGAAGGATGATGTGGCGCGCGTAGCGCTGGACCTGCTCCTCGGAGAAGCCGTAGGTGCTCATGTGATCACCAGTTCCTCTTCCTCGACCTCGCCGTCGCGGATGAGGAACGACCGGAACACCGGATCCTCGCGGTCGGTAAGGGAAAGGAGCATGTACCTGGCCTCAGGGTAGAACGCGAGTCGGCGGTCGGTCTCGGACGGGTAGGCCTCGGAGTGTGTGTGCGAGTGGTAGATCGCCCACAGCTCCCAGCCCTGCTCGTCCATCTCGTCGAAGACCTTCAGCTGCTCCCTGCCGTCGAGCCGGTAGGTGACCGGGCTGGCGTCGGCGTTCTTCATGGGGAAGACCTTCACGGGCACCCCCTTCTCGGCCGCGATCACGCCGCAGCACTCGTTGGGGAACTCGCGGAGGCCCTGCTCCACGATCTCCTTGTAGAAGACGCCGTCGAGTTCGCTCATGGTCGTGGTTGTCGCGCTCCGGGACTCGCCAGTTGCACCTGCAAATGCTATCAGGGAGGTCGATTATTCCGGAGCCCCTAGGCTCGCAGGAGGTCATCACTCGCCGACGACGCGCCCTTGGACGCGGATGTGCCCCGGGGGGCCCGCCTCCACCTCGCCGACCTGCGCATGGGCGACCCCGCGCACGTCGAGCGCCGCGGCCAGCCGCTCGGGGTCCAGTGTGGCGATCAGCATGCCTCCGGAGGTCTGCGCGTCGGCGAGCACCAGCCGCTCCGGCTCCGTGATCTCGCCCCAGTCCGTGGTGGCGTTCACCCACGCGAGGTTCCGCTTGGTGCCGCCGGCCACGACGTCGCGCCGGGCCAGGTCGAGCACTCCCGGCAGGAGCGGCACGGCCGAGGCGTCCACGAGCGCCGCCGTGCCGCTCGCCTCGAGCATCCTGCGCAGGTGACCCAGGAGCCCGAACCCCGTGACGTCGGTCGCGGCGGCCGCGCCCGCCTCGACCATGGCGGCCGAGGCGCCGTCGTTCAGCGACGTCATCGTCCCGACGGCCGCCCGCACCTGCTCCTCGGTGGCGATCGCCCTCTTGATCGCGGTCGAGATCATCCCGGTTCCGATGGGCTTCGTCAGCACGAGCGCATGGCCCGGCGCCGCCGCTGCGTTGGTGACGATCGCATCGGGATCGACGAAGCCGAGCGCCACCATCCCGTAGATCGGCTCGGTCGAGGTGATCGTGTGCCCGCCGAGCACGTGCGCGCCGGCGAGCGCCGCCACGTCGCGCCCTCCACGGAGGACCTCGGCGAGCAGTTCGATCGGCAGCTCCTCGACGGGCCACGCGGCGAGCGCGAGCGCGAGCCTGGGCTCCCCACCCATCGCGTACACGTCCGAGAGCGCGTTGGCCGCCGCGATCCTTCCCCAGTCGTACGGATCGTCCACGCTCGGCGTGACGAAGTCCGTGGTGGCGACGAGGGCCCCTCCTCCGGGAAGCGCGAACACGGCCGCGTCGTCGCCCGTGTCGCCAGACACGAGCACCTCGGGCGGCAGTGGCACGTCGCCCAGCAGACCCAGGACCGTCGTCAGATCGCGCGGCCCGAGCTTGCACGCGCACCCCGCTCCGTGGCTGAACTTCGTGAGGCGGACCTGTTCTCGCATGGGGTTGCGAGCATACGGCCTTCATTGAAGCGAACCGGCCGCCTGCGGAGGGATGGGCCCCAGGAACGCCGGCGACCGGCCCACCCCTACCCCGGCAGGATCACCTGTCCGGAAGACTTGTCCACCACGACGCGGATGGACTGGAGCGGCGTGTTCGTCGGCCCGGCGATGGCTTCGGCGCCGTGGGCCGGGTCGAACTCCGCGCCGTGGCAAGGACACACGAGGATCTGCGAGCCCTGGTCGTAGCCGACGAGGCACCCTGCGTGGGTGCAGACCCGGCTGTAGGCCAAGACCTCGTTGTTCGAGAGACGCAGCAGGACGGCGGGACCGACGCTCGGGTCCGAGAAGCCCACCGCCTTGCCGACCGGTAGCTGGTCGAGGGTGGTGATGACGGTCCCTTGCGCCTTCGTCGCGGTCTGGGTGGTACCGCCCGAGGCGACGGGCCCGTCGAACTTCCCCTTCCCCGTCGACCCACCCGAGCGCGTCGGCGGGGGCGTGCTCTTCCCGATGCCCTCGGCGCCCTTGGCCGGCGGGCCGGCCAGGGCCCTGGCACCGGTCGCGAGGACCAGGGCCACGCCCGCCACGAGACCGCCACGCACCAGCTCGCGCCGCCCGATGCCGTCGATCCGCTCGATCGGGCCCGCTACGCGCCCGCCGCGATGCTCGCGCTCGACCTCCACGATGCCGGCCGCCAGGGCGAGCCAGGCCACGGCGTAGATCGAGTCCGATCCGAGGAAGTACGGGTGCACGTGCCAGGTGGCCGAGAGCAACAGGGTGGCGTTGATCGCGAACCCGGCGATGGCGGCCAGGAGCATCCCGGCCCCGAGCAGCGTGCCGATCCCGACCGCGATCTCAACGACCGCGATCCCGATGCCGGTGAGCACCGGGACGTGCGCCAGGAAGGTCATCAGCGGCGCCACCGGGGTCCCCTGAGCGAACCCTCGGAGCTGCGTCCCGATGTAGTCGGGGCTCCCGGCCTTCAGGAAGTTGGGGTCGAACAGCTTCTGGGCGCCGGCGAACACGAACGTGACGCCGAGGAATGCCCGCAACAGCCGGAGGGACCAGGGCATCTGGAGCCAGCCCTCCGACAGGCTCACCGGTCGGTGTCGCGAGCGGCGCGAACTCACGTCGGGCCGGACCGGGGCACGGGCGCCTCGCGTCTTCGTCGTCGTCATGTACCTGATGTTCGGCGCCGCGGTTCGGGACGCGTTCGGAGGCCGGTTAGAGAGCGGTAAGAATGGGCGGGCAGCGCGCCCTGCAGGCTGTCACCATGAAGGAGTGCGAATCCTGTTGGTGGAGGACGACCGGCGCCTGGCCGAGCTGTTGGCCAAGCGCCTCCGCGCCGAAGGGCACGAGGCCGAGACCTGCGCCAACGGCCTCGACGGCCTGGCGCGCGCGTCCTCGGGTGAGGTGGACCTGGCGATAGTCGACGTCATGCTCCCTGGTCTGGACGGTGTCACCCTCACCCGGGAGCTCCGGGAGCGCGGCATGAGCCTGCCCGTCCTGATGCTCACGGCCCGCGACACGGTCGACGACCGCGTGCGCGGGCTCAGATCCGGCGCCGACGACTACCTGGTCAAGCCGTTCGCCTTCGCCGAGCTCGTCGCGAGGATCGACGCCGTCTCGCGCAGGGTCGGCGGCGAGCCCGGGAAGGACGGCATCCTCAGCCACGGACCCGTCTCGCTCGACCCCCGCTCGCGGCGCGTTTGGGTGAACGACGCCGAGATCGAGCTGACGGCGAAGGAATTCGACCTGCTCCTGTGTCTGCTCGAGCACCGCGGTCGCGTGCTCACCCGGGCCGAGCTCAAGGAGATCGTCTGGGACTTCTCGTTCGACGCACGGACCAAGGTGGTGGACCTTTACGTGCACTACCTCAGGAAGAAGCTGGGCGAGGCGGGCCAGGTGATCGAGACCATCCGCGGCGTGGGATACGCCGTCGGTCGCTGATGTTCCGCTGGCTGCGGCTCAGGCTGGCTGCCTCGCACGCGATCGTGCTCGTCGTGATACTGCTCGTGCTGGGCACCCTGGTGCAGTTCCTCCTGTCCCGGAGCCTCGACCGGAGCGCGACGAACCAGCTGCTGCAACAGGCCACGGATCAAGCCGAGCGCCTGGACGAGAACGGCGCGGCCGCCCCGCCCGCGGACGTCGATGCCCCCTCGGCCGCGGCCGTGAAGGTGGCCGTGTTCCGCTCCCCCGGCGACGTGCCGATGGGCGAGCCGTCCGAGATCCCGTCGTGGCTCCGGCACTACCCGGCGAAGGTGACGGACCTGAACGTCTCTGGCGAGCGCGTCCGGGTGGTGAGCGTGCCGGCGATCGTCAACGGCACGACGATCGCATGGGTCGTGGCCGGCCGGTCGCTCCTTCCGGAGGAGCGGCTCGTGGACCGGGTGCGGCTGCTCCTCCTGTTCGGTGGCGGGGTGGCCGCGCTCGCCAGCCTCGCCGGCGGATGGTGGCTCGCCGGCCGCGCCGTCCGCCCGGTGGAGCGCGCTTACGAGGCCCAGGCCGGGTTCGCCGCCGACGCCTCCCACGAGCTCCGTACTCCACTCGCGTTCATCCGATCGGGCGTGGAGGTCCTGTCCGAGCACGACTCCGCCCTCGGCGCGGAGGTGCTCTCGGAGGTCGACTACCTGGCGGGGCTGTCGGAGCGGCTCCTGCGCCTCGCGCGGGCCGAGCGCGGACAGATGACGCTCGAGCGCGCGCCGGTTCGCGTGGCGGAGGTCTGCCGCTCGGCGGCGCGACGGAGCCAGGCGGCGCACGCGACCCTGCTCGCGGTCGGCGGCGACGACGAGATCGTCGGCGCCGCCGGC
>JACQDK010000072.1 GCA_016201135.1 Actinomycetota bacterium
TCGGCGAGAACCCGGAGGCGGAGCTTCTGATGCTCTCGCGCCTCCTCTCGGTGCCGGTGCGCGAGATCCGCGCGGCCCTGTCCAGCAATCAGTACTACAGCTACCAGCCGATCCCGGTGGCCACCGACGTCTCGCAGAAGGTCGTCGCCTACATAGCTGAGCACCCGCAGGACTTCCCGGGCGTCTCGTGGATGCAGGCGTCGGTGCGGCAGTACCCCTACGGGAGCCTCGCCGCGCACATCCTCGGGAGCGTCGGCCAGATCCAGGCCGATCAGCTGAAGGACCCTCGATTCAAGGGCTACGGGCCGAGCGACATCGTCGGGCGCTCGGGGCTCGAGGTCGAGTACGAAAGGTGGCTGCGTGGGCGCCCGGGAGTGCAGAAGTACCTCGTGAACGCGGCGAGCAAGACGATCCGCACGCTCGGTGGGCAGGATCCCGTCCCAGGGGACGACCTCCGCCTGTACCTGGACCTGTCCCTCCAGCAGATCGTGGAGAAGAAGCTCCGCGACGGGATCATGAAGGCCCGCAACGTCATCGATCCCACGAACGGACAGCAGCTGAAGGCCACGGCGGGGGCGGCCATCGTGCTGGACCCGCACACGTTCGGCATCGAGGCCATCGCTTCCTATCCCACGTTCAACCCCGAGTGGTTCGTCGGCGGCCTGTCGCAGAGGCGCTACAAGCTGCTCACCCAGCCGCGCGCGCAGTTCCCACTGCTGAATCGGCCCACGCAGGCTCAGCTGGCCCCCGGCTCGACGTTCAAGCCGTTCATCGCGCTGTCGGCCCTCCACAACGGGATAGCGTCGCTGGGCGGCTCCTACGACTGCCCGGCCACGTACACGTTCCCCGGCGACACGTCGCACACGGTGTTCCACAACTGGGACCCGGCGAACACCGGCCTCATCTCTCTCTCGAAGGCGCTCAGCATCTCCTGCGACACGGTCTTCTACGGCTTCGGTGGCCAGTTCTACTCGAGGTTCTACGCCAACAACCAGCTCGGCAGCGGCGCAGAGCCCCTGCAGCGTGATCTGCGGGGCTTCGGGTTCGGCCGCGACACCGGCGTGGACCTGCCCGCCGAAGCCCCCGGGCTGATCCCAACCGCGGCGTGGAAGCAACAGTACGCGCCACAGCACCCCGAGCTCTTCCATCCAGACGAGGTGAACTGGCTCCCCGGCGACGACATCAACATGGCCATCGGCCAGGGGTTCGTGGCGGTGACCCCGCTCCAGCTCGCGTCGGCGTACGCCGCCATCGCGAACGGCGGGCGTCTGTGCGCACCTCGCCTTGCCCGCGACGTCCAGTTGGCGGACGGCACGGTGGTGCACAGGATCGGCAACGGCGGATGCAAGAAGCTCCCCTACACGGCCGCCCAGCTCTCCTACGTCCGGCACGCGCTGGCAGGTGTCGTGCAGCCCGGGGGGACTGCCGGCACCGCGTTCGCCGGGTTCCCGTTCTCCCAGGTGGCGGTGGAGGGAAAGACGGGCACCGCGGAGCGGGCCCCGCTACAGGACACCTCGTGGTTCGCTGCCATGGTGGGGGGCACGGTTGACGACCCGCAGCACATCATCCTGGTGATGGTCGAGCAGGGCGGCCACGGCTCCACGACGGCGGCGCCGATCGTGCGGTCGATCATCGAGTCGATGTACAAGCTGAACTCGACGGGCCGGGTCGGAGGGAGCGCGACCGACTGATGGACCTTGTGGCGGGACGCGCGTGGGTCGACGAGCGGCGGCCGATCAGGCACCTGGACCCGGTGCTCCTGCTCACGACCGGGGCGCTCACGCTCGTGGGCCTGCTGCTCGTCTACTCGGCCACCAAGGGGTCGCTCCTGCAGTTCCACGAGGACCCGGGCTATTACCTCAAGAAGCAGATCGCGTTCTTCCTGCTGGGGACGATCCTGCTGCTCCTCGTCGCGAGCGCGGACTACCGCTTCTACAAGGTGTACGCGGGTTTCGCGTACGCGGCGGTGATCCTGGCGCTGGCTCTCGTGCGCACGCCGCTGGGCTCCAGCACGGCCGGAGCCCAGCGCTGGTTCGAGTTCGCCGGGTTCCAGGTCACGCCGTCCGAGTTCACCAAGATCGCGCTGGTGCTCATGCTCGCGAACGTTCTGTCGGAGCTGAGGACACCCCAGCCCGCCCTCTCCGACGTGATCCGGGTGACCGGACTGGCCGCGTTGCCGATGCTGCTGGTGTTCTTGCAGCCCGACATCGGGACCTCCATCGTGCTCGTCGCGATCCTTGCCGGGGTGCTGGTCGTGGCCGGCACGCGCGCCCGTCACCTGCTCGCACTCTCGATAGTGGGCGTGGTCCTGATCCTGGGCGCGTTCCAGCTGCACGTGATCAAGGACTACCAGGTGGCCAGGGTCACGGCGTTCTTCGACCGGCAGTCGACGCCCGCGGATGCCCGCTACAACCTCGATCAGTCCCTGATCGCTATCGGATCGGGCGGCATCACGGGCCAGGGGTACCTGCACGGGCGCCTCACCAACCTCAACTTCGTCCCGGAGCAGCACACCGACTTCATCTTCACGGCGGCGGGAGAGGAGTTCGGCTTCGTCGGCTCCGCCGCGATCCTGCTGCTGTTCGCGATCCTGCTGTGGCGCGCGATCCGCATCGCCTACCTCTCGAAGGACGCTTTCGGGACCTTCACCGCGGCCGGCGTGGCCTCGATGTTCGCGATCCAGATGTTCGTGAACGTCGGCATGACCATCGGGATCATGCCGATCACCGGCATCCCTCTCCCGTTCGTCTCGTACGGCGGCAGCGCGATGCTGGCCAACTACGTCGGCGTGGGTCTGCTGCTGAACGTGCACATGCGCCGGTTCAAGTGACCCGGCCGGAGCGACTCAGGACGGTTGCGAGACGACCCACAGGAAGACCGAGCCGTCGGGCCCCGTGGACTCCAGCGTGACGTCGCCGTCCATGGCCCGGGCCGACATCCGCGCTATCGCGAGACCGAGGCCGGCCCCCTGGTGCACGCGGGTCGAGAGCTGCTCTCCCTGCTCGAGGGGCCCGAAGATCCGCTCGGCGGCCTCCGCGGCCACGCCCGATCCCTGGTCGATGACGCGGAGCTCGGGCGTCGGACCGTTCTGCGTGATGAGGACCACGACCTCAGTGTCCTCCGGGCTGAACGCCAGTGCGTTGTCGACCAGCTCCTCGATGATGCGACGGGCGGCGGTGCGGTTGAGGCTCGCCATCGTCGGCGTCCCGGGGGCCTCGACGCGGACCCGTTCGTGCGCGGCGGCCACGTCGGAGGCGACGTCGGTGACGTCGGCCCACTCCGTCAGCCCAGCCTCGACCGCCGCTTCGAACCGGGCGACCAGCCGGGTGAGGTCCGATGCGCGCTCGACCAGGCGGTCCAGGATCTGCTCGTGCTGGTCGGTCGGCACGCGGCCCGAGGAGAGGGTCTGGGCCATTCCCAGGATCACCGTGACCGGGGTGCGGAGCTCGTGGCCCAGGCGCGAGACGAGCTCGTGCCGGCGGGCCGCTCGCTCCAGCAGGGCGTCCTGGGCGACCTCGAGCTGCCGCGTCCGGCGGCGCTCCCGCCCGAGGGCCTCGATGAGCTCCTCGATCACGGTGGGGGTCACCTCCGGGGAGATCACCCCGCGCCCGGTCGCAGCCTGCACGACGGCGTTTAGGATCTCGTCGCCGTCGGAGTCCTTGAGGACGTAGCCGGTCGCGCCCGCGACCAGCATGTCGCGCACCTGATGCTGGTCCTCGGATCCCGTAAGCGCCACCACCCCGATCGCGGGGTTGAGAGCCTTCAGCCGCCTCGTCGCCTCCACGCCGTCCATCGACGGCATGCGCACGTCCATCAGCACCACGTCGGGCCTGGTCGTTCCCGCCAGGCGGATGGCCTCTTCGCCGCCGCCGGCCTCTCCCACGACCTCGAGCGAGTCGGTGTCGAGCAGCGTCA
>JACQDK010000069.1 GCA_016201135.1 Actinomycetota bacterium
CGCGACGAGGCCCACGCGATCAGCGGCTCCAGTCACTTCCTGGAGCACCTGCTGTTCAAGGGCACGAAGACTCGGAGCGCCCGAGACATCGCCGAGGCCTTCGACGCAGTCGGCGGCGACGTGAACGCGTTCACGGCCAAGGAGTACACCTGCTACTACGGTCGGGTGCTCGACCGCGACCTGCCGATGGCCGTCGACCACCTCTGCGACATGCTGCAGCACAGCTTGATCCGATCCGCGGACCTCGACGCCGAGCGGCAGGTCATCCTCGAGGAGATCCACATGCACGAGGACTCCCCCGAGGACTTCGTGTACGACCTGTTCACCGAGACCCTCTGGCCCGAGCATCCGCTCGGCCGCCCCATCCTGGGCACGAGAGAGACGATCGCCGCCGCCACTCGCGAGTCGGTCCGGCGCTTCTACAAGAGGCGCTACCTCCCGGGGAACCTCGTGATCGCCGCGGCCGGTGGGGTCCGCCACGAAGACCTGATCCGGCTCCTTGGCGAGCACATGGAGACCGGGGCGGCGCTCCGCGACGGCCAGGTCTCCTCCCGGAACCTGCGCGAGGCCGGCCACCCGCCGGTCCCCTCGGGGCGGCATCTGGTCAAGCGGAAGAAGACCGAGCAGGCGAACATCCTGCTCGGCACGAACGGGCTGGCAAGGTCCGACCCCGACCGATTCGCGTTCCTGATCGTGAACACGGCGCTCGGGGGAGGCATGAGCTCGCGCCTCTTCCAGGAGGTGCGCGAGAAGCGCGGCCTCGCCTACAGCGTGTACAGCTATCACTCGCAGTACACGGAGGCGGGCATCTTCAGCGCCTACGCCGGTACGACCCCGGCCAGGGCGAAGGACGTGATCGGGCTGCTCCGCCGCGAGCTGGCCGACGTCGCCGGGGGCGGCCTCACCGAGGAGGAGTTCGAGCGCGCGAAGGGCCACGTCAAGGGCTCGCTGGTGCTCAGCCTCGAGGCCCCCGGGAGCCGGATGTCCAGGATCGGCAAGTCCGAGATCGCGCACGGCGAGATCCTCACGGTGGACCAGTCCCTTCGGCGCATCGGGGCCGTGACGTTCCAGGATGCGCGCCGCGTCGCGGAGCGGGTACTGTCCCAACCGATGACCCTCACCGTGCTCGGACCGTTCGGTGCCCGCGACCTGAAGGAAGCGATGCCGTGATCCGCGTCGGAGTGATCGGGGCCTGTGGCCGGATGGGGCAGATGGTGTGCCGCGCGGTGGCCGAGCAGGACGACCTGGCGCTGGTGGCGGCCGTCGACCGCTCGCACGTGGGGGAGTCGATCGGCAAGCTGATAGGCCGCCCGAAGCTCGACGTCTCGGTCTCCGACGAGCTCGACGCGCTCCTCGAGTCTCACGCCGAGGTGGCGGTGGACTTCACCCATCCCGACGTCGTCCGCGACGACATCCACTGGGCGGTCGCGCACGCGATGCATCTCGTGGTGGGCACCACCGGCCTGACGGAGGCGGACATCGAGGCGGTGGAGCGGCAGCTCGAGGCCGAGGGTTCCGAGTCGAACGTGATACTGGCGCCTAACTTCGCTATCGGCGCGGTGCTGATGCAGCGCTTCGCTGGGATGGCGTCGAGGTTCCTTCCCGCCGTCGAGGTGATCGAGCTCCACCACGACGGGAAGGCCGACGCTCCGAGCGGCACTGCGCTCGCCACCGCGCGCAAGATCGCGGCGGAGCGCGGGCGCGACTGGCACGGCCCGCGGGAGGAGTCCGTCGAGGGTGTCCGAGGCGGCGAGGTGGAGGGGGTGCGTGTGCACTCCGTTCGACTGCCGGGGCTCGTGGCGCACCAAGAGGTGATCCTGGGTGGCCTGGGCCAGACGCTCACGATCCGTCACGATTCGATGGACAGGTCGTCGTTCATGCCCGGCGTGCTGCTCGCGATACGCCGTGTGTCGACCCGCCCGGGGCTGACGGTCGGGCTCGAGCCGCTGCTGGATCTGCCCGAGGAGCGGTGAGCCGCTGCCCGGACTCCCGGGTTGCCGCCAGCCCCGGCCAGCCGCTGGCCCTAGCCGGCGGCCACCTGCCACGCGAACCACACCCCGATACCGACCAGCCCCGCGGCCAGCACGATCCGAAGCGCCCGTAGCCCGCGTTCGCCCAGTAGGCCTCGGCCCCCCGACCCCAGCAGCGCGAACGTGAAGTCGCTGGAGGAGACGCCGGCGGCCATGGCGAGGCCGCTCGCGACCGCCGCCCCCCGGCCCGCCTCGGTCGTCGCCTGCGCCACAACAGCCGCGGCGGTCGTGGCGAAGAAGACCCATGCGCCGGGGGACAGAGCGACCGACAGGATCCCCTTGGTGGTCGGTCCGAAGGCGCGACCGCGCCGAGGGGGATCGGAGCCCTCATCGGAGCCCTCGTCGCGCGCCCGGAGCGATCGAAGCTCGACCGCCCCCAGATAGATCAGGAACGCCCCTCCCACCAGCCGCAGGGCGCCGAGCGCCTCCTTTCCCGGAACGAACGCCGAGAACCCGAGCGCCAGCACCAGCATCACCGCGAGGAGCGTGCCGTTCGCCCCCAGCATGACCCGCAGGCCGCGCGAGAGTCCGCCTCGCGAGGTCTCGGAGAGGATCAGCACCTGGACGGGCCCCGGAGCCGCGCCGAGCGCGAACCCGAGCCCGAAAGCCGTCGGGACGTGGCCCAGCCAGCTCATCGAGGCAGGCGCGTCTCCTCGACCGTGATCGAGCCGTCGTCGGCCTGGGTCACCACGATCCCCTCGCACTCCGCCAGCGGCTCTATCTCCCGGCCGGTGAGGCCGAATGCTCCCCGTTCCACGAGCGGCGTGTGGCCGAACGCGATGCCGCGCCCACCCCCCGGAACCCGGTCGAGGAGCGCCCGGAGACCGGCCGCCATGCCCTCAGGGCTCCCGCCGCTCGAGTCCTGTCCCGCCAGACCTGCGACCACCTCGTGATCCGGTAGCACCAGCCCGGCCCCGCGCAGGAACCAGGCCGCGGTCTCTGCGGCACGCGCGGCCGGCGAGACAAACACCACGTCGTAACGGGCGCCGGCCGCCTGCCGACCCAGCGCCTCCGCCTGGGATCGCCCCTCGGGGGAGAGCCGGTCTTCCTGAGGGTCGCGCGTGGCATGCCGGCGGACCTCCAGCCTCTTCACGCGGGCCCCTTCCTCGCCGGTTCGCGTATCATGCCCCTTCCGTGCGCGACCTACGGCGTTCCCTGGTGCTCCTGGTGCTCGGCTTGGCGGCCTGCACCAAGAGCGCTCTGCCCGTCGAGCCATCGACGTCCGCGACGACCCCCTCGATGCCCTCGCCGCCGGCCGTGATCACGCCGGGACAGTATCGCTGGTCGAGCGGCGGGCTCGTCGTCACGCTCACTCTCAAGACCAGCGTCGGCAAGATGGTCGTGAACAACGACACCCACTCCGCCCTGGCCGCGCCGGGGATCTACGTGCTGGACGCCGCGACGGGCAAGAGGATCGACGGCGAGGTAGTCGGAGCCGCGCCGGTGGGGGTCGGCGACGTCGGGGTGTTCCGCGTCAAGTTCCCCACAGGGGTGAACGACAAGGACTCCGGCATGGTCATCCTGCTCTTCGGCACCGACAACTACGGAGCGTTCGCCCCGGCCTGACGGGTCCCGGGCTCGCTCTCTCCCGCCGCCCATCGCGCGAGCACGAAGATCAGGTCCGAGAGCCTGTTGAGGTAGCGCCGCACCTCTGGGTTCACCTCGCGCTCGGCGCGCTCGAGCCCCACGACGTGCCGCTCGGCGCGGCGCACCACGCTGCGGGCGACGTCCAGCGCGGCGCTGACGGGGTTCGCGCCCGGCACGATGAAAGCATCGGGGAGCGGGCGCGCCGCCACGAGATCGTCGATCCGCCGCTCGAGTCGCTCCACCATCTCGGACGTGACGAGGGAGACCCCGGGGTCGAGCTTCCTGCGTTCCTTCGGGTTCGCGGCGAGATCGGCACCCACCACGAACAGCTCCCGCTGGAGCGCCAGGAGGTCCCGCCCAAGGGCCTCGTCCTTGCAGAGGGACCGGGCCGTGCCGAGGAACGCGACGGCCTCGTCGGCGGTGCCGTAGGCCTCCGTGACCAGGTCGGACTTGGCGACGCGACCCCCGTAGAGCAGGCCGGTCGTGCCGTCGTCGCCGGTCTTGGTGTAGATGCGCGCCATCGGGCGCTAGCATAGGCGCAGCACATGGGGCTCGGCCGCCGCCGGCGGCCGGACCTCCCGAGCCCCCGAGGAGGCGAACATGGCCGGCAGGTTCGGATCCGTCGTCACCGCGATGGTGACCCCCTTCAGGGAGGACCACGCCGTCGACCACGACCGCGCGCAGGAGCTCGCGTCCTACCTCATCGAGCACGGTTCCGACGCGATCGTCGTCGCGGGATCGACCGGCGAGTCGCCGACGCTGACGCACAAGGAGAAGGCCGACCTGTTCCGCGCGGTGGGCGAGGCGATCCGCGGCCGCGGCCAGCTGCTCTGCGGCACCGGCACCTACTCCACCGCCGAGACCCTCGAGCTCACGCAGGCGGCCGAGGACGCCGGCGCCGACGGCCTGCTGGTCGTCACGCCCTACTACAACAAGCCTCCGCAGCGCGGCCTGATCGCGCACTTCGAGCGGATCGCCGACGCCACCGACCTGCCGATCATCGCGTACAACATCCCCGGGCGGACCGCCACGCGGATCGAGCACGACACCCTGCTGAAGCTCGCGCAGAAGCCGAACATAGTGGCGGTCAAGGACTCAACCGGAGACTTCCAGGGGATATCGAGGCTGATCGCCGAGGCTCCTCCAGGGTTCGAGGTCTACTCCGGCGACGACTGGGCCACGTTCGGGTACGTGTGCCTCGGCGCGGTGGGCGTCGTGTCGGTCGCCGCGCACCTCGTGGGCCCCCAGATTCGTCAGATGATCGAGCTGATCGAGACAGGCGACGTCGCGGCGGCCAGGAAGATCCACGAGTCGCTCTCCCCTTTGTTCAACGCGCTCTTCGTCACGAGCAACCCGATCCCACTGAAGGCCGCCCTGGAGATGGTGGGTCGTTCGGCCGGCGAGCCTCGCCTGCCGCTCGTCCCCGTCACCTCCGAGGAGCGGGAGCGGGTCCGCAAGGCACTGGAGGACGCCGGTCTCCTCGACAGCTGACACCTGCCGCGTCGTCTTCCTCGGAGGGGTCGGCGAGGTCGGTCGCAACATGGCCTGCGTCGAGCTCGAAGGCCGCATCCTGCTGGTCGACGTGGGCCTGTCGTTCCCGCACGCAGACATGCCGGGGATAGACCTGGTGCTGCCGGACTTCGAGTACGTGCGCCAGAACGCCGACCGGGTCGAAGCCGCGGTGCTCACCCACGGTCACGAGGACCACATCGGGGCGCTCCCGTACCTGCTCCGCGAGCTGGAGGGGCTCCCCGTCTACGGCACCGCGTTCACCCTGGCCCTCCTTCAGGGGAAGCTGGAGGAGCACGAGGTCTCCGATCGCTGCGAGCTTCGCCTGGCGACGCCGGGCGAGGGCGCCTCGGTCGGGCCGTTCTCGATGCGGTTCCTGCGCGTCACGCACTCGATCCCCGACGGCATGGCGGTCGCGATCGACTCTCCCTTCGGGACGATCCTGCACACGGGCGACTTCAAGATCGACCAGACGCCGCTCGACGGAAGGCCCACCGACCTGCACGGCCTCGCCGAGGAGGCCAGCGCCCCGAAGGGCGTGCACCTGCTCCTCAGCGACTCGACGAACGCCGAGGAGGCCGGGTACACGTCGAGCGAGAGGAGCGTGGGCCCGGTGCTGCACCGCATCATCGAGAACGCGCCGCAGATCGTCGTGGTGGCCTGCTTCTCGAGCCACATCCACCGGATCCAGCAGGTCGTGGCCGCGGCGCGGGCCAACGAGCGCGTCGTCGCGTTCCTAGGGCGTTCGATGCACAACTCCGTCGGCGCCGCCCGGCGTCTGGGGCTGCTCAACGTGCCCGACGCGGACGTCGTGCCCATCGAGGAGGTCGAGCGCCTGGACCCGGGCCGCGTGGTCGTGATCTGCACGGGCTCCCAGGGCGAGCCGTACAGCGCGCTCAGCCTGATGGCGGCGCGCGAGCACAAGTGGGTGAAGCTGAAGGAAGGTGACGCGGTGGTGCTGTCCTCCTCGCTGATCCCGGGCAACGAGCCGGCGATCCACCGAGTGGTTGACGCGCTCTACCGGAGCGGCGCGGACGTCTACCACATGCCGTCCGACGCGGTGCACGCCTCCGGCCACGCCGCCCAAGAGGAGCTCCGCCTGATGCTCTCGCTCGTCAGGCCACGCTGGTTCGTCCCGATCCACGGGGAGCGCCGGCACCTCCAGCACCACGCGCGCCTCGCCGTGGAGGTGGGGATCCCATCGGACCACGTGATGATCTGCGAGGACGGCGACGTGGTCGAGGTGGGGGAGCGGTGCCGGGTCGCGGGTCGCGTGCCCGCCGGCATGACGTTCGTGGACGGGCTCGGCATAGGCGACGTGGGTGGCGAGGTGCTGAGGGACCGGCGGAAGCTCGCCGGCGACGGGGTGGTTGTCGTCGTCGTCACGGTCGACTCGCACAGCGGCGAGGTCGTTGCCGGGCCCGACGTCGTGAACCGCGGCTTCGTGTACGACGAGACTTCCGGGGACATCCTTGAAGAGGCCCGCAAACGCGTCATGCTTTCCCTCGAGGACAGCGCGAAGGCGCGGGTCACCGACCCCAGCGCCCTGCAGCAGAACGTCCGGCGGGTCCTCGGCAAGTACTTCTACGAGGTGACGCAGCGCAAGCCGGTGATCCTTCCGGTGATCATGGAGGTCTAGGTGGCGAAGAAGACGGCCCGCAGGGCCTCGGCCCGGCGGACTTCCCCGTCGTCGAGGAGGAAGAAGAAGGCCAGGACCCCGACCCGGCAGATCCTCTCACCGTGGGCGCGTGACGCGATCGGGATCGGTCTGGTCGTCTTCGGGCTTCTGGCGGTCCTCTCGGTGTGGTTCGCGGCGGCCGGCCCCGCCGGGCGGGCGATCTCATGGCTCCTGCACGGGGCGTTCGGCGTGGCCGCGATCACCGTGCCGGTGGTGGGGCTCTACTGGGGCGCCAGGTTGCTCCGGGACGTCGCCGCGGAGGAGCGCGTCCGAGCGTTCATCGGTTTCAGCGTGCTCGCGGTAGGGGCGCTCGGCATCCTGTCTCTGCTCCGGGGGAACCCGAGCCCGGCCTCCGTGGCCGCGCGCGAGGCCGCCGGCGCCGTCGGCGCGCTCGCCGGCTGGCCGCTCTCGAAGGTGATCTCGCCCGCCGGATCGGCGATCGTGTGCGCGGGGCTCGTCGCGCTGGGCGCGCTCGTCTTCGCCGGGATACCGGTCTCCTGGATCGTGGAGAAGCTGCGAGAGCTACGTGAGACCAGGGCCGAGCGCGATCCGGTCGGGCACGGGCCGCGCGACGTCCCGGAAGGCCGACCCCGCCGGCGGGTGATCCGGCAGGTGGAGGACCCCGTCGTGATACCCGAGGTGCCGGTCGAGCTCGGCTCCGGCTTCGATGAGCTGGAAGAGAGGGAGCCGGGCATCGTCCCGCGCGGGCGGAAGGTCGTCACGGACGACGGCCCGTACGAGCTGCCCCCGATGGACCTGCTGCGCACGGCGCCCCCGTCGACCGCCGACGGGCGCCACCAGGAGGAGGTCATGGAGGCGCTCGAGCGCACCCTGCGCACGTTCGGCGTGGACGCCCGGGTCTCGGCGGCCCATCGCGGGCCGACCGTCACGATGTACGAGGTCGGCATCGCCGCCGGCACGAAGGTGAACAAGGTCCTTGGGCTCTCGAGCGACATCGCCTACGCGCTAGCCACACCGGACGTGCGGATCATCGCGCCGATCCCCGGGAAGTCCGCGATCGGGGTTGAGGTTCCCAACAAGCACCGCGACTTCGTGATGCTCGGCGACATCTTGCGTTCGAAGGCGGCGAGCGAGACGAGCCACCCCCTCACCGTGGCCCTCGGGAAGGACGTGCACGGCCAGACGCGGATGGTGAACCTCGCGACGATGCCGCACCTGCTGATCGCCGGCGCGACCGGTTCGGGGAAGTCGAGCCTGATCAACTGCTTCGTCGCCTCGCTCCTGATGCGCGCCACGCCGGAGGACGTCCGGCTCGTTCTCGTCGATCCCAAGCGCGTGGAGCTCTCGCACTTCGCCGACGTTCCCCATCTGCTGTCCCCGGTGATCGTGCACCCCAAGCGCGCTGCGGAGGCCCTCGGCTGGATCGTGCGCGAGATGGAGTTGCGCTACGAGCTGCTCGCGACCGTCGGCGTGCGCGACATCGACGGCTACGAGGAAGGCCTCGCGGAGGGGACGTTGCGGATCCCGCCGGGCATGGAGGCGAAGTTCCAGCACATGCCCTTCATCTTGGTGGTGATCGACGAGCTCGCGGACCTGATGATGGTCGCGCCGCGCGACGTCGAGGACGCGATCTGCCGGATCGCGCAGATGGCCCGCGCCGTCGGCATCCACCTGGTGGTCGCCACGCAGCGCCCGAGCGTCGACGTCGTCACCGGCCTGATCAAGGCGAACATCCCCAGCAGGATCGCGCTGATGACCTCGAGCCAGGCCGACTCTCGCGTGATCCTCGACCAGAACGGCGCCGAGAAGCTCGTGGGCCACGGCGACATGCTGTTCGCTCCGGCGAACGCCTCGAAGCCCGTGCGCCTTCAGGGAGCGTGGGTGACCGAAGGCGAGATCCGCGCCGTGACCGACTTCATCCGCGGCCAGCGTGAGGCCGTGTACGAGATGAGCGTGGAGGGCCTGGGCAGGCCACCGGCTCCCGGCGAGGAGGCCGCGGACGATCTCGGCTCCGACGACGATCTCCTGCGCCAGGCGGCGGATCTCGTGATCCGCTCGCAGCTCGGCTCGACGTCGATGCTCCAGCGCAAGCTGAAGGTCGGCTTCGCCCGCGCGGGCCGCCTGATGGACCTCCTGGAGGACCGGGGCGTCGTCGGTCCGAGCCAGGGATCGAAGGCGCGCGACGTACTCGTCACCTGGGAGGAGTGGGAGGAGCACCGCTCCGCCCGGACCTAGCCGGAGTCAGAGAGCGCCGGCCCGCCGGTAGACGTGGAGCAGGGTGTCGGCGTGCTGCTGGGGATCGATCATCACGGCATCCGACGCCCCGACGCGATCCTGCCAGAAGCGGTAGACCTCCTCGGGCGTCCATCCCCGCCGCCGGGCGCTGTGGTAGTTCCGAGCCATCTCGCTCCCTTGCCACAGCGCCTGGGGGTTCACGACGAAGCCGCCCCTTGCTCCGTCGATCGACAGCCAGAAGGCCCCGATGACGCCCCACGCGTCGTCGTCGTGACGGCCCGACACCAGCAGGAAGCGGACCGGTCCCTCCGAGACGAGGTTGGCCACCCCCTCCCGTCCGTAGACCGCCGCGAAGGGTGAGAGGTCGCCGAGGTCCGCGTGCTCCGTCATGAGTGTCCCCCCAAGTCGGAAGGTAGTCCCCCGGATGGGTGAGCGGCAGCGGGCGAAAGGCGCGAACCGCGGGTCCGAAGGACCTAGGGCCGCGGTCGCCCGTCCGGTCGGGCTGGGTCGTGCGGCGTCCGGCGACGGTCGTCCGCGAGCGCTGCCCAGCTCTCGTGGTCGCGCCAGCGTCCGGCGATCTTGAGGTACCGCGGGGAGAACCCCTCCTTGTGGAACCCCGCGCCGCGCACGAGCGCGATCGACGCCGCGTTCTCCGGTTGGATGTTGGCCTGCAGGCGATGCAGACCGAGGGTCCCGAACGCGTGCCGCATCACGAGGCGCACGCCCTCGCGCATGTATCCGTTCCCGGCGAACGGCACGAAGGCGTAGTAGCCCAGGTGCGCGTTGCGGAACGACCAGTAGACGATCTGGGAGAGGCTGAACACGCCGGCGATGGCCGCATCCTCGTTGCGGCACACGAGGAGGGTCTCGTTCGTCGGAACTCTGGCTCGGCGCAGGAAGAAGTCGAAGGCCTCGGGCGTGTCCGGGGGGTAGCTCCAGGGATGTTGGAGAGACCTCGAGGCTTCCACCCGCTCCAGGAACTCTCCGGCGTCTCGGTGGGACGGATGCCGCAGGAACACGCGCTCGCCGCGCGAGAGGGCGCGCGGCCTGGTCACCCGACGGCCGAGCCGGCCGCCCGGGAGCACCTCGTCCACGTCGCGAGTCTACCCTTGGCGCTATCATCGCCGGGACCCCATGGCCGGAGATCCGCTGATCGGGGTCGGCCCGGCCCTGCGAAAGGCGCGTGAGAAGCGCCGGCTCTCGCTCGACGAGGCGAGCAGGGACACGAAGCTGACCGTGAAACACCTGCGCGCCCTCGAGGAGGAAGACTTCGAGGCGCTGCTGGGCGACCCCTGGGTCCGCGGCTCGCTACGCACTTACGCTCGATACCTGGGTCTTTCGGCCGACAAGGTCGCGGCCGCATACGCGCGTCACGCCGAGGACCCGGCCCCGCCGCCCCCTCCCGGCGGCCTCGGCAGGATCGAACGGGCGATCGCTGCCACGCGGATCCGCGACAACCAGGGGCTCCTCTTCGTGATAGCCGCGGTCGTGATCGTCGCCGCCGGGGTCTTCGGGATAATGTCGGACCGGAGGTCCACGCCTGCGCCCGCGGCGCTGGGTAGCGTGTCGACGCCGATGCCGGTCGATCGGAAGATCGAGGCGGCGCTCGTGGCGAACGAGGACGCAGTGGTCACTATCACCACCGACATGGGCGATCCCGCGACGTACAGGCTCTCCCCGGGTGAGACGAGATCGTTCGTCGCGACGACTACGCTCGTCGTGCAGATCGAGAGCGGCGGCACCGTCCAGCTCACTGTGAACGGCGACGACCTCGGCTCTCCGGGCAAGCCCGGAGAGCTCTGGCAGCGGTGGTTCACCTCGGCTGGGGGCTCGGGCCCGGGGACGACGCCGTCCCCGGGCCCGTGAGGGTTCCCGTGCGCCTGGGCCCGGCGGGCGGGACCCGACGTTCGAGGGGGGCGGGATGAGGGCCGAGATCGTCGCGGTCGGCACCGAGCTGCTGCTTGGGCAGATCGCGAACGAGAACGCGCGCTGGATATCTGAGCGGCTCGCCTCGATCGGGGTGGACGTGCTCCATCACCAGGTCGTCGGAGACAACCCGGACAGGATCGTGGAGGCGTTCACCCTGGCGTGCGAGCGCGCCGACGTCGTTCTCGTCACCGGAGGTCTCGGTCCCACCCAGGACGACATCACTCGCGACGCGCTAGCGGCGTTCCTCGACGTCCCCCTGGACCGCCACGGCGAGATCGAGTCTCTGCTGCGCGCGAAGTTCGCCGGCCTGGGGCGGGGGATGCCCGAGAGCAACCTTCGCCAGGCGCAGGTGCCGCAGGGCTGCCGGTACATCACGCCGATCCGGGGTACTGCGCCGGGCCTCGTCGCGGAGCTCCCCGGCGGCGGCCGGATCTACCTGATGCCGGGCGTGCCGCTCGAGATGGTCGAGATGATGGAGGGGACCGTGCTCCCCGAGGTCCGCGCGCTCTCCGGCCCCGCCGCGATCGTATCGCGCACGATCAGGTGTACGGGCATAGGGGAGTCCCGCGTGGCCGAGATGCTCGACGACCTATTCCGCGCGCTGACGAATCCCACGGTCGCGTACCTGGCCTCCTCGGGCGAGGTCAGCGTCCGTCTCACGGCCAGCGCGGCCACTGAGGAGGCGGCGGCTGCGATCATCGAGCCGGTCGGGAACGAGGTCGCGGCCCGTCTCGGAGACGCCGTGTTCACGATGGAGGGGGAGTCGCTCGAGGGGGTGGTGGTCCGCCTGCTCGGCGAGCGCGCCATCAAGCTCGCCCTGGCAGAGTCCATCACCGGGGGCGGAGTGGGGAAGAGGATCACGTCGGCGCCGGGCGCCTCGTCGGTCTTCTGCGGTTCTGCGGTCGTGTACACCGCCGAGGCCAAGCACGTGGTGCTCGGCGTCGAGCGAGCGACGCTCGATGGGCCCGGACCCGTGAGCGAAGCGTGCGCGCGTGAGATGGCCGCGGGGGCGCGACGACTGTTCTCCGCGGACGTCGCGCTCGCGCTCACGGGCGCGGCCGGGCCGGAGCCTCACGGCGGCGCGGAGCCGGGCACCGTGTGGATCGCGCTGGACGCGGGCAAGGTCCGGCACGCTCGGGGCTACGTAGCGGCTGGGGAGCGGGACAGGGTCCGGCGCTGGGCGGAGCAGGCTGGGTTGGACCTGGTCAGGCGGTACCTCGAGGGACGCGAGCTCCCAAGCTCGGACCGCATCATCTGAGGCGATGGCGAGGGATCGCGCGAGCCGCCCGGAGGCAAGGCCGCTCCGGCTCTTCGTGGCAGTCGAGGTGCCGGAGGAGGCGCGCGAGCTCGTGGCGGCCGCCGTGGCGCCGTGGCGCGAGAGCTTCCCCAGGGGCAAGTGGGTGCCGACACAGAACCAGCACGTGACGCTGAAGTTCCTCGGATCCACGTGGCCGCGGCTCGTCCGATGGGTGATCGAGACGGTCGGGGCGGTGGCCGCCGGGGCGGAGCCGTTCGAGTCGCGCGTCGCCGGGCTCGGGGCCTTCCCCTCGGCCCGCCGGGCGCGCGTGCTCTGGGCCGGGCTCGAGGACCCCGGCGGGCGGATGGGCGCGCTCTCTGCCGCTCTGGAAGACGCCCTGTCGGCCGAGCTCGAGCCCGAGAAGCGCGCGTTCACCGCGCATCTGACGGTGGCGCGCTTCGAGCCACCGGTGGAGCTCGGGGAGGAGCTGGGCCGATCGGAGCTGCGGTCCAAGCCGTTCACGGTGGAGCGGCTCGTCCTTTTCCGGAGCCACCTCCAACGCCCTGCCCCGCGGTACGAGCCGCTGGGGACCTTCCCGCTCGGAGGGTAGGGCGGCTGCTTGTGCTCGAACATCTGTTCGAGTAGCGTTACCCCCTGGCAGCGTCGAATGACAGGGGTGTAAGTTATGTCAGACCTCACCGCTAGGCTCGGCCCTTCCATCGGGGAGGAGTTCGTCCGCGCCACTACGGGCAGGGCGACGGGTCGGAAGGGGGCTTCGGGGATGGACCGCGACAAGATGCTCGACGTCACGCTCCAGCAGATCGAGAAGCAGTTCGGCAAGGGCGCCGTGATGAAGCTCGGGGAGCACCCGGCCGGCGCGGGCATCACGGTGATCCCGACTGGGTCGCTCGCGCTCGACATCGCCCTCGGGGTGGGCGGCATGCCGCGGGGGCGCATCGCCGAGGTCTTCGGGCCGGAGGGCTCGGGGAAGACCACCGTCTGCCTCCACTTCATCGCCGAGGCCCAGAACAGGGGAGGCATCGCGGCGTTCATCGACGCCGAGCACGCGCTCGATCCCACGTACGCGCGGAACCTCGGCGTGAACATCGACGAGCTCCTGGTGTCCCAACCCGACTCGGGGGAGCAGGCGCTCGAGATCGCCGACATGCTGGTCCGCTCGGGCGCGCTCGACCTCGTCGTCATCGACTCGGTCGCAGCGCTCGTGCCCCGTGCCGAGATCGAGGGCGAGATGGGCGACACGCACGTCGGCCTACAGGCGCGGCTCATGTCCCAGGCGATGCGGAAGCTTGCGGGATCGCTGTCGAGGTTCGACACGACGGCGATCTTCATCAATCAGCTGCGCGAGAAGATCGGCGTGATGTTCGGCTGCTTCTCCTACGAGACCCGCGTGACCCTCGCCGATGGGACGCAGGAGAAGATCGGCAAGATCGTGAACCAGCGGATGCCGGTGGAGGTCCTCTCCTACGACCCAGAGGTCGGGGCCGTCATCCCGAAGAGGGTCGTGGGTTGGTTCGACAACGGGCCGACCGACGGGTTCCTCCAGATCACCGTCGCGAAACCCTCCGGCAACGGCCGGTCGCAGTTCGGCTGCACCCCGAACCATCGGATCCGAACGCCCGGCGGCTGGCGAGAGGCGGAGGAGCTGGAAGTGGGCGACCGCGTCCTCCAGGCTGCCCCCATGCGCCTCTCCGACCTCCAGTGGCAGGTGATCCTCGGTGGTCTGATGGGCGACGGGGCTCTGTCCCGGAGTGGGGGCGATCACTCGGCCGGGTACCGGTTCGGCCGTTCTGCCGGTGAGGCGGAGTACGCGGACTGGAAGGCGTCGCTCTTCGCGAACGTCGGAACGTCGCGCTCCGCCGATGCGAAGGGGCACGTGCTCCACGATCTCCCTCCGCTCGTCGAGCTCGCAGAGCTCAGGGAGGCCGTCCACATCGGCGGAAGGAAGGTCCTCAGCGAGGACTACCTCAAGCAGCTAACGGCGCTCTCGCTGGCGATCTGGTACATGGACGGCGGCTCGTTCCAGGAGCGGGAGAAGAGCCTCCAGGAACGAACCGAAGACGGGAGCGGGGGGTCGGACGTCTGCATCGAAGGGATCGAGCCGACGAGCCGCGCGAGGCTGGTCGACCACCTCCGGGACACATGGAGGCTCTCCCCGAGGCTGATCGATCGGGCCGGCGAGGCCGTCCTGCGGTTCTCGAACGAGGAGGCGGCGAAGCTCCACGCGATCGTGGCTCCCTACATCCATCCCTCCATGCAGGGCAAGCTGCTGCCCAGGTTCCGTGGTCGTTTCGCCGTGCAGCCGGAGTTCGCGCCAGTCACCTACGAGTTGATCCCGGTGCCGGTCGTGGACGTTCGCGTGAAGCCGAGGACGCGGTCGATGCACCGCTTCGACATCGAGGTGGAAGGCAGCCACAACTACCTGGCGGACGGGGTGGTCGTGCACAACTCCCCCGAGACGACGCCGGGGGGGCGGGCGCTCAAGTTCTACTCGTCGGTGCGTCTGGACGTTCGCAAGATCGAGAACCTGAAGGACGGTCAGGAGGTCGTCGGCTCGCGCACGCGCGTGAAGGTCGTGAAGAACAAGGTCGCACCACCGTTCCGTCAGTGCGAATTCGACATCATGTACGGCAAGGGCATCTCGAAGGAAGGATCGTTGCTCGACGTGGGCGTCGACCTCGAGATGATCAAGAAGTCGGGCGCGTGGTTCACCTACGAGGGTGAGCAGCTCGGCCAGGGCCGCGAGAACGCGCGCCAGTTCCTCGTCGAGCACGTGGATCTGCGCGATGAGATCGACCGGCGGATCCGCGAGGCGGTGGGGCTGACAAGCTTCGGTGACGGGGACGAGGAGACTCCGATAGAGATCGTCCCGGACCTCGTGCTCGAAGAGGACGCTTCGGCCGGCGCCAAGGCGTCGAAGGCGAAGAACGGCGACGGCGAGTAGGCGGGCCCATGCCTCGACAGGCCAGGCGCGAGCCGAAGAACCCGAGGAGCTGTCACGAGCGCGCCCTTGGGCTGCTGGCGGTACGCCCCCGCAGTCGCAGGGAGCTGGAGAGCCGCCTGCTCCGGGCTGGGTTCGAGCCCGAGGAGGTCCAGGACGTGCTCGGCCGGCTCGAGCGGGTGGGCCTTGTCGACGACGAGGACTTCGCCCGGCAGGTCGCCGAGCATGCCTTCGGGGTCCGGCGGGAGGGCAGGCGGGCCGTTGCCAGCAGGCTCGCCGCGAGGGGGATCTCCGGGGCCACGGCGGCCGCGATCCTCGCCGACGAGCCCGGCGACGAGGAGGACCGGGCGCTGGATCTCGCCCGGTCCCGGGCCGGGCGGATGTCCGGCGTCGACGACGCGAAGGCGTTCGCACGCCTGTCGTCGCTGCTCCAGCGCAGGGGTTATGGGCCCGAGGTGGCCCGGAGGGCCGCGCGGCGGGCGCTGGAGCTGGAGCTCGACGAGCAGGAGCTGGTCCGGCCTCTTGTTCGCGGCACCCGGAGGCCGTATCATCGTCCTCCAAGAGAGGTACAACCGGAACCCCAACCGTTCGACAAACGTAGGCATGTGAGCGAGCCCATCAGGAGCCGACCGACCGGAAGACCCACGGAGCGCGGTACACCCGAACGCGCTCCGTAACCTCGCGCCGCATCGCCCGTTCTCGAACTGCGAGGATCCGGAGTCCTCCCTGCGTCGCGTGAGGAGGAACGATGGTCCCTGTGATCGTGGGCGCCGTCTGCCTGGCGGTGGGCGCCGCTGCTGGCTTCTTCTACCGCAAGGCCGTGGCGGCCCAGGACGCTCAGAGCGCCGAGGCGCGCGCCCGCAGGACCCTCCTGGAGGCCGAACGTGAGGCCGAGGAGATCGCCCAGCGCGGCCGCCAGGAGGCCAAGGAGGAGATCGCGGAGCTCCGTCGCGAGCTGGAGGAGGACATCCGGCTCCGCCGTGAGGAGATATCGCGCATGGAGCGACGGAGCGCCCAGGCCGAGGAGCAGCTCGACCGAAAGCTCCAGTCGGTCGAGTCCCGGGCGGGTGACCTCGACGAGCGCGAGGAGAAGCTGACGTACGTCCGTCAGCAGCTCGAGCGCGCCGCTGAGTCGCACCGGCTTCAGCTCGAGCGGATCGCTCAGCTCACCGCGGACGAGGCGCGCAAGCAGCTCATGGCGCAGGTCGTCGACGAGGCGAAGCGCTCGGCGATGACATCGGTGCGGGAGATAGAGCAGCGCGCACGGGAAGAGGGTGAGGAACGTGCTCGCAAGATCGTGACGATCGCGATCCAGCGCGTCGCGTCGGAGCAGACGGCGGAGTCGACGGTTTCCGTCTTCGCCCTCCCGAGTGAGGACATGAAGGGGAGGATCATCGGTAGGGAGGGGCGGAACATACGGGCCTTCGAGGCGACGACCGGGGTGAACCTGATCATCGACGACACTCCGGAGGCCGTGGTCCTCTCCAGCTTCGATCCGGTCCGGCGCGAGGCCGCGCGCATGACGCTCGAGAAGCTGGTGTCCGACGGCCGGATCCATCCCGCCCTGATCGAGGAGGTCCACGATCGGTCCATGCGCGAGCTCGAGGAGCAGATCCGCAGGGCGGGTGAGGACGCCGTCGAGGAGATCGGAGTCACCGACATCCACCCGGACATGGTGAAGCTCCTGGGGCGCCTTCGGTACCGCACCTCCTACGGCCAGAACGTGCTGAAGCACCTCGTGGAGTCGGCGCACATAGCGTCGGCGCTGGCTTCGGAGATCGGCATCGATCCCGCTATCGCGAAGCGGGGGGCGTTCCTGCACGACATCGGGAAGGCTGTGACCCACGAGGTCGAGGGGTCGCACGCGATCATCGGCGCCGAGATCGCTCGCCGCCTGAAGGAGGATCCCGAGGTGGTCCACTGCATCGAGTCGCACCACGGTGAGGTCGAGCAGCACTCGATCCACGCGGTGCTGGCGCAGATCGCGGACGGCATCTCCGGCGGGCGCCCGGGCGCGCGGCGAGAGTCCCTCGAGACCTATGTCAAGCGGCTCGCCCGACTCGAGGAGATCTGCAACGCGTTCCCCGGCGTGCAGAAGACGTTCGCCATGCAGGCAGGCCGGGAGGTGAGGGTAGTCGTGGAACCCGGCGACATCGACGACGTCCAGGCCCAGGTGATGGCGCGGGACATCGCGAAGCAGGTCGAGGAGGAGCTTCAGTACCCCGGCCAGATCAAGATCACGGTGGTAAGGGAGACCAGGGCCGTCGAGTACGCGCGTTGAGGGCCGCGGCCCTCAAGTCCACATGCCCTTCTTGTCGCCAGTGCTCTCGCCCGCGGCCGAGCCGTTGCCTTCGGATGCTTCAGGCGCGCGGGGTCCCGGGCCCTGGGAGGAAGCCAACTGCTCCTCCGCCCGAGCGGCGCGCTCGATCGCTCGCTTGATCTCGGTCTGCAGCCTCGCGACCTCTCGCTCGAGATCGGTGACGGCGGGGTTGGTCATGGAGACCTCGCCCCGATCCTGCGCGGCCTTGAGCTGAGCCTCGGCGTACTCGGCTGCGGCATAAGCCCGGCGGGCGCGCATGTCGGTCTGCTCGACCCGCTGCTCGAGCTCGCGGACCTCGCCTTCGAGCTCGGCCACCCTCCCGGACCCGGCGCCCTCCTGGGCACCGTCCGAAGGGGTGGGTGACTGAGCACTCGCCGCCGCGGCCGCGGCCGCCTCCAGCTGGCGCTCCAGGTCCGCGACACGATCCTTCATGGCCGCGGCCGCGGCGGCCTCCTCCTCGGCCGTGGCGAGCCGCTGCTCCGCGACCGAGAGGGCGGTCTGGAGCTCGTGGACGCGCTCTGCCTGGGCCGCCTGCGCCTCGGCGCTCTGAGCGGACTCGGCGAGCATGCGCTCTGCCTCCGCGACCCGCTGGGTCGACTCGGCGAGCGCGCGCTCGACCTCCGTTACCCGCTGCTCCGACTCCCTGGTCTTCTGCTCGGCGGCGGTGGCGCGCTGCTCGGCCGCCCCCGCCATGTCGCTCGCGCTCGTCGCCGCTTCGGTGATCCTCGTCTCTGCCTCGGTCGCCCGAGCGCGCTCGCGCTCGGCGGTCTCGCGGGCGTCCTGCAGCTCGCGCTCGAGCTCGTCGGCACGGAGTCGCAGCGAATCGCTGGCCGTGGCAGCGTCCGCCTCCAACGCGGCGGCCCGCTGCTCGGCGGCGGTGGCGCGCTGCTCCTCCCGGCTCGCCATCTCCAAGGCCTCGGCAGCGCGTCGCTCCGTCTCCGCCGTCTGCTCGGCTGCCTCCTCGGCTCGCCGGTCGGCGTCGGCGGCACGCTCGCGGGCGGCGCCGATCCTTCCTTCGACGTCTGCGAGCTGCTCGTGGATCGCGGCGGTGGCGGCCTCGGCCTCGGTGGCGCGCTGGTCCGCCTCGTCGGCACGCTGCTGCTGCTCGAGGGCCCGCTCGCGAGCGGCCTGAGCCATTCCTTCCTGGTCGGCCAGGCGTTCTCGCAGTATCAGGAGCTCGGCTTCCACCTCCGCCGCGCGCTGCGCCGCGGAGGCATTGGCCTGCTCAGCCTGGACGGCGCGCGCTTCCGCCTCGCTCAGCTGCTCCCTCGATTCGGTCGCGACCCGCTCGGCCTCGCTCAGCCGCCCCTCGGCTTCGGTCGCGACCCGCTCGGCCTCGGCGATCCTCTCCTCGAGGGATCGGCCCTGACGAGAGGTCTCGAGGTTCCGAGCCTCGGCCTCGGCGACCCGAGCCTCGGCCTCGGCGACCCGAGCCTCGGCCTCGGCGACCCGAGCCTCGGCCTCGGCGACCCGAGCCTGCAGCTGCGCGGCATGGGTCCGTGCCTCGGCGGCTCGCGCCTCCGCGTCGTCGAGCCGGGCAAGCACCTCAGGATTGGCTGTGGCGCCGAGGGGCGCGGTCGCGTCGCTGTCGCCGATCCTCGCGCGGAGGGACTCGAGCTCGGCCTCGGCCGCGCGGAACTGCGCGGCTTGATCCGCGAGCGCGCTGGCGCGCTCCTCGGCGGCGGCGAGATCGGCCTGGAGGCTGACGATCTGGTCTGCGTCGTCGGCCCTCGTGTCCATCTGGTCGGTGGTCTCTTCGTTCACTCGTGCTTCTCCCCCCGGCCCGGCGGCGAACCGGCGACCACCGAACGTGGTTCGGTCGTCGTGCTTCCTCGTCGTGGGCCCGTCCACCGACGGGCGGCGCTCCCGCTGCGCGGGGGCTCCTGAGTAGGGTTCTCGACCGATGGGCGTAGGTCTTGAGTCCCGCGAGGAAGGGATTCGTGCGTCGGGGTCTCCCCGGAGGCATCGCCGGGTCTCGGCGGGCTCAGGGAGGGGTCGAGCGTTGGGGTACCCTCGGTGGCGGATGGAGTCGAGATACCTTATCCGCACCTTCGGGTGCCAGATGAACGAGCATGACTCTGAGGGCGTCGCCGGCATGCTCAGGGCCGGCGGCATGACGCCCACGGACGACGTTGGGAAGGCGCGCGTGATCGTGCTCAACACCTGCGCGATCCGCGAGAACGCGGACAACAAGCTCTACGGCAACCTCGGCCACCTCAAGCCGGTGAAGGAAGCCAACCCGCACCTGAGGATCGTCGTGGCCGGCTGCCTTGCCCAGAAGGACCAGGGACGTATCCAAGAGCGCGCTCCCTGGGTCGACGTGGTCGTCGGCACCCACGCCCTGCCGCACCTGCTCGAGCTGCTGCGCCTGTCCGAGGAGGAGGGGCCGCTGATGGACGTGCGCGAGCACACGGAGGTGTTCCCGAGCGCGTTCCCACCTGCTCGCGACGACGCCTTCCGCGCCTGGGTGTCGATCGCGCCGGGCTGCGACAACTCCTGCACCTTCTGCATCGTGCCGCTCGTGCGCGGGCCCCAGCGTTCGCGGCCGGTCGGAGACATCCTCGCCGAGGTCCAGGGGCTCGCGCGCGACGGCGTGGTGGAGGTGACGCTGCTGGGCCAGAACGTGAACACGTACGGGCGCGACGTGTCGGTGCCCGGGTCGCCCAGAAGGCCGCTGTTCGCGGAGCTGCTGCGGCAGGTGGGCGCCGTCGACGGCATCCGTCGCGTGCGCTTCACCAGCCCCCATCCCCACGACTTCACGCCGGATGTGATCGAGGCGATGGCGGTGACCCCCTCGGTCTGCGAGCACATCCACTTCCCGCTCCAGTCGGGGTCAGACGCGGTGCTGAAGGCGATGAATCGCTCGTACCGGCGCGACCGGTACCTCGCTTGGCTCGACCGCATCCGGGAGGCGATCCCGGGGATCGGCGTCTCCACCGATCTGATCGTCGGGTTCCCGGGCGAGACCGAGAGGGACTTCCTCGACACGCTCGATGCTACGCGGCACGCGCGGTTCGACTCCGCGTACCTCTTCCAGTACTCGCCGAGGCCGGGGACGCGCGCGGCCGCATTCCCGGGCCAGGTCCCGAAGGAGGTCGTCCAGGAGCGTTTCGACCGCCTCGTCGGGTTGCAGGAGTCGATCTCCCTCGATAACGCGCGCGCGCAGATCGGCGAGGAGTTCGAGGTGCTCGTAGAGGGCGAGGGGAAGAAGGGACCGGCCATCCGGTCCAGGACCCGGACGAACAGGATCGTGCACCTTCCCGATCCGCTCGAACCCGGGACGTTCGTGCGAGCGCGCGTCATGGCTGCGGCGCCGCACCACCTGACCGGCGAGACATTGCGGGCGCCGGCCGCGGTCTGATGACCGGGCGAGCCCCCCGGCTCCTGGCGCTCGTCGGCCCAACGGCCTCCGGGAAGACGGAGGCGGCCATGTCGATCGCCGAGAGGCTCTCGGCCGAGATCGTCAGCGTCGACTCGATGGTCGTCTACCGAGGGATGGACGTCGGTACCGCGAAGCCGACGCCCGAAGATCGCGCCCGGGTGGCGTATCACCTGTTGGATCTGGCCGAGCCGTCGGAGCCCTTCAGCGTGGCGCGGTTCCAGGTGCTCGGCCTGGAGACGATCGCCGACATCCGCGCCCGTGCCCGCCGCCCGCTCCTGGTCGGAGGGTCGGGGCTGTACTTCCGGGCGCTGGTGGACCGCCTCGAGTTCCCCGAGACGGATCCCGCGACGCGCGCCGAGCTGGAGCTCGAGGCCACAGCCGTCGGTCTCGAGCCCCTGCATCGCCGGCTGGCCGATCTGGACCCGGTCGCGGCCGCGAAGATAGAGCCGGGGAACCTCCGGCGCACGGTTCGGGCTCTGGAGGTGGTCGCGATCACGGGCCGCCCGTTCTCCTCGTTCGCCGGAGCGTGGGAGCGCTACCCGGACGGAAGGGCGGTCGCCGCCGGGGTCCGGGTCCCGCGCGAGGTCCTCGGGCGGCGGATCGAGGCCCGCGTCGACCGCATGATCGCAGTCGGCTTCTTGCAGGAGGTTCGCTCGTTGCTCGATCGGGGCTTCGGGGGATGGCTCACCTCCACGCAGGCCATCGGGTACGCTGAGATGGCCGCGCACCTCGAGGGACGCGTGGGCTTCCAGGAGGCGGTGGCCGAGACCGTTAAGCGGACGAAGGCCCTGGCCCGGCGCCAGATGGCGTGGTTCCGCCGGGACCCGCGTATCCGATGGTTCGAGGCCGGGGAGGAGGGCGCGGCCGCCCTCACGGACGAGATCCTGGAGCACCTGGGAATGGCATGACGGACGAGCTGCGGTTCGAGAAGTATCACGGCACCGGGAACGACTTCGTGTTCCTGGAGGATCTCGGCGACGAGCGCCCCCTGGATCCTGAGGTCGTGGCCGCCCTCTGCGACCGGCGTTTCGGTGTGGGCGCGGACGGGGTGATACGCGTCGTGAGAGGTGAGCGCGCCGACTTCTTCATGGACTACCGCAACGCCGACGGTTCGCTCGCAGAGATGTGCGGCAACGGGATCCGGTGCCTCGGCAAGTTCGTTTACGACCACGGCTTCACCGATGCGACGCAGCTCGAGGTCGATACGCGCGGTGGGGTGAAGCACCTCTCGCTGGACGTGCGCGACGGGGCCGTCCGGGAGGTCACGGTGGGGATGGGGCCCCCGAGCTTCGCGAAGGCCGCGATCCCGATGCGCGGCCCGGCTTGGGAGACGTTCCTCTCGGAGCCGTTCGACATCGGGAACGGCATGACCGTGAAGGCGAGCGCGCTCTCGATGGGGAACCCTCACCTCGTGCTCTTCGTCGACGATGATCCGAGCAGGTACCACGTGGCGCACATAGGTCCGGTGCTCGAGCGCCACGAGCTGTTCCCCGAGAAGACCAACGTCGAGTTCGTGCAGCTGCAGAATGGCGAGCTGAAGGCGCGCGTGTGGGAGCGGGGATCCGGCGAGACCATGGCCTGCGGCACCGGTGCGTGCGCGGTCGCGGTGGCCGCGAACGAGGCAGGGCTCGTCCCCGCCAGGGCCCTGGTTCGGTTCCCGGGCGGGGCGCTCACCGTGGAACGGCTCAAGGACGACGTACTCCTCACCGGAACCGCCGAGAAGGTCTTCGACGGCATCCTCGGTGCTGACTGGCTCGCAGCAAGGAAGGAAGGACGCGCGGGATGAAGGTCGCCGGGAGGATCGAGTCGCTGCCCCCGTACCTGTTCGCAGAGCTCGACCGGAAGCTGGCCGAGAAACGAGCCCAGGGCGTCGACGTCATCTCGCTCGGCGTCGGCGATCCGGACCTGCCCACCCCCGAGCACATCGTCGGGGCGCTGCGGGACGCGGTCGGAGACGCCGCCACCCACCGGTACCCGAGCTACTACGGAGCGCCCGCGTTCCGCGAGGCGGTGGCCGGGTTCTACCGTCGCCGGTTCGGCGTGGAGCTCGACCCCGACACCGAGGTGATGGCGCTGATAGGTTCGAAGGAAGGGATAGGGCACATCGCGTTCGCCTTCGTCGATCCGGGCGACGAGGCCCTGATCCCGGACCCCGGCTACCCTGTGTACGGCGTGAGCACACAGCTCGCGGGCGGCTCGCCCGTATCGCTCCCGATGCCTGCGGAGCGGGGGTTCCTGCCGGACCTTTCGGCGGCCGCGGTCTCCGGTCGCACGAAGATGCTCTGGCTGAACTTCCCCAGCAACCCCACAGCGGCGGTCGCGAGTCTCTCGACGCTGGAAGAGGCCGTGGCCTTCTCGAGGGAGCACGGGCTCCTCCTCTGCCACGACGCCGCGTACAGCGAGATCACCTTCGACGGGTACGTCGCTCCCTCGGTGCTGCAGGTCCCGGGGGCGAAGGACGTGGCGATCGAGTTCGGCTCGCTCTCGAAGTCCTACAACATGACGGGGTGGCGGATCGGGTGGGTGGTCGGGTCGGCCGAGGCGATCCGCGCCCTCGGCGTCGTGAAGACCAACCTCGATTCCGGCCAGTTCACCGCGGTCCAGCGAGCGGCCGTGGCGGCGCTGACGGGGCCGCAAGGGCACCTCGATGAGCTGCGCGCGATCTACCAGAAGCGGCGCGACCGGGTCGTCGAGACGCTGAACGGCCTCTGCTGGGAGCTCGAGCCTCCCAAGGGCTCGATCTACGTGTGGCTCCCGACCGCGGGAGGGCGGACCTCGACGGAGATGACCGACCTCCTGCTGAACGAGGCTGGGGTGTTCGTGGCGCCCGGCAGCGGCTACGGGGCGGGCGGTGAGGGGTACGTGCGGGTCTCGCTCACCGTGGCCGACGATCGCCTGGAAGAGGCGATGGACCGCATCGCGCGCGTTCTCGGATGACGGATCGGTCCCGGCCCCGCGCGATCGAGCGGGCCGTCCTCGAGTCGCCGCTCTCTGCCACCTGGCGCCCCGCCGTCCGCGAGAAGGCGGTGCTGGTCGGCGTCGGGCCCGGGATCGGGGAGGACGACCTCGACGAGCTCGCTGCCCTGGCCGACTCCGCCGGCGCCGAGCCCATCGCCCGTCTGGTGCAGAGCCGGAGCGAGCCCGATCCGGCGACGTTCATCGGCAAGGGCAAGCTCGAGGAGGTGCACCGGGTCGTTCATGCTAACGACGCCGCAGCGGTGATACTCGACCGCGAGCTCTCCCCGGGCCAGCTCCGATCACTCGAGGAGAGGCTCGGCGTCAAGGTCATCGATCGCACCGCCCTCATCCTCGATATCTTCGCGCTGCACGCGCGGAGCCGGGAGGGCAAGGCTCAGGTGGAGCTGGCGCAGCTCAACTACCTGCTGCCCCGTCTGCGCGGCTGGGGTGAGGCCATGAGCCGGCTCGGCGGCGGCATCGGCACGCGCGGGCCGGGCGAGACCAAGCTGGAGGTCGACCGCCAGCACATCCGCCGCCGCGTGACGAAGCTGCGGCGCGACATCCGCGACCTCGCGCGGACGCGCGACGTGAAGCGCGGGCGCCGTCAGCGGTCCAACGTGCCGCAGGTCGCGATCGCCGGATACACGAACGCGGGCAAGTCCACCCTGATGAATCGCCTGACCGGGGCGGACGTCCTAGTGGCCGACCAGCTGTTCGCCACGCTCGACCCCACGACCCGAAGGCTGTCGCTCCCGCGCAGGCGGAGGGCGGTCCTGTCGGACACGGTGGGGTTCGTGAGCAAGCTGCCCCACGACCTCGTGGAGGCGTTCCGCTCGACCCTGGAGGAGGTGACCCAGGCCGACCTGATCCTGCACGTCGCCGACGCCGCGTCTGGCGAGCTGGAGCGGCAGGTCGAGGCGGTGCGCAGGGTGCTCGAGGAGATCGGCGCGGGCTCCATCCCCGAGGTGCTGGCGTTGAACAAGATCGACCGGGTCGCCGGCTCGCAACGCGTGCGCCTGGCCGTGCGGCACCGTGGGTCGGTGGCGGTGTCGGCCCTGACGGGGGAAGGCGTGGAGGGACTGGTGGAGGCCGTCGCCGCGGCGCTCCCTGACCCTCCGGTGGAGGTGACCGTGCTCGTGCCTTGGGGTCGCGAGGACATCACCGCACGCCTGTACCGTGATGCCGAGGTCCTGTCCACGGAGGCGGACGGCGCGGGCACGCTGGTGCGCGCTCGGGTCGGTCTCCGGGAGCTTGCGGCGGTGCGAGACTTCGTGGTTCGGGAGACGCGCGCCCAGGAGCTCTGAGGACGATGACCTCCGCGCCGGGGTGACCTCCGCGCGGCCGGGCTTCGATCTACGGGTTCGCGGCGTTACTGGTTCGGCGCGCCGATCGACCAGAGCCCTGGGTCGTCCCAGTGTCCGACGATGACCTTGTCGGGATCCTCCGAGCGGCTCGTGGCGATCCGGAGCGCAAGGAGCTGGAGGCGCACGGTGAGCGGGATCTGGGCGAGCAGCACCGGCAGGGGAGCGGGCTCGGCCAAGCGGCTCACCCCGATGCCCTCCGCCTCGGCCGCGCGAGCGAGGGCTTCCACGAACCCGTCTTCGTCAGGCGTCCCGAGCGCCACCAGGTGATCGCGAGGCGTGAGCGGGACGGCCGAGCCGTGCAGCAGGTACTCGGCGTCGTACCCCTCGGCCAGGGAGCGCGAGGATTCGCGGACCTTCAGCGCGCCCTCTCGGGCGGTCACGGAGGCGGGGCCGGCCCCGAAGATCGTGAGCATCCTCTCGGGGATGGGGACGGCGTCGATCCCCGAGCTCTCGATCGCGTTGCGGACCGATCCGGGGACGAGGGCCAGCTTGTCGGAGGTGAAACTCTCCGCGCCGATCTGGGCGGCCAGCATCGCCAGGGCGAGGAGCGCGACCGTGTAGCTGACCGTGTAGGTCTCCGACGTCTCCTTCTCGACGGTCTCGATCGCGTCGGGGAAGCCCCCGCCCTTCCTGGTGATCATGATCACGCCGAGCCCGGCCTGGAAGGCGAGAGCGCGCGCGGCGAGCGCGTACGCGGTCTCGGCCGTGTGAGTGATGACGATGACGGCGTCCTGTGGGCCCACGATGGGCGCGTGACGGACGAACTGCATCGAGGCCACCGCGTGGGCCGAGCGTCCGGCCTCCTGGAGCATCGCCGCCCCGAGCGAGGCGGCGTGCTGGCTCGTCCCCGTGCCCACGACCCAGATCCGCCGGGACCGCTGAAGGCCCTCGGCGGCCTCGTGGATCTTCGCCCCGACGGCGGGGGAGGAGAGGAACTCATCGAGCGCCTCCGGCTGAGAGCGGATCTGGCGTTCGAAGTTCGTGGCACCGAGCGCGCTCGACAACGGGCCCTCCTTGGCGTCGTCCCGGCGGCGAGCTTATCGGGTTCCGGGCGGGCTTTCAGAGCTTGCGGAGGACCGCCACCACCTTGCCCGCGATGCGTCCTTCGGTCATCTCGAACGGCTTCATCGCGGGGTTCTCGGGAACGAGGACGACGCGGCTACCCTCGCGGTGAAGGCGCTTGACGGTCGCCTCGTCCTCGGCGGGGCCCGGCAGGATCGCAGCGACGATGTCACCCTCGCGGGCGTCGGGCTGGCTTCGCACGACGACGACGTCGCCGTCGGTGATGCAGGCGCCGATCATCGAGTCGCCGACCACACGGAGCGCGAAGTGGTCTCCCTCCCCGGCGAAGCCCTCGGGCACGGCGAGGTACTCCTCGAACTGCTGCTCGGCGAGCAAAGGCGCGCCGGCGGCGATCCGCCCGATGACCGGGACGGCCACGGCGCCCGCCCTGGGCTCTGCGGCAAGGGTCATGGTCCTGGGCTTCGTCGGGTCCTTCTTCAGGAGACCCTTCCGTTCGAGGTTCGTGACCTGGGCATGGACGCTTGAGGATGACGTGAGCCCCACGGCCTCGCCTATCTCGCGGACGGTCGGCGGGTAGCCGCGTTCACGGACGGTCTCGGCGATGAACTCGAGGATGCGTCGCTGGCGAGAGGTGATGTCAGACATGGTCTCTAGCCTCCTGACTCATGGAGGTGACGCTAGCACCGACCCGGCCGCGATGCAAACATACGTTCGGGTTGCCGCTTGACATCGAACGGATGTTCGACCAGGATCATGCCATGGGCCGAACAGGCGTTCGACGGCGGAGATTCGTGCTCACACTTGTGAGCACGACCTTGTCGGCCCTCCTGATCGGCCCGGTCGGCCACGGGCTGTCGGCCGGCGCCCAGGTCAGGCGCGAGGCGGACAGCACCTACGTGGTGGGTCAGGGAGACACCCTGTGGTCGATCGCGGCCGGCCGGGAGGCGCCCGGCGAGGACCCGAGGCCCCTGATCGACGCGATAGAGCGGGCGAACGGCATCGGCCCGGCCGATCTGGTGCCCGGGCAGACCCTGGTCGTCCCCGCGTCGTCTTGACGGTCCCAGATGTCGCGGCTACGGTTCGCGCTGCCACGACATCTTGTGGTCTTCTGCGATGCGGTGCCCATGGTGCAAGGCCGAGGACGACCGGGTCGTCGACTCCCGCCCCGCAGAGGGCGGGGCGGCGATCCGGCGCCGCCGCGAGTGTCATTCGTGCCGGCGCCGCTACACCACCTTCGAGCGGATCGAGGGGGTGGGTCTCATGGTCGTGAAGCGCGACGGCTCGAAGGACCCGTTCGAGCGGGAGAAGGTCGCCGCCGGGATCTTGAAGGCCGCGAAGAACCGGCCGGTCACCCGCGACCAGGTGGATCGGATCGTGGACCGAGTGGAGGACCGGCTGCGGCGCAAGGGCCCCGTGGTCACTTCGCAGGAGGTGGGGCTAGAGGTCCTCGCCAGCCTCGCGAAGCTCGACCAGGTCGCGTACATGCGGTTCGCCAGCGTCTACAAGGACTTCCAGCAGATCACGGACTTCGAGCGCGAGCTCGGGGTGCTCCTGCAGAAGAAGGAGCCGGCGAAGCGCCGCTCGCGGTAGGGGTCCCGGCCCGGAAAGAGCGACAGGAACCAGCCGTCCACAGGCGTTCCACTGGTTCCCCACCGGGGCCATCCGGTAGCCTCCGACTCTGATCCCGACCGCGACGTAGGGTTCACGCGCACCCACAATATGTTGTGGTCCGGGGGGGTCATCTCCCACTAGATGTTGGAGAATGGGTGTTGACACGACGTGCCGGTGGAGCAAGAATCACACCCCTGTAACTCGACGGTCGTGATCCCTTCCCCACGGAGAGGAGGCGCCGAAGATGGCGACGAAACAAGGGGACGTGCAGGTCATCCGCCACGGCCTTACTTTCAAGCGGTACTTCACCACCGATGAGCGGCATCCGTTCGACGACATCGAGTGGGAGGTCCGCGACGCGGTGATCCCCAATTACAAGGAGGGCGGCAACGCCTTCGAGCAGCGCGCGGTGGAGTTCCCGAAGTCGTGGTCTCAGAACGCCACGAACATCGTCGCCCAGAAGTACTTCCGCGGCACCCTCGGCACGCCGCAGCGGGAGTCCTCGGTGCGACAGCTCGCCTCCCGCGTGGTCGACACGATCCGCGGATGGGGCGAGAAGAACGGGTACTTCGAGTCCGCGCACGACGCCCAGGTCTTCGCCGACGAGCTCACACACCTGGTCGTGACCCAGAAGGCCGCGTTCAACTCTCCCGTGTGGTTCAACGTCGGCGTACCGGACACTCCGCAACAGTGTTCGGCGTGCCAGCCGTACGACGCGCTCGTCTCGACGCTCGGCGGTCTCGTCCCCATCGGGAAGCTGGTCGAGGAGAACGCCATCGGGACGAAGGTCCACGACGCGGGCGGCATCACCCGGATCGTGGCCACCAAGGCGAACGGCGTGAAGGACGTGCTCCGGATCCACACCAGGTCCGGGCACATCCTGGACGTCACGGCCGATCACCTCGTGTGGCGGAGCTCCGACGAGGGCGGGAAGTTCGTGCAGGCAGGGGTACTGCGGCCGGGCGACCGGCTCGAGTGGCACCGCCGCGATTCGTTCGGCGAGGCCGAGATCGATCCGGTCGAGATCGCGGAGGCGGCCCTGGCCGCGTGGCTCCGGGCGGACGGATCCGCGGTGCGGTACGAGGGAACCGACCGGTCTCTCACCATCGAGGCGATGACGGCGACCGGGGCCGAGCACGCGTGGGTCACCGGGGCGCTCGACGAGGTGTTCCCGGGAGTCCAGAGGTACGAGAGCGCGGAGGCTACGAAGGACGAGGGTCTCGGCCGCCGGCGCATCAGGCTCTGCGGCGAAGTCCTCGAGGGGTTCGCGGAGCGGTGGGGGCTCCACGCCCGCAGCGAGGACGTGGGCGTGCCCGAGCGCCTGTTCACGGCTCCGCTGCCGGTCGCCGCCGCCTATCTCAGGAGCCTCTTCCAGGCCGAGGGATACGTCTCGGTCCATGGAGCCTCCGTGCGGGTCGGGCTGGACATGATCTCCGAGGGAGCCGCCCGCGGCATACAGCAGCTGCTCTCCCGCTTCGGCATCTTCGCGCAGGTCGGTTCCGACCCCGACGTGCGGCCGGGGCACAGGGGCTGCTGGTCGATCACGATCGACGCCGTGGGGGACCAGAGCACGTTCGCGGAGGAGATCGGGTTCATTGACCCACGCAAGGTGGACGTGCTCGAGGCCGCGATGGATCGGTACGGGGCCGCGACTCGCGAGACCAAGCTCCTTGAGATCGAGCGCATCGAAGGGATGGGACCGAGCCAGGTCTACGACATCCAAACGGAGAGCGGCGAGTACCTCTCCGGGAACCTCAGGGTGCACAACTGCTTCATCCTCGCGGTCGACGACACGATGTCGTCGATCCTCAACTGGTACGTCGAGGAGGGCACGATCTTCAAGGGCGGATCCGGGTCCGGGATCAACCTCAGCAAGATCCGCTCGTCGAAGGAGCAGCTCGCCGGGGGCGGCACGGCCTCGGGGCCCGTGAGCTTCATGCGTGGGGCCGACGCGTCGGCCGGCACGATCAAGTCCGGCGGCAAGACCCGTCGCGCGGCGAAGATGGTGATCCTCGACGTCGACCATCCGGACGTCCGCGACTTCATCTGGTGCAAGGCCCGCGAGGAGCAGAAGGCCCGGGCGCTCCGCGACGCCGGGTTCGACATGGACCTGGACGGCAAGGACAGCTACTCGGTCCAGTACCAGAACGCGAACAACTCGGTGCGCGTGACCGACGAGTTCATGCAGGCGTACGAGCAGGACCGCGACTGGAAGCTCAAGGCGGTCATGACCGGCGAGGCCCTCGAGACCGCCCGGGCCCGCGAGCTGATGCGGGAGGTGGCGCAGGCGGCATGGGAGTGCGCCGACCCCGGCATGCAGTACGACACCACGATCAACGAATGGCACACGTGCCCGGCGACGGGGCGCATCAACGCCTCGAACCCGTGCTCGGAGTACATGCACCTGGACAACAGCGCCTGCAACCTCGCGTCCTTGAACCTGATGAAGTTCCTCGACGATGAGGGGAGCTTCGACGTGGCGAGCTTCAAGCACGCGGTCGAGGTCGTGTTCACCGCCCAGGAGATCGTGGTGGGGGACTCGAGCTACCCGACCGAGAAGATCGGGCAGAACGCGAGGGCGTTCCGCCAGCTCGGTCTCGGGTACGCGAACCTCGGCGCCCTGCTCATGGCCCGGGGACTTCCCTACGACTCCGACGGCGGCCGGGCCTGGGCCGGTGCGATCACCGCCCTCATGACCGGCTGGGCCTACCGCACGAGCGCGCGGATCGCCGAGGTGATGGGCCCGTTCGAGGGCTACCCTCCGAACGCCGACGCGATGCTGCGGGTCATGCGCAAGCACCGGGCCGCCGCCGACCAGATCGACGGGGACCTCGTGCCCGAGGCCGTGCTCTCGTCGGCCAGGCAGGCATGGGACGAGGCGGTAGCGCTCGGTGAGCGTCACGGCTACCGCAACGCCCAGGCGTCGGTGCTGGCGCCCACCGGCACGATAGGGCTGATGATGGACTGCGACACCACCGGCATCGAGCCCGAGCTGGCCCTCGTCAAGACGAAGAAGCTCGTCGGCGGCGGCACGATGCAGTTCGTGAACCAGACGGTGCCCAGGGCGCTCGACAAGCTCGGGTACGAACCGGCGCAGATCGACGACATCGTCGCCTACATCGCCGAGCACAACTCGGTGGCAGGCGCCCCGCACCTCAGGCCGGAGCACGAGCCGGTGTTCGACACGGCGATGGGGGCCCAGCCGATCCACTACATGGGGCACGTGCGGATGATGGCGGCGGCGCAGCCATTCATCTCCGGTGCGATCTCCAAGACGGTGAACATGCCCGAGGAGGCCACGGTCGAGGAGGTCGAGCAGCTCTTCGCCGAGTCGTGGAAGCTGGGCCTGAAGGCGGTCGCGATCTACCGGGACAACTGCAAGGTCGCGCAGCCCCTCTCGGCCGACAAGAGGAAGAGCGCGCAGGTCTCGGAGCCGGCGGCGCTCGCCGAGCCGGTGCGAAGGCGCCTGCCGCGGTCGAGGCCGTCGATCACCACCAAGTTCGAGGTTGGGGACGCCGAGGGGTACATCACGGCCAGCTCCTACCCGGACGACGGGATCGGCGAGATCTTCCTGAAGACCTCGAAGCAGGGCTCGACGCTCGCAGGGATCATGGACGCCTTCTCGATCGCGATCTCGATCGGCCTGCAGTACGGGGTGCCGCTCGACGCCTACGTCGAGAAGTTCATCAACATGAAGTTCGAGCCCTCCGGGATGACGAACGACCCCGACATCCGCTTCGCGACCTCGCTCGTCGACTACGTGTTCCGGCGTCTCGCCCTGGACCACCTGCCCAAGGAGAAGCGCGAAGCCCTGGGTATCCGGTCGATCGAGGAGCGCAAGCTGGCCGTCCAGCTGGAGGTGGCCGAGAAGGCCTCGGCGCTCGACGCCGAGGCTGCTGGGCCCGAGGCGCCGGCCGCATCGGGATCGATCGAGGTCACCTCGAGGCCCTCGGCCAAGGAGCTGGACGCTCCGCTCTGCTATTCCTGCGGGTCGAGGATGCAGCCGGCCGGCTCGTGCTACGTGTGCTCGAGTTGCGGGAGCACCAGCGGCTGCTCGTAGTATCAGCGGCGGAACGAGCGGACGTGGGCCGGGGCTCGTCCCCGGCCCACGTGTTTCCGGCGGAAGGAGGAGGCCGCGGTGGCTGACGAGGAACGAGGTCTTCTCGGCCTGCACCACGTGCAGCTCGCCATGCCGGCGGGCGAGGAGGAGGCCGCGGTGCGCTTTTACGCGGACGTGCTGGGGCTGGAGCATGTCGAGAAGCCGCCCCACCTCTCTCCGCGAGGCGGCGTCTGGTTCCGCTCCGGCGCCCTGGGGATCCACCTCGGCGTGGAGGAGGGCTTCCGGCCGGCGGTCAAGGCTCACCCGGCGTTCCTGGTCCGGGGCCTGGAGAAGCTCCGCGCGCGTATCGAGGAGGCCGGGTACAAGGTGACCGACACGGTGCAGCTCGACGGGTACAGTCGCGTGTACGTCCGCGACCCCTTCGGGAACCGGCTTGAGCTGATCGAGCCCGCGTGACCATGGATCTTCCTTTCGAGCAGCTCGACTCAGGGGCGGAGCTGCCCTCGGCGGCACACCCGGGCGATGCCGGCTTGGACCTGCGCTCGGCTGTGGACATCGAGGTCGGGCCGGGAGAGCGCGCGATGGTGCCGACCGGCGTGGCCGTAGCCATCCCGGAGGGACACGCCGGGCTCGTTCTGCCTCGCTCGGGGTTGGCGTCGGTCCACGGGCTCACCCTGGCCAACGCTCCCGGGCTGATCGACGAGGGCTACCGCGGCGAGGTGACGTGCTCGGTCGTGAACCTCGACCGTGAGCAGCCGGTGAAGATCGTGCGGGGCGACCGGATCGCCCAGCTCGTGATCGTCGCGATCCCGCCGATCGTGCCGACCTGGGCCGACGCGCTGCCGCCGTCCTCACGCGGCGACGGAGGCTTCGGCTCGACCGGCGTGCGTTGAGGCCAGTAGCGTCTGAGTTCTGACAGTTCCGTCGTCGTGGCGGAGGTCGTCCCCGTCGTTCCCCGCCTCCCGACCGGGGACGGCGAACACGTCCCCTCCGAGGTCGAATCCGATCCTCGATCAGTCCGCGGCCTCACCCCACCA
>JACQDK010000086.1 GCA_016201135.1 Actinomycetota bacterium
GTCAAGGAGCTCGTCGCCGCCATCAGCCGCTTCATCGATGGCTGGAACGAACGCTGTCACCCGTTCACCTGGACCAAGACGGCCGACGAGATCCTCCCCCACGCCCGCCGTCAAAGAACTTCAGAGGCGGGACACTAGAGGCGGTCCCAGCCCTCGGGGAGCTCGGGCACGGGCCAGCCCGGGTCCGGGGCCCACGACTCCCAATCCCGATCGAAGGGCGGCTCGCGAAGGACGATCCGCTCCACGGCGAGCCCGCCCCAGCGGCGGAACGACGCAGCCTCCTCCTTGGTGAACAGCCCGTGCGCGACGGCGTCGGTGAGCTCGTCCTCGTCCTTCCACGTCCAGCCGCTGCGGTCGAGCGCGACCAGCACGTCGAGCGCGTGATCGACGGTGTCGAACCCGATCGGCGTGCGGACGAGGGGCGCCTGCATGTTCACGTACCAGACACGGCCCTCGGTCCCGGCCGACCAGAGCAGCACCGAGTAGGGGATCTCCGGCCAGGCGAACGAGAGGATGGGGGAGGGGCCGCGCTCGCGGACCTCCAGGCGCCAGGGCCGGTCGGGGACCCGGAGCTCGTCGCCGTCCTTGCCGACCGGCGCCCCGCAACGCACTCCGCCGGGCAGGAAGAACATCTGCTGGTCGGGCTCGTCCTGCACGACGAGCGCGGGTCGGGCCGCGAAGACGAGGCTCGCCCACACCTCCCGGAGCACGATCGCGTCGCCCGGCCGCCACGGCATGCGGGGACGATACCCCCGCCCGGCGTCCGAACGCCCTGCGTTCTAGGCGGACCCGCTCAACTCGGTGCGGACCATCTCGAGCGTGAGGCCACCGCTCTTCACGCGCAGGTTCATGTAGAGCCCCACGATCACCAGCGAGAGGATCGGGAACAGCGCGAGATCCAAGCCCAGGCCGATCAGGATGCCGAACCCTTTGAGAACGACGCTGACGATCATGACCCCAACGAAGATCGCGAACACGAGCAGGTACATCAGGGCGAACGTGCCCAGCACGTGCCAGAAGTGCTTCGAGACGAGCTGCCAGGACCGCGTGAGGGCCTGCGGCCCCCGGGCTCCTTCGACGACCAGCACCGGCACGGCCATGGAAAGGGTCAGGCCGAGGGCGGACGTCGCGAGGTAAACGGGCAAGATCAGGATCCGAACCGCGAGCACCAGGAGGAGGCCGACCAGTTCTGCCGCCAGAACGGCGAAGAAGACCAGCAGCGAGACCCAAAGGATCGAGCCGAGCCGTCGCATGCCGTAGCTGAGGCTCTGCGAGATCGTGATCGGCACCCCGGCGAGCTCCGTCGCGACCAGCCTGGTGAGCGCCCCGGTCATTACCATCGCCGCGACGAAGACCAGTCCGTACATCAACAGGAAGGTGCCGAGGAAACCGGCGCCGAGCATGCCGGGGTTCGTTCCAGAGTGGAACAGGGGCCGCAGGACCAGGCCGATGAGCAGCAGCCCCAAGACGAGGCCGATCGCGATGAGCGCAACGAAGAAGACGGCGCTGAACCCGATGAGGGTCTTCCAGTTCTCCTTGAAGTGCGAGAATGCGCCACTGATCACCTGGCTCGGTGTCTTCGGCGCGAGCGGCAGTCCTCCGAACCTACCCTGGTCGCTGCCCGGTTGTGGTGGAGGAGGCGGAGGCGGTGCAGATCCACCCCAATCGCTCATCCGGATCTCCCCCTTCCGTCGGTCCGCGGCATCGTACGTCCGCTCTCTTCCAGGATGGGGATGTGCGTGCGGCGTGCGATCTGCCGCCCGGTAGGTCCCTGAGATCGCGCCTTGACGGATGTCGGACCCCGGGCGTACAGTCGCCTTCCTACTCGAACATACGTTCGACTCCCGGGAGAAGGCGATGAGCAAGCGGTACGACGAGGAGGTCCGGGTCGAGCGGGACGCGGGGATGCCGTCGGCGTTCGTGTGGCGCGACCGCCGCTACGAGGTCCTCGACGTGATCGGGAAGTGGCGGATAGAGGGCCGGTGGTGGTCTGACGGTCGCGATCGCGAGTACTGGCGCGTCGAGGCCAGGGGAGGCGCGGTCTGGGACCTCTACCACGACAGGGCGCGCGGCCTCTGGCACGTGGAGCGGCTGTGGGACTGACGCGACCGTGGCCGAGACCTCCCCCTTCGTGCATCTGGACGTGCGGTCGTGCTTCTCCTTGAAGGAGGGAGCGTTCACGCCGGAGCAGCTCACGCGGCGGGCGGCGGAGCTAGGCATGCCGGCGGTCGCGATGACCGATCGCGACGGGCTCTACGGCGCGGCGCGGTTCGTCGCCGCGTGCGAGCGCGAGGGGGTGAAACCCCTGCTGGGCGCGGCGCTCACCGTCCGCGAGCGCGTCCGCGGACGCGGGCGCGACGCGCCCGTCGTGCTGCTCGCCACGGACGATCGCGGATACGCGAACCTCTGCGGGCTCATCACCGACGCGCACATGCTGGGGGAGCGGCTCGACCCGCACGTCGCGCCCGCGCAGGTCCTGCCGCGCGCCGGGGGGCTCCTCGCGTTCTTCGGGCCGCGCTCTGCCCCAGGACGCATGGCCGCGGCCGGGAGGATCGACGCCGGCGCGCGGTGGCTGGGGCCGTTCCGCGAGGCGTTCGGCGACCGCCTCCACGTCGCGGTGGAGCACCGGATGGAGCGCGGCTCCGACGAGGAGATCCGCGCGATGCTCCGCCTGGCCGAGCGCTCGGGCGCGAAGCCCGCCGCCACGAACCCGGTCCGCTACCTCGTTCCCGAGGACGCTTTCCTCGCCGACGTGCTCGAGTGCATGCGCGAGATCGTGCCGCTCGCGCAGAACCACGTCTCCCGCGAGAACGCCGAGGGGTACCTGAAGGACGCGGCGCAGATGCGGGCGCTCTTCTCCGAGCGACCCGACCTGTGCGATGCCACGCGAGGGATCGCCGAGCGATGCTCGTTCGACCTCGGGCTGAAGCGCGTGCGCTTCCCCGATTTCCCGACTCCGGGTGGGCGCTCCGCCGACGCGGTGCTCGCCGAGCGCTGCTGGCGCGGCGTCCACGAGCGGGGCCTCCCCGAGACCGAGGCGCTCCGCGACCGCCTCCACCTCGAGCTCTCGATGATCCGGCGGATGGGGTTCGCCGCGTACTTCCTGACGGTCGCCGACATCGTCGCCGACATCAGGTCGATGGGGATCCGCTGCGCGTGCCGGGGGAGCGCGGCCGGCTCGCTCGTGTGTTACCTCACCGGCATCTCCGACGTCGACGCGCTCCGTCACGACCTGGCGTTCGAGCGGTTCATGAACCCGATGCGCGGCGAGCCGCCCGACATCGACGTCGACGTGGAGTCCGCGCGCCGCGAGGACGTCTACGACATGGTGCTCTCGCGCCACGGCGACGAGCGCGCGGCCTGCGTCGCGATGATCGACACCTACCGCGCGCGCTCGGCGATCCGCGAGGTAGGCAAGGCCCTCGGCCTGCCCGATGTCGAGATCGGCATGGTCGCGAAGTCGTTCCCGCACATCTCGGCGCGCCACGTGCGCGAGGCGATGGAGAGGCTCCCCGAGCTCCAGGGCATCAACCTCAAGATCGAGCAGCTCGAGCTGCTGTTCCGGGTGGCCGAGCGCCTGGACGGCTTGCCGCGCCACATCGCGCTGCACCCGTGCGGCATCGTGCTATCGAGTCACGACCTCGTGGAACGCGTTCCCCTGGAACGCAGCGCGAACGGCCATCGCATGATCCAGGCCGACAAGGACGACGTCGAGCTGCTCGGCTACCTGAAGCTCGATGTCCTCGGCGTGCGGATGCTCTCCTCGATGCGCCATGCCCTCGACGAGATCGCGCGCACCACCGGCGAGAAGGTCGACCTGGACCGCATCTCGCTCGACGACCCCCCCACGTTCGAGCTGATCCGCCGGAGCGACACCCTCGGCTGCTTCCAGATCGAGTCGCCGGGCCAGCGTGAGCTCCTCCAGAAGCTCCAGCCCGAGCGATGGGAGGACCTGATCGTCGACATCTCGCTGTTCCGTCCCGGTCCGGTGAAGTCCGACATGATCCGGCCCTACCTCGCCAGGCGCGCCGGCCGCGAGCGCCCGGTCTACGCCCACCCGGACCTGAAGCCGGCGCTCCGCGAGACCTTCGGCGTGATCGTCTACCACGAGCAGGTGATCCGGACCCTCGCCGCGATCGCCGGCTACGACCTCACGTACGCCGACCACGTCCGGCGTCATCTCGACCGGCAGGACCTGCTCCCCGCGTTCCGCGAGGACTTCTTGCGGCGCGCGACCGAGCGCGGCGTCGACCCCGGCGCCGCAGAGAAGACCTGGAGCGCCGTCACCGAGTTCGCGAGCTTCGGCTTCTGCAAGGCGCACGCGGCCGCGTTCGCGGTCCCGACCTACCAGTCCGCGTGGCTGAAGACGCACTACCCGGCTCAGTTCCTCGCCGGCGTCCTCACCCACGACCCCGGCATGTACCCCCGGAGGCTGATCGTCCAGGACGCCCGCCGGCACGCCATCCCGATCCTTCCCCTCGACGTGAACGGGAGCGAGCCCGAGTACGTCGTGGAGAAGGTAGCGGTCGGGGGTACGCCGCGCGCTGCTCGGACGGCTTCGTCCGGCAGAGGACGGGAGGGTCGGGTCCCCGGCGGAGCCGCCTCGACGACGCGCGCGGCGACCCCCTTCCACGAGGGGTTCCCATCGCCCTCCGCCGCGTCCGAGCCCCATTCGTACGGTATACGGCTCGCGCTTCAGGACGTGCACGGGATCTCGGACACGGAGATCCGGTCGATCCTGGAGGCGCGCGCCGAGCGCCCGTTCCACGACGTAGGGGACTTCCTGCGAAGGACGACCGTCTCGCGACCGGTGGTGGAGGCGCTCGCGCACGCCGGGGCGTTCGACGCGCTGCCCGGGACGAAGAGCCGGCGGGGGAACCTGTACGAGGCGATGACGACCGACACGGTGCGCGAGGCCGGCCAGCTCACGCTCGGCCTCGACGGCGCGGCCCCGGCGCACCGGTTCAAGGACTACACGGATGCCGAGGTCGTCCGCGCGGAGCTCGAGGTGCTGGGCCTGGACGCCACCCGGCACATCGTCTCGTTCTACGAGCCGCTGCTGGCGGACCTCGGAGTGACGCACGCGAAGGATCTGCGGCGCCGGCGCGGAGGCGAGCGCGTGATGGTGGCCGGGGTGAAGGTGGCCTCGCAGACGCCGGCGATCCGCAGCGGCCAGCGGATCATCTTCCTCACGCTCGACGACGCGACCGGGCCGGTGGAGGTCACGGTCTTCGAGTCGGTGCAGCCGAAGGTCGCAAAGACGGTGTTCCACTCGTTCGCGCTCGCGGTGGTGGGGGAGCTCAGGCGGACCGGGGTGGGGGGCGTCGGTATCATCGCGGAGGACGTCTGGGACCTCACCGCGCTTCACCACGCGCGGGGGCGCGGTGAGCTCCGGGAAGCGCTCGCCGGGGAGGTCGCCGAGCCGCGCCGTCCGGCCAGGAAGCTGTGGCACGCGAGCGGAGGCTCCGCGGGATGACCTACGGAGGGCATGACGGAGCACCGACCCAACCCCGCGGAGCAGGCCTTCGTGGAGGCTCACCGTGACCGAACGACCGCCTGAGCCGATCCTGCACGTCGATCTGGACGCGTTCTACGCCTCGGTCGAGGTCCTGAAGGACCCGAGCCTTGCCGGCAAGCCGGTGATGGTGGGCGGCACCGGATCGCGAGGCGTGGTGGCGAGCGCCTCCTACGAGGCCCGGAAGTTCGGGGTGCGCTCGGCGATGCCCGCGGTCCGGGCGCGGCGCCTCTGCCCGGAGGGCGTGTTCCTGCCCGCGGACTTCGAGGCATACCGCGCTCACTCGAACCGGTTCCGAGAGGTGCTGCTCTCGTACACGCCGCTCGTGGAGCCGATCGCCCTGGACGAGGCCTTCCTCGACGTGGCCGGCGCGACGAGGCTGTTCGGCTCCCCGGAGGAGATCGGTCGCAGGATCCGCGCCGACGTGGCCCGGGAGGTCGGCGTGACTTGCTCGGTCGGCGTCGCGGCCTCGAAGTTCGTCGCCAAGCTCGCGTCCGACGAGTGCAAGCCCGACGGCCTGCTCGTGGTGCCGGCCGCAAGGGTCCTGGACTTCCTTGACCCGCTGCCCGCGGGGCGGCTCTGGGGCGTGGGGGAGAAGACCGGCGACCTGCTCGGGCGCCTCTCGATCCGCACGATCGGCGACCTCGGCCGGACCCCGGAGCCGATCCTCGAACGCCTGCTGGGCGAGCAGTCGGCCCGGCACCTGTTCGAGCTCTCCCACGGTCTGGATGCGCGCGAGGTCGTTCCCTACGAGCCCCCCAGATCGGTGAGCCACGAGGAGACGTTCGACCGGGACCTCGACGAGGACGAGGACATCCTGCGGGAGATGCTCGCGCTCTCGGGGCGCGTCGCGGCCCGCCTTCGCGAGGACGGCTATCAGGCGAGGACCGTCGTGCTGAAGGCGCGGCTCGCGAACTTCACGACCCTCACGAGATCGCGCACCCTGCCCGATGCCACCGATGTCGGCGCCGACCTGTACCACGTCGTGTCGGAGCTGTACCGAGCGCTCCCGGGCGAGCGGCGGCGGATCCGCCTGCTGGGGGTGCAGGCGACCGGGCTCGTGGCCGCCGGCGCCGAGCAGCTCGCGCTGCTCCGGGGCGAGCGGTGGGGCGACGTGGAGCGCGCCGTGGACCGGATCGAGCGCCGCTTCGGGCGCGGCGCCGCGACGCCGGCCTCGCTGCTCCGCCGCGGCCCTCGCGGCTGATCCCCGCCCGGGCTTCCTCAGTACCGACCACTCCCTATAATGGAACGAAAGGTCGGCCCCAACGACCCGAGGCAGGACATATGCCCCTCTCCGATCACGAGCAGCGCATCCTCGAAGAGATCGAGCGGCGGCTGGCGGAGGAAGATCCGCAGCTCGTCGACCAGGTGGAGCGCACGACGCTCTCCTCCCACCTGGCGCGCCGGATCCGGCTCGCGGCGCTGGGCTTCCTCGTGGGGCTGATCGCGCTCTTCTTCTTCGCCGTCTCGATCTGGTGGGCGATCGCGGGGTTCGGCCTGATGGTGGCATCGACGCTCGCCATCACGCGGTACCTGCGGCAGCTCGGACGCGATCAGGTCCGGGCGCTCCAGGAGCAGGGCCGATTCTCGCTCGCGGGGGTCCTCGGTCGTCTCGCGACGCGCTTCCGCCCGCCCGGCGAACCACCGCGGCCATAGGTCCCGATCCGCGTCCACCGCGGCGAGGGGCTGTAGCCCGTTCGGATGAAATCGTGGGCGATCGCGTCGCCGAGCTTGCCAGGGTTCCGCACACTGCGGTAGAAAGGTGTCCCCTTCCCCTGGGCGCGTGACCGTCGGCGGGAGTTTGAGGTCTTCCCGGCTCGAGGGGCCCGTGCCGCGTGGCAGTTGGTAGAGAGGGATCCGAAAGGCGCGCGTCCGATGGAGGGTTTCACCGCTCATCAAGCCTGCAAGTTCACGGGGTGCACCGCTCGTCAGCTGAGGTACTGGGACAAGATCAGCCTCGTATCGCCTTCGGTGCAAGGCACCGGTGGGCGTCCGGGGGTGCCGCGGCTCTACTCCTTCCGCGACCTGGTGGCGCTGCGCGTCGTGAAGTCGCTCCTCGACGGAGGGATGTCCCTGCAGCGGGTACGACGCTCCTGGGAGTTCCTGAACAAGAAGGCGGGGCTCGACCGGCACCTGTCCGAGGTGCGGCTCGTGACCGACGGTCAGAGCATCTTCAAGATCTGCCGGCGCGACGGCGAGGTGATGGACGCGCTCCGCGAGGGCCAGATGGCCTTCTTCGTGGCGATAGACGACATCGCCTCGGGCCTCGAGACGAACGTCTCGCAGTTCCACGAGGACAGGGACAGGTTCGTTCGGGCGCTCCGCGAGGCGGCGGCCCACACGGCCACCGGTACCTGAGCGACTACCGGCGCCAGGCTCCGAGCACCCGCTGTCTGAGCGCCGTGCGCCTCCGCAGCTCGCGGATCGCCGCCGCCGCCGCCGCGGTGGCCTCGCCCGCATCCGTGGGCCCGGGATCTGCCGAGGCGTAAGCCGCGCGCACCGCGAGCCGGGTGAGGAGCTCCAGCTCTCCGTCGGCGGGGCCCGCCTGGACGAGCCTCGCGCGATACTCGTCCGGCGTCTCTCCTGGGCTGCGCGGATGGCCCAGCGCCGAGGCGCGCTCGGAGAACACGTCGTAGGTCACGAGGATGGAGCGACGCGGCTGGGCGGAGGCCCTGCGCAGCCTTCGTCGTCGCCGCAGGGCCCGCGCCGGCGGCATCAGCAGGCCGGCGAGCCCGACCAGGCCGAGCGCGAGCAGCACCAGGTGCCGTGCGCGCGATCGGAACGAACCGCTGCCCGGACCGCCGACCGCCCCTCCGAGCCCGTGCCCATGCGGCCGGGAGCTCACGCCCTTCCCCTGGGCCAGCATCTGCGCGGGCAGGACGCGAATGGGCTTGCCCCCCAGGCCGGACCCCTCCTGGCCGGTTCCTACCGACGGGGAGCCGCAATCCTTCTGGCCGGACAGCACGCACCGAGCGCTGGCGGGATCGGCGTAGGCGGAGGCGACCGGGTTCGCGCGCTGCGGCGTCGGCTCGAACGCCAGCCATCCGTCGGAGTCGCCGAACCAGACCTCGACCCAGCTGTGGGCGTCCCTCGTCGTGACCGTCCACCGGCCGGTCGCGTGGTCGTAGGAACCAGGGGTGAAGCCGATCGCCACCCGGGCCGGGATGCCGATGCTGCGCAGGAGGACGGCCATCGCGCTCGCGTACTGCTGGCAGAACCCGGCCTTCGACGCGGTCAGGAAGTCGAGCAGCGTGAAGGCGTCGTCGCTGTGGTCGACGGTCGCGTCGTACCGGAAGCCGTACGCCGGGCTCAGGTGGTCCAAGATCGCGAGGACCTTGCCGTAGGGCGTGGTCGCCCCCGCCGTCCACGCGACAGCGAGGATGTGGATCTCGGCCATCTGCGGGTCCGTGGGTAGCTGGGTCCAGCGCGAGAGCTGCGATGGATCGGGGAGCCGGTACGCATCCAGAGCGAGCGGGCTGGGTTCTTGCAGCAAGGAGGTGACCCGGTACGTTGCTCCCTCTTCGAGGTCTCCATCGACGTAGACGGACTGGGTGGTCTGGTCGTACGTGAGATCGCGGTCCGGCATGTCCACGCGCACGGGAGGGAAGGCGACCGGCACGCCCGGAAGGGAGAGGGGCTTGGACGACTCCACCGTGAAGGACTGGTAGATGGTCGGGGCGCCGAACGGCGCCGCGACGAGGGGAACGCCCGGCGCCACTGCCGTCGCTCCCCCGGGGTCTGCCCGCCACGCGTTCCCGTCGAAGCGATCGAGGGCCAGCATCCGGTAGTAGGAGGGTTGGGTGGTCCTCACGGTGAAGACCGTCTCGGGCGTGCTCTGCGCGAGCGCCGACGCGACCGCCACCTGCGGGTCGATCCGGATCACGTCTTGTCCCGACGAGCTCGAGAGGTCGAGCACGCCCTTCGATCCGATCCCGGGCAGGAAGAGCGGCGCGAGCGTCGCCACCGTCAACGCCCCCACGGCGACCCGGCCCGCCCCTCGAGTCGCGGCGGGAGAGTGGCGGCGGGAACCCGCCCAGCTCCACACCGGACCCCAGCTATGGACCCGCCGCAACCCGTCGACGAAGACCACGAGCAGCGCCGCCCCCAGGAACATCACCCCGTAGCCGGGGCGGAACGACTCCTCGAGGACGGTGTCGGCGAACGCGAGCAGGGCCACCGGCGGCAGGAGGGCGAGCAGCGGGCTGCTCGCCCGGAACGCGAGGGCGTGTGCGGAGAAGATCGCGGCCCAGATCGCGGTCACCGCCGCCAGGACCAGCGGCCGCAGCGGAGGAGTGGGCGCGACCTGCACTCGGGCCTGCTGTCCGACGAGTGCGGCCGAGTCCGCCATGGCGCGCAGCGTTGCCAGGGTGGGAAGGCTGTGCCACGTGGTGTCCGGCAGGACCAGAGCGCCGACCACCGCCACCATCATCGCCGCGGAGATGATGGTGGCGAGCAGCAGGTTCCGGCGCTCCAGGGCCGCGGCGATCGCCGCGGAGACGAGGCCGGCCAGGAGCGTGTACCGGGCCTGGGAGGCGCGGTCTTCCAGCTGGGAACGCCGGCCGGACGGAAGGGACGCGGGATCGGTGGGGTGGACGAGTATCACGAGCTTCGGACCGAAGGCGGAGCCGGCGCGGACCAGGGGTGAGAGCTCATTGGGCGGCGGAGGCGCCGCGACGACCACCAGCGTGGTGTCGGAGCTGCTGCCCGCGTGCAGGCGCGTGAGGGTCGTCGCGGTCGAACGCAGCTTCGTGTGCGTGACGGCGGTGAGAGCGTCAAGGAATCCCTCGCTCGTCATGGCCGCCGGCGGGCTGCCTGCGGTGGCGAGCCGCAGGGAGAAGCCGGCTCGGGTCAGGAGCGCGCCGACCGAGGCGGCGCAGGAAACGGCGCGCTCGAACGCCGGTCCCTGCTCTGGGCCGAGCAGCGCCTCGCGAGTGTCCAAGAAGACGAGCGCGGTCGAGCGCCGGGGGGACTCGTCCTGACGGATCATGAGCTCTCCCGTCCTTGCGACGCTGGGCCAATGGAGGCGCCGCAGGTCGTCTCCGGTCTGGTACTGGCGCATCGTGTAGAACTCCTCGCCGGTCCGGAAGAGGTTCTTCGCCCTGGACGAGCCGACGCTGGCGCCGAAGGGCGATCGAGGCTCCCCGGCGAGGTCCTCGATCTCGGGCGTGACGAGGAGCTGATCGCGCAGGTCGAAGCGGAGACGCAGGCGGGACAGCGCGAAGGGATCGGACGCATCGATCGTGAGCGGCCCGATCGTGTATCGCCCACGCGACTGCGGGATCAGGGTGTACCGGGCGTGCTGCACGCCGTGTGCCGGCATCCCCGTCAGGACCAGGCGAGCGGAGCGCCCGAGCGAGGATGGCAGCCGGTCCTCGACCAGCAGGAACGACGTGGAGGCGGCAGAGCGGTTGCCGACCTCTAGGTCCACGGAGACCCTCGTGCCGGGCGCCACGCGCACTTCCGACAGTCGTCGCTCCACCACCAGCCGCTGGCGCCCCCAGCGGGCGAAGAGCGACGCGAGGAGTGGGAGCGCGCAGAGCCCGACCCCGACCACCGCCAGTCCCGGCGAGCCGATCAGGCGGCCTGCCAGCCACATCGTCAGGCCCGACCCGAGCACCAGGAGGCCGCGACCGGAAGGCATCACGCGCCCCCGGCGACCGGGACCGGCACCTCCGCGAGGAGCTCCGTGAGGATCGCGCCCGCCGCATGTCCCCCCATGACGGCGTCGGCGGTGGGGATCACGCGGTGCGCCAGAGCCGGGATCGCGAGAGACTTGACGTCGTCGGGGATCACGAAGTCGCGCTCCTCCGCGGCGGCCATGGCGCGGGCGCTCCGCATGATCATGATCGATGCGCGCGGGCTCGCGCCCAGGTACAGGTCGGGGTGGCTCCGCGTGGCCTCGACTAGGTCCACGATGTAGCGACGGACGGCCGGGGCGACGTGCACGTGCCGGGCCTGCTCGATCATCTCGGCCACCCCGGGCGCGTCGGTCACCGCCCCGATGTCCGCGAGAGGCGTTCTCGCAGAATGGGACTCGAGGATCTCGGCCTCGACCTCGGCCGACGGGTATCCGATCGACAGCCGGAGCGTGAACCGGTCCAGCTGGGCCTCCGGCAGCGGATAGGTGCCTTCGTGCTCGATCGGGTTCTGCGTCGCGATGACCATGAACGGCGTGCCGAGGGGGTGCGTAACCGTGTCCACGGTGACCTGGCGTTCCTCCATGCATTCGAGCAGGGCCGACTGTGTCTTGGGGCTCGCACGATTGATCTCGTCACCCAGGACTATGTTCGCGAAGATCGCGCCCGGCCGGAACTCGAAGTCCCGCTGCTCCTGGTTGAACACGTTCACCCCGGTGACGTCGGTGGGGAGCAGGTCGGGGGTGAACTGGATCCGGCGGAAGGAGCAGTCGATCGAGCGGGCGAGCGCCTTGGCGAGCATCGTCTTGCCCACGCCGGGAACGTCCTCGATCAGCAGGTGCCCCTCTGCCACCATGGTCACCAGCGCGAGGCGGATCTCGCGATCCTTCCCGCGCACCACCCGCTCGACGTTGGTCTCGATCTCGCGGAAGCGCGCGGCGAACCGCTGCCACTCCTGGGGGCGCTCTCGTACCTCCAAGGGTCACCTTCCTGCCCGGGAGAAACATCGTACGCCATGCCGTTGCCCGCATATGCGCCGGATGACCCTAACGCAGGCAGGCAGGAAGGAGGCAAGAGCAAGTTACCGACAACGGTCTGGACGCAGGAAGGCGACGGGGCCGGCCCCGTGCAAGGACGCCCCGCGCGGCCCCTTGTTCGCAACTTCAAGGCATCTCGCCGGGGCCGGCCCCGTC
>JACQDK010000065.1 GCA_016201135.1 Actinomycetota bacterium
GCGGCATCCCGCCGGAGGGCCCGTCCGGCCGGTCCGGCTCGGCGCGATGGTGCGGCCGGTTCGACCGGTCCGGTTGATCGGGCGCCCGCCCCCGCCTTCCCATCCACACGAACGGCAGGAACAGGAAGGTGAACCCGAAGAGCTTCGGGAAGACGAAGAGCCCGAGCACCACGAAGACGGCGCACACGCCGAGCCAGAGCCACGGGTTCCCCCAGCGGGCGCGCACGACCTTCCCCTACCGCGTCCCGCCGCCGTCGGGATCGTCGCGACCCGGCGGCGGGAAGAGCTCCTTCGATTCCCGGAGCCCGCGTCGCAGCCTCGTCACGTTGAGGTAGATCAGCGCCCCGAAGATCACGGCGGCTGCGGCGTATCCCACGGCTCCAGGGTAGCGCGGCGCCCGGCCGAGCGACGGTCAGCTCGGCAGCAGCTCGGACGAGAAGCCGACGCCTTGGCGCCCCAGCTCGGCTATCAGCTCGGCGGCGTCGAACGCCGTTTCGGGAGGGTGCACTCCGGGCGGAACCCGCCCCTCGGCCATCCAGCGCACCGCCACGGTGATCGGGAGCGCGGTCCCGAAAGCGCCCGCCGAAAGACCCTCCGGACTGGGATCGAACCGCGCCAGGGCGCGATGCACGGCCGGGCTGCCCTCCTTCGTGCCGGCCACCCGGACGTCGAGGAACTCCACGTCGCGCGGTTCGCCGCCGGCCGTCGGCATGGCGTTCAGGACGGCGGAGAGCACCTCGCGCGGCGCCACCCGGCCCGACGGGATCTGCACGAGCTCGTCCGACGCGAGGCCGATCTTCACCAGGAAAGCGAACCCATCGTGCACGGCTCGAGGAAGGGCCAGTCGCCAGCGAACGTCGCGCACGCCGGGGATCGTCCAGGGCAGCGTTGCCGGCTCCGAGTGCAGCGTGTACATGGACGGCTGCACGCCGACCGGCTCGGGGAACTCCCAGTCGATCACACCGGAACCCGCCGGGACCTGCTTCAACTCGCCGTCCTCGAAGACCATCGCGGGCATCGTGAACTCGTCCAGAACGGTATCGACCGAGTACGGCACGCCGAAGGTCCCACCGCCGGCCGACAGGTCCACGGCGCCGTCCACCATGTCGATGGACGTCACCGAGTCGATCAGATCGGCCCCCTGCCTGGCAAGCACGTTCGTCAGCCCCGGCGCCGACCCGATCCCGAGCACGGCCGAGACCCCGGCCGAGGCGAACCGCTCGTGGAGCTCCCATTGCTTGCGCGTCGTGTGGAAGAGCCCGCCCAGGTCCGCGTAGTGGCACCCGGCCGCGAGGGCGGCGTCCATCACGGCCAGGTTCAGCCTGTACGGGAGGCAGGAGGCGACCGCCCGAACCGATCGGAGCTGCCAGGTCAGCTCTCCAGATGTGGCATCGAACCCGATCCCGTCTGCTCCGGTCTGCGCCGCAACGCGTTCCGCGCGATCCGCGTCGGCGTCGAGCACGACGAGCTCGACGTCCGGGTGACGGGCGAGCAGCACCGCGGCCGCGCTCCCCATAGCCCCGGCTCCCAGAACCGCGATCCGCATCGCGTCAGAGCATACCGACCTCTAACCCGAGAGCCGCCTCGCGGTCGGTTCCGTTCCCTATCATCTCAGCATCCACGCGCCCGCCCGCTCCTTGAGATCCGTCGGCCGCATCACAGCGGTCATCTTGGTGGCGGCGTCCGCGTGCAGCACCGCGTCCCCCGCCAGATCCCCATCGCCCTCGATCTCGGGCCACCCGCTCCCAAGCCCGAGCGGGCCCGAAGCTCTCGCGCTACGGGTATCGAGGGCCTACGGCCTGGCCGCCCCCGTGGAGCGCGAGGTGGCGGTGGCCGACGGCGGCACGGTCTACATCGCCGGCGGGCTGGACCGAGGGGGCACCTCCGTGGCGGGCGTGTTCTCCATGGACCCGGTCACGGGAAGGCTCTCGAACCTCGGCTCCATGCCCCACGCCTTCCACGACGCCGCGGGGGCCATGATCGGTGGCCGGCTCGTCGTCTTCGGTGGAGGAGCCTCGTCCGGCACCGACCTGGTCCAGGCCTTCGATCCCTCCTCGCGAACCGGATCGGTCATCGGGCACCTGCCGGTAGCCCTCTCCGATCTTCAGGCGGCGACGGTCGGGAGCACCGTGTATCTGGTCGGCGGCTACGACGGTACCTCGCCTCGCACGGAGATCTACGCCACGACAGACGGCCGCAAGTTCCGGATCGTCGGGCACCTTCCGAACGGCCTGCGCTACCCGGCCGTGGCGGCCGTGGGTTCGACCATCGTCATCGCGGGCGGCCAGACGGCCACCAGGGCGACGACCAACGACGTATACGCGTTCGACACCGCGAGCGGCACCATGCGGCGGATAGGCGCGCTTCCGGCGCCTGTTTCCGAGGCCGCCGCGTTCAGCCTCGGGGGCGCGGTCTTCGTGGCCGGCGGCCGCCAGGCGTCCGGATCGGCGCTCTCGGGCGTGGTCTCGATCGACCCGGGGACCGGCGCGGTTTCCGCGGAGAAGCCTCTGCGGCTCCCCGTGTCCGATGTCGCGGTCGCCACTCTGAGCGACTCGGTGCTGCTCATCGGCGGGGATCGGACGTCGGCGGTCGCCGACGTCCTGATCGCGAAGATGGAGCCGTCCAAACCCGGCCGGGCGGCCTCGCCGGCCCCGTCCGCCACGACGGCCGCAACGGCCGCCGCGGTCCGTCCATTCGCCGGGCTGCTGCTGGTGGCGGACCGCGGCAACGATCGCCTGCTCGTCCTCAACGCGCAGAAGGAGATCGTGTGGAAGTACCCCTCACCCAACCTGCCGCCGCCGCCGCTCGCGTTCTCCTACCCCGACGACGCCTTCTGGGTGCACGGGGGCAACGCGATCCTCGTGAACGAGGAGGACAACGACGTGCTGGTCGAGATCGCGTACCCGAGCGGTCGCACGATCTGGACCTACGGTCATCCGGGCACACCGGGGTCGTCTCCTGGCTACGTGCACCAGCCCGACGACCTCTACCCCTACCCCGGCGGTGGGGTGACGGTGGCCGACGCCATGAACTGCCGGATCCTGTTCCTCGGCCCGGCTGGGGGGTACGTCGGTCAGATCGGACAGACGGGCAACTGCACGCCGGGCCTGCCCGCGACGGTGGGCTATCCGAACGGCGACACCCCGCTGCCCAACGGCCATCTCCTGATCACCGAGCTGCACGGGGGGACCATCGCGGAGATCACGCGGACCGGCCATCCCGTGTGGCAGCTGCACGTGCCGGGGATCACCGTGCCGTCCGACCCGCAGCGGCTGCCCGACGGCACGTACATGGCCGTTGACTACGCGCATCCCGGCACGGTCGAGCGATTCACGAGCGCCGGCAAGGTGCTGTGGTCCTACCGGCCCACGTCGGGGCATGGCGAGCTCGATCACCCCAGCCTTGCTGCACCGCTCCCCAACGGCCTCGTCGCCGTGAACGACGACTTCCGCCACCGCGTGTTGCTCATAGATCCCGCGACCGGCCGGATCGTCTGGCAGTACGGGGTGACCGACCAGGCGGGCGCCGGACGAGGCTACCTGTCCTTCCCGGACGGGCTCGACCTGCTGCTGCCCGACGGCACCATCCCTCTGCACGTGGACTTCGCCACGGACCGCGTCCGGCCCGGAAGACCCTAGGCGCGCCCGAGCCCGGAGAACGCGCCCAGCACCGAGCTCGGGCCCTCCGCTACAGGGGCACGACTACAGGGGCACGTGGGACAGGACCATGATCCGCGGCTCGGTCATCTCCTCCATCGCGAAGCGCAGTCCCTCGCGGCCGAAGCCGCTGTCCTTCGACCCGCCGTAGGGCATCTGGTCGGCCCGGAACGCGGACTGGTCGTTGATTATCACGCCGCCCACCTCGAGCGTCCGGTGCGCCTCGAACGCCCGGTTGATGTCGTTCGTGAAGACGCCGGCCTGCAGGCCGAATCGCGAGTCGTTCACGAGCGCCAAGGCCTCCTCGAAGGTCTGGTAGGGCGAGATGGTCACGACCGGTCCGAAGATCTCCTCGCGGCAGACCTTCATCTCCGGCCGCACGTCCGAGATCAGCGTCGGCAGGAAGAACGGCCCGTCGGCCTTGCCGCCGGTGAGGACCTCCGCGCCCTGCGAGACGGCCTCCTGCACCCAGCCGTCGATCCTGTCCACCTCCGAACGCTGGATCACCGGGCCGACGTCGACCGTCGGGTCCATCGGGTCGCCCACCTTCAGGCTCTCGACCTCCTTCACCAGCCGGGCGGCGAAGTCCTCGTAGACCTCGGACTGCACCAGGACGCGCTGCACGCTGATACAGCTCTGCCCTGCCTGGTAGTACCCGCCGAACGCGATGCGCTTGGCCGCCAGGTCCAGGTCGGCGTCCGAATGCACGATCACGCCCGCGTTCCCGCCTAGCTCGAGCGTCACCCGTTTCTTCGGGTCCAGCCCCTTCAGGTACCAGCCGATCTCGGCCGAGCCCGTGAAGGAGATCTTCTTGAAGCGGTCGTCGCGAGCCATGCCGTCTGCGACCTTCGAGCTGACCGGGAGCACCTGGTACGCGCCCTTGGGCAGGTCGGTCTCGGCGAAGAGCTCGGCCAGGCGGAGCGCCCCGATCGGCGTGGCCGACGCGGGCTTGACGACGATCGTCGCGCCCACCGCGAGCGCTGGGGCCACCTTGTGCGCCACCAGGTTCAGGGGGAAGTTGAACGGGGTGATGCCGAGCACCGGGCCCAGCGGGAACCGCCGCAACAGTCCGACGCGCGAGCCAAGCGAGGCCTCGGTGTCCAGGCGCATCAGCTCGTCGTCGCCGTGACGCAGGACCTCGCTCGCCCACCGGAACGTCGAGATCGCGCGCGTCGCCTCGGCCTTCGCCCACTTGAGCGGCTTGCCGCCCTCCCGCGCGATCAGCTCGGCGTTCTCGTCGACGGTCTCGGAAAGACGCTTCGAGATGTGGTCGAGCGCCTCGGAGCGCACGTGAACCGGCAGGCGCCGCGACTCCTCGAACGTACGGGCTGCCGTCGCCGTCGCTTCATCGACGTCGGCGGCGGTCGGGACGCCGAGCTCGGCCACGACGCTGTCGTCGAAGGGGCTCTTCACCTCGAAGGACCCCTGGCCGGTGCGCCATTCGCCGTTCACCAGGAACGGACGTACGGTCATGGTGGTTCACCCTCTTTCTGTCGGGGCCGTGCTCGACCGCGGGCGGAGACGCGCCGACGAGCCAGATAGGTTCGCCGAGCCGAGCCGATCTCCGGCGATGGTTAGTCGAGCGACCACATGACGTGCTTGATCTGCGTGTAGTCCTCCAGCGAGTACATCGACATGTCCTTGCCGTAGCCGCTCTGCTTGTAGCCACCGTGCGGCATCTCGGCCGAGATCATGAAGTGGGTGTTCACCCAGACGGCGCCGAACTGCAGCCTGCGGGCGACGCGTGCGGCGCGCGCCGCGTCCCTCGTCCACACGGAGGAGGCGAGGCCATAGATGACGTCGTTGGCCCAAGCGACGGCCTGGTCCTCGTCGGTGAACCGCTGCACCGTCACGACCGGGCCGAAGACCTCCTGCTGGATGATCTCGGACCTCTGGTCGATGTCGGTGACGACGGTCGGCTTGTAGTAGGCGCCGGGCCCCTCGATCACCTCGCCGCCGGTGAGCACCTTGGCGCCGGCGTCCTGCGCGCGGTCGACGAACCCCGCCACGCTCTCGCGCTGGCGGTCGGAGACGAGCGGTCCCATCTCGACCGACTCGTCGGTGATGGGCCCGACCTTGATCGACTCGACCGCCGGGACGAGCTCGGCGAGCAGATCCTCGTACACGCCGGGTCCCGCGACGACGCGGCAGGAAGCCGTGCAGTCCTGGCCCGTGTTGGTGTAGCCGGCGAACTTGAGCGTCTCGACGAGCTTGCCGATGTCGGCGTCGTCGAACACCACCACGGGTGCCTTGCCGCCCAGCTCCAGGTGAACACGCTTCACGGTGTCCGAGGCCGCGGACATGATGATCTTGCCGGTGGACGTGTCACCGGTGACCGAGACGAGACGGACGTCGGGGCTCCGCACGAGCTGGTCGCCCATCACGGATCCGCGGCCCGTGATGATGTTGATCACGCCGGGAGGGAATATGTCCGCGCCGAGCTCGGCGAGCCTGAGCGCCGTGCGCGGCGTGAGCTGGGCCGGCTTGATGACCGAGGTGTTGCCCGCAGCGAGCGCTGGGCCGATCTTCCAGATGGCCATCATCAGCGGGTAGTTCCAAGGGCAGATGCCGACGGTGACCCCGAGGGGCTCGCGACGGATCATGCTGGTGAAGCCGCGCTCGTACTCTCCGGTCGACTTGCCCTCCTGCACCCGCGCGGCGCCGGCGAAGAACCGGAGGTTGTCGGTGATGAACGGGATGTCCGCAGCCGACACCGAGATCGGCTTGCCCACATCCTCGGCCTCGAGCAGCGCGAGATTGTCTGCGTCCGCATCCATCGCGTCGGCGAGCTTGAGCATCATCGCCGAACGCTCCTTCGGGGGCGTGTCGAACCACACCTCGTCGTAGGCCTTGAGGGCCGCTGCGACCGCCTTGTCGGCGTCCTCGCGCGTCCCGACTTGGACCGTGTCGACCGGCTCGCCCGTCGCGGGGTTGATGTCCGGCTCGGTCTCACCCGACGATGAGTTCACCCACTCTCCGCCGATGAACATCTGCCAGGTCTTCGTTGCGGTGGCCATGCGACCTCCCCCTCGATGCGGACCCCGGATGGGGTCGAAGACACGAGAAACGCAGCCTCCAGTATGCCGAAACTCCCGCTCTCAAGGCCAATCGACGTTCCGGCCCCCCTGGGTGCACCGACCGTACGGACTGGACAACGGCCGCTCCCGCCGCCCTCTCCGAGCGATCAGGCCTAGACCTGGGCAGAGAGGAGGTCGCGGGCTCGCAGCGCCAGCCAGAACTCCATCCTGTCGAACGAGCTCGCGAGGTCACGGCCGGTGAGCTCCTCCACCTTCCGCATGCGGTAGCGGAGGGTGTGCCTGTGGACGAAGAGCTGCGCGGCGGCGGTCTCCCAACGGGCGTTGTGCTGCAGGAACGCCTGGAGCGAGAGGATCAGCTCCCCGTTGTGCTCGCGGTCGTAGGCATCGAGCGGCGCGAGCATCGAGTCGGCGAAGGCCCGCAGCGCGTCAGGATCGGCCATCGACAGCAGCAGCCGGTAGGTGCCGAGGTCCTCGAACCCCGCCTGCGGCCAGCCCTCCATGCGGCAGACCTGAAGGGCGTACGTGGCCTCCCGGAGGGAACGGCCCGCCTCGGGCGCCGGCACGGCGCGGCCACCCCCGGCCCGGATCTCCTCGCCAAGCCGGGCGCCGATCTGCGCGGAGAGCTCGGCCAGGTCGAGCGCGGGCTCGGCCGGAAGGAGCAGGTGCACACCCGTCTCGTGAGTGGAGATCAGGAACCCGCCTCCGGCGCGCGAGCACCGGTCGGTCGCCGCCAGCGACAGGCGCTCCGGGTCGGTCCCCTCGAGCGCCACCACCTGTATCGGGGCGTCCTTGTCGAACCCGAACCGGGCGAGCCCCTTGGCGGCCTCGGCCGGGGAGACCCCGCCCGCCGCCAGCTCGTCGAAGAAGTCGCCCTGGAGCCTGCGCTGGGCATCCGCGACCGCCCTGGACTTCGCGAGCTCGATCGCGAAGAGCGAGAGCGCATGACCTGCCACGATCCGATCGAGCTGACTGGGCTGCTCGAGCTTGCCCACGGCGAGGAAGGCCTCCACTCGGCCCTGGGCTCCCACCGGCTGCGCCCAGACGTGGTGGCCCCTGTCGACCAGCGTCAGGGAGAAGTTCGTGCCGTCCGGCCGGGCGCTCCGCAGCTCCTCCCAGACACGCTCGGCGCGCCCCGAGGCCGCGCGGGGGGTCGAGGCCAGCGCGATCCCGTGCAGGTCCAGGAGCAGGACCCAGCCGCGCGTGACGTCGGCGAGCGATTGGGCGATGCCCTCGACCCCCTTGCCCTCCATGACGGCGCGCGTGAGCACGTGCTCGGCGTCGACGGCCCGCTGCAAGGTGTCGTACTGCTCGGCAAGGATCCGCGTGAAGATCGCCTCGGTGATCGCGATGAAGGGAACCGGGTACGGGACCTCGAACAGCGGGAAGCTGAGCTGCTCGGCCGTGATGACGAGCGCCCTGGGCACTCGCTCGTGCGAGAAGCCCAGCCCGAACCCGAGGCCGGCCAGACCCGCCTCGGCCAGGCGCTTCACGTACGCGCGCTGCTTGGCCGGGGTCGCGCCCACCCCCATGCCTGTCGTGAGGATCAGCTCGCCCCCCTTCAGCCAGGGCGTGGGATCCTCCAGCTCGCTGACGTGGACCCATCGGATAGGCCGGCCCGTGTCGCTCTCTCCGGCTAGCAGCCTGAGCGGCATCCCTGGGACGCCGAGGATGTCCTTCACGGTCACGGCCATCCGCGGATTGTACGGGTCGTACAGTTCGGAACGCCAGGTGGCCGCTCGAGAGCCCCCTTGCGGCGACGATATGGACAAAGCCCCGTCTCGGCGTTGGTCGCGCGAGCGCCTGACAGGGGGTTGCCGTCGCCCGACACTTGTCCCCGCGCGGCCGGGCCGCGCCCGCAAGGAGAGGGGAGACGATGGACATCCCGCAGGAGCGAAAGCTCGTCACCGAGGTTCCGGGTCCGAAGTCCCGCGAGTGGTTCGCCAGGCGCGACAGGGCGGTCCCGAAGGGCGTCGGGAACATCCACCCGATCGTGACCGCACGGGCGTCGGGGGCGATCGTCGAGGACGTGGACGGCAACCGCCTGATCGACTTCGCGACGGGGATCGCGGTCCTGAACGTGGGCCACACCGCCCCCGAGGTCGTCGCGGCGGCCCAGAGGCAGCTGGAGCTGGACACTCACACGTGCTTCCACGTGACCGCCAACGAGCCTTACATCGAGCTCGCGGAGAGGCTGAACGCGCTCACCCCCGGCGACTTTGAGAAGCGCACGATGTTCGCGAACTCCGGCGCGGAGGCAGTCGAGAACGCGGTGAAGATCTCGCGCAAGGCGACGGGCCGGTCGGCGATAGTCACGTTCGACCACGCGTTCCACGGCCGTACCCTGCTCGCGATGTCCCTGACCGCGAAGGTCATGCCGTACAAGCAGGGCATGGGGCCGTTCGCCCCCGAGATCTACCGACTGCCGTTCGCGTACCCGTACCGCTGGCCGAGCGGTCCGGAGCGGTGCTCCGAGGAAGCGCTCGCCTATGCCACGGACGAGATGCACAAGCACATCGGCGAGGAGAACATCGCCGCCGTGATCCTGGAGCCGATCCAGGGCGAGGGCGGCTTCATAGTGCCGGCGCCCGGGTTCGTGGCCGGCCTGGCCGACTTCTGCCGGCAGCACGGGATCATGTTCATCGCCGATGAGATCCAGAGCGGGATGGGGCGCGCCGGCCGGTGGTTCGCGATCGAGGACGAGGGGGTCGTGCCCGACATCGTCACCTCCGCGAAGTCGCTTGCCGGCGGGCTTCCGCTCTCGGCGGTGACGGGCCGGGCCGAGGTGATGGACGCCGTGCACGTGGGCGGCCTCGGGGGCACGTACGGAGGGAACCCGGTGGCGGCGGCCGCAGCGCTCGCGGTGCTGGACAAGATCGAGCGCGAGGGCCTGCTGGAGCGCTCGCGCAAGGTGGGCGAGACGGTGGCGGCCCGATTCCAGGAGATGAAGGAGGAGCACGAGCTCGTGGGGGACGTTCGCGGCCGTGGGGCCATGTGCGCGATCGAGCTGGTGAAGGACCGGGCGACGAAGGAGCCCGCCGATGCCGCCACGGGCGCGATCGTGAAGCGGTGCCTCGAGAACGGGCTGCTGGTGCTCTCGGCGGGGACCTACAACAACGTGCTGCGGCTCCTGCCGCCCATCACGATCGAGGAGAGCCTCCTCGCCGAGGGGCTGGACGTCCTCGACGAGGCGATCGGCGCGGCGTCGGGCTAGCGACGGGATCCGAGCCCGCTTCCTGAACCCGACGCTTGAAGTGGACCGGCCCTGTCGCCCTCGGCAGAAGCCGGACCCTGGTCCCTGCTCCCCGGATCGCCCCCGGCCATCTCGGGTGATCGCGACGGCTGCTGGATGATAGGCCCAGCGTGGCGGGGACCTTCGGCACGTCCAGATGGGCCCGTTCTCACCGAACATCGTCCCAAGCACCTGAGGGAGGCCGGGCATGTCGATCAACGTGCTGCTGGTCGATCGGGACGAGGGGTACCGCAGGCGCCTGACCAGGAGCTTGACGCGAGCCTCCTCTCTTCATGTCGTGGGCGATATCGCGCCCGGCCTCGGGGTACTTGCCGAGGCAGCCGGCCTGGAACCCGACGTCATCCTGCTCCACCTCGACGGGCCGCTCGACGGCCAGCTAGATTCCTGCGGTCCTCTCACCGACCTCTCCCCGAAGCCTCTCGTGCTGGTCCTCGGCGCGCTCGGTCGTGAGGACACCGAGCGGGCGGAACGGAGCGGTGCCGACGCCGTCGTGAGCCCGGCGGTGGGATCGCGGTCGCTCGCGCGTCTGGTCCGAGTGCTGGCATCTCGCCGATCGGAGGAGCAGCAGACCGCAAGGGTCGAAACATCCGGTCCGACGAGCGGCGTGTCTCGACGGCGATTCCTGACGGAAGCCGCTGCCACCGGTCTCGGGGCCGCCGCTCTGATCGGCCTGCAGGCTGCGAAGGCGAAGGCGAACGACGAGACGGTGCCCACGAACACCGGGCTGGATCTGCCCGCGGACAAGGACGCGATCCTCGTTCGGATGCAGCGGGACCTCCAGCGTGCGCTGAGGAAGCCGATCGAGGAGCGCCGCTGGGGCATGATGATCGACCTGCGCAAGTGCATCGGCTGTTCGGCGTGCACCGTGGCCTGCGTAGCAGAGAACCGCCTGCCGCCAGGGGTCGTCTACCGACCCGTCTCGGAGGTCGAGGTCGGCAGCTACCCGAACGTGGCCCGTCAGTTCCTCCCCCGTCCCTGCATGCAGTGCGACGACCCGCCCTGCACCGACGTGTGTCCGGTAGCCGCCACCTACAAGCGGCCCGACGGTGTCGTGGAGATCGACTACGACAAGTGCATCGGATGCCGGTACTGCATACCGGCATGCCCTTACGGTGCGCGCACCTTCGACTGGGGGGAGAACTGGACCGAGGGGACACCTCGGGCGGAGGCCTACGAGCTGGGCCCACCGCCCGAGTACGGCGAGAGCTGGGGCAAACGGTCGGGGAACAGGTCGCCGATCGGGAACGTGCGCAAGTGCCATTTCTGCCTCCACCGGCTGAACGCCGGGATGCTGCCGGCATGCACGACCACGTGCGTTGGGGCGGCCACCTATTTCGGCGATCTGAACGACTCGGAGGCACTCATGACGCAACTCATCGGGAGCGAGCACGTGGAGCGCCTCCGGGAGGACAAGGGCACCGAGCCGAAGGTCTTCTACCTGCGATGAGGGGGGTCCGATGAAACGCGCCTACTACGCCGCCCTGACGATCCTGAGCCTCGCGGGCCTCGTCGCGACGGGTATCCGGGTCGCGGAAGGGATGAAGGTCACTGCCCTCACCAGCGCGATCAGCTGGGGACTGTGGGTCGCGCTGTATATCTACTTCATCGGCCTTTCTGCCGGCTCGTTCCTCCTGTCGAGCATGGTCTACGTGTTCGGGATGCACAGGTTCGAACGGGTCGGCCGTGCCGCCCTGCTGTCGGCGTTCTTCTCGCTGGGCGGGGCGCTCGTGTTCATCTGGATCGACCTGGGTCACCCGTTCCGCTTCTGGCACGCCCTGGCCTACCCCCACTTCGGGTCGGTGATGGCCATCGAGATATGGCTGTACCTCGTCTACATCGCCCTGATCCTGGCCGAGCTGTGGCTGCTCATGCGGGAGGACCTGGGGCACCTCGCCGCTCAGGGAGCCGGCAAACGGCGAGCCGTCGCGAGGGTCCTCTCCGTCGGCTACCGGCCGCCCTCGGATGAAGAGGCCCTCGGTCACGACCGGCGTAGGGAGCGCCACTGGGTGAAGATCCTCGGGATCGTTGGGGTTCCGATCGCGATCGGCGTCCACGGCGGCACGGGAGGGATCTTCGGCGTCGTCGGGGCGCGCTCCTACTGGTTCGGGGGGATCTTCCCCATCATCTTCCTCGTCTCGGCCCTGGCTTCCGGCGCAGCCCTCATGACCTTCCTGCACGCCTTCCTCGGCGACCGCGAGGAGGACGGCCACTTCGACCTGCTGCGGCGCCTCGGGCAGCTCACGATCCTGTTCATAGCGATCGACATGCTCTTGCTGATCTCCGAGATCCTCTCCGGCCTCTACGGCGGGGAGAGCGAGCAGGTCGAGGGTTGGCGCTCGGTGCTCTTCGGCCGCTACGCCTTCGTCTTCTGGATCGGCCAGGTCGGCATGGCCGGAGTGATCTCCGTCGGAATGATCTGGGCAGGCATCCGGCGGGGGTCCCGGGTGCTCATCGGTTCGGCTGGGGCCCTCGTCGTGCTCGGCGTCGTGGCGATCCGGCTTAACATCGTGATCCCCGCCTTCGTGGTGCCGGAGCTTCCCGGGCTGGACAAGGCGTTCATGTCGCCCCGGCTCTCGTTCAGCTACTTCCCGAGCCTCAACGAGTGGACGGTCTCGATCGGGATGATCGCCCTCGGCGTGCTCCTGTTCTCCCTCGCCCTCGAGGAGCTCCCGGTGATCGGCGGTCGCCTGCGACACCTGCTGCCGATCGCGGGAGGGGCCCCGACCGGGACCGAAGAGGCCACGCCGGAGCAGAAGGACGGCCTGACCCGGCGCGAGCTCCTCAAGGGGGGCGCGTTCCTCGGCGGGACCGCCGCGGTGGCCGGAGGCGGGATCGCCGCAGCCAGGTCGATCCGCAGCTTCCCCCCGTACACGACGCCCGAAGTGCCCTACGCGCTGGCCGATGCGCGGAACATCGTCTACACGACGTGCCTGCAGTGCCAGGTGCGGTGCGCGCTGAAGGCCAAGTTCCAGGACGGCGCCCTCGTGAAGGTCGACGGCAATCCGTACTCCGCGAAGCACGTCTTGCCCAACGTCCCCTATGACACCTCGCTCGACGTCGTGGCCGCGATCGACGGGAAGCTGTGTCCGAAGGGGCAGGCAGGAGTGCAGACGTACTCCGACCCCTACCGGATCCGCAAGGTGCTCAAGCGGGTAGGTCCGCGTGGGGGCGGTAACTGGCGGACGATCGACTTCGACCAGGCCGTCGGGGAGATCGTCCAGGGCGGCGACCTCTTCGGGGAGGGTCCCGTTGAGGGTCTCCGAAGCATCCGGGCTCTCTCCGACCCGGAGGCGGCCGCCGCCATGGCAGCCGACATCGCGCTCCTCCAGGCGAAGGAGCTGACCGTGGCGGAGTTCAAGGAGAAGCACGCCGGTCACCTCGACGTGCTGATCGACCCGAACCACCCCGACCTGGGTCCCAAGAACAACCAGTTCGTCTTCCTGCCCGGACGGATCAACCGTACCCGAGTGGACTTCGCGAAGCGCTTCGCGACCGACGGCTTCGGCTCGGTGAACGTGATGCCCCACACGTCGATCTGCGAGTTGTCGATCTTCGTCTGCACCGGCGAGATGACGCGGGACTTCACGATCGGCAAGGGCAAGAAACACTTCATGCCCGACTTCCTGAACTCCGAGTTCGTCATCTTCTGGGGCACGGGGTTCGCGGAGGCCAACTTCGGGATGACGCCGATGGCGGAGCTGGTCACCAAGGGCGCCACGGAGCGGGACCTCAAGTTCGCCGTGATCGACCCCCGCCTCTCGAAGAGCGCCGGCAAGGCCTGGAAGTGGGTCCCCGTGAAGCCCGGCGGCGACGCTGCGCTGGCCCTCGGGATGATGCGCTGGATCATCGAGAACGGCCGCTACGACTCCCGGTACCTCGAGAATCCCAACCTCGCCGCGGCACTGGCCGACGGCGAGACGACCTCGAGCGACGCGACCCACCTGGTTCGTACCGACACCCGCATGCTCCTTCGGGCGACGGACCTCGGCATGAAGGTTCCGCCGCCGCCCCCCCTGCCACCCGCGGCCGAGCCCGGGCAGCCGGTCCTGCCGGTGCCGGCTGCGCCCCAGTACTTCGTCGTCATGACCGAAAGAGGACCCAGCCGCCACGACGTGGCCAAGGCCGGCCTGCTGGATGTGGACAGGACCATCGACGGGATCCCCGTGAAGAGCGTCTTCAGCCTTCTCAAGGAGCGGGCTCTCGAGCGCACCCTCGCCGAGTACGCGGAGATCGCGGGAGTAACGGAAGAGACGATCGCCGAGCTGGCCGAGGAGTTCACGTCCCACGGGAAGCGAGCCGCCATCGACGCCTACCGGGGGCCGGCCAAGCACCCCGGCGGCTTCTACGCGATCCAAGCGATCAACGCCCTCAACGTCCTCATCGGGAACCAGGACTGGAAGGGTGGGTTCGCCGACTCGGGCGGCTCCTGGGACGACCTGGCCGAGAAGTACCCCCACCCCTACGTGTTCGCGTGGATGAGCCCCGGGAAGCTCGCCTCGTTCGGAGCGAAGATCTCGCGTGAGGGGTGGAAGTACGAGTCGACCACCCTCTTCGAGACGGACGGCTACCCCGCCAAGCGCCCCTGGTACCCATTCGCGACGGAGATGTACCACGACGTGATCCCGGCGGCGGAGGCGGGCTACCCCTACCAGGTGAAGGCCCTATGGCTTCACATGGGGACGCCCGGCTACTCGGTCCCAGGAGGCGCCGAGCAGATCCGGATCCTCCGGGATCCTACGAAGATCCCCCTGTTCTTTGCGACCGACATCGTGATCGGCGAGACCTCGATGTACGCGGACTACATCTTCCCCGACATCTCCTACCTGGAGCAGTGGGCAAGCCCGGGCGACGTGCTGCAGCCCGCGGCGAAGTCGAGCCCGATCCGGCAGCCGGCAGCCGCGCCGGTACCCGAGACGGTGGTGGTGGCCGGTGAAGAGATGCCGATCAGCATGGAGGCGGTCATGCTCGCGATAGCCGACCGGATGGGCCTCCCGCTGTTCGGCACCGACGCGTTCGGCCCGGGCATGGACCTGGCACGCCCCGAGGATTACTACCTGAAGGTCGTCGCGAACCTCGCTTGGGGCGACAGCGAGGACGGCGGTGACGCCGATGCGGTTCCGGACGCCGACAAGACCGAGTTCGACGTGTTCCGCGCGGCCCGGCGGCACCTGCCCCCGAGCGTCTTCGACGAGAGGAAGTGGGAACAGGCCGTGGGCGGCAAGCTCTGGCCCAAGGTCGTCTACGTGCTGAACAGGGGCGGCCGTTTCGGCGACCTCGAGCAGGGGTACGCCGGCGAGCACATGGCCCACGCCTTCGGGGGGAACTGGCACCTCTACATCGAGCGCGTGGCCACCACGAACGACTCGGTCTCCGGCGCCCCGTTCGACGGGCTGCCCCGGTGGGACCCGCCGACATCGAGCGACGGTGCATCGCTGGAGGACCCCGAGTACTCCTTCGGGCTGATCACCTTCAAAGAGGCCTTCGCCTCTCAGAGCCGAACGTCGGGCACCTACTGGGCGCAGTACTCGCTCGCGCCCGAGAACTTCGTGTTGATGGCTGCCTCGGATGCCCAACGTCTGGGACTCTCCAACGATGACGTCGTGCGGATCGTGTCGCGCACGCTCCCGGACGGACACCTCGACCTCGGAAACGGCACGCGGAAGCCGATCGAGGGCAAGGTCAAGGTGCTCCAGGGTCTGCGGCTGGGCGTGGTCGCCGTCTCTCACCACTTCGGCCACTGGGCCTACGGTTCGAGCGACGTGGTCGTGGACGGAGACTTGATCGCGGGCGACGCGCGCCGAGGGGGCGGCCTCCCCGTGAACGCGCTGATGCGTCTCGACGACCACATGCAGACGGGCCCGGTCACCGACCCGATCGGCGGAAGCGTCTCGTTCAACGACACGCGGGTCGGCCTGGTGAAGGTCTGACCGATCCGTGGTCACGATAGGAGTCGTGGGCTCGAGCGGCGCGGGCAAGACGGCCCTGGTGGAGCGTCTGATCCCCATCCTCGCGGCCGCCGGGATCCGCGTCGGATACCTGAAACATGCCCACGCGGGGTACGCCCCCGACGTCCCCGACACCGACTCGTGGCGGGCTAGGAGGGCGGGTGCCGCGTTCGTCGGGGTCACCGACGGCGGCAGCTTCCTGATCCATGGCCCAGGTCCCACGGACGTCGAGAGCGTCCTGGCGCCGATGGTCGGCTGCGACCTGGTCCTGGTCGAAGGATGCACCGACGCGACCTGGCCGAAGGTCGTGGTTCGCAACGAATCTCTGCCCGACAGGGAGGCGAGCGAGCCGATCCTGGCCGAGATCGCCGCCGGCCCGGGACGTCGGTTCCGCGAGGAGGACCTCGGCCGCCTCGCCCGCACGCTCGTCCGATCGGTTCCCGAGCAGCGCGGGCCCCTCGTTCGGCTCGTCGCGGACGGCCGCAGCGTGCCCCTGGGCGAGTTCTCCGCCTCACTGCTCGCGAGCGCGCTACTGGGTATGGTGTCGGCACTGAAGGACGTCGGGGATCCGGCGGACGTGACCTTGCACGTGCACCGAGTCACCGACGACGTTCAGGCGACGCCGCAGCGGGAGGGACGGGAGGAAGCATGACCGAGTACCTGCCGGAGATCTACAGGCGCTTCAGCGCCGACCAGCCGGCCGTGATGGCAGCTTTCGCGGGACTGGCCAAGAGCGCCGATGCCGCAGGACCACTGTCCCCACGCGAAAGGCGGGTCGCCAAGCTTGGCATCGCCATCGGCAGCGAGTCCTCCGGGGCCGTCCGCTCTCACGCGCGCAAGGCGCTCGCGGACGGGATCGAGCCCGAAGCGATCCGCCAGGTTGCGGTGCTCGCCATCTCCACCGCGGGCTACCCCACGGCGATGGCCGCCTACGGCTGGATCAACGAAGTGCTCGACCGCGAGGCATAGCAAGGCCCGGCACCCCACCGCAGACGCTCGCGTCGTTGCTACCTTCCTTGGCGTGAGCCCGTCCCCGAACGACGACCGCCGCCGAGCCGGCTCCCGGCTCCGGAGGGTGGCGCTCGACCTCACGCCCCTGCGAGCCTCGCGCGACTACCGGCTGGTCTGGTCAGGGCTGCTGATCTCCGAGATCGGTTGGCAGTTCACGCTCGTCGCGGTCTTCATCCAGACGACGGCGCTCACCGGTTCCGCGATCGCCGTGGGCTCGACAGGCCTGGTGTGGCTCGCCGCGCTCGTCGTCGGCTCGCTCGTCGGCGGGTCGGTGCTCGACTCTCGCGACCGGCGGACACTGTTGATGCTCGCGCAGGTCGGGTTCATGGCCGGCTCGGGCGTGCTGCTGTTCGGCTCCCTGATGGGCCGGCCGCCGCTCTGGCTGATCTACGCGGGCGTCGCGATCGTGGCGGGGTTCTCCGCGATCGACGGGCCGACGCGCTCGGCCATGACGCCGCGGCTCCTCGGCCACGAGCTGCTCCCGTCGGCGATGGCCCTCAACCAGGTCGTCTGGAACGGGACGGCGCTGGTCGGCCCGGCGATCGCGGCGCTAGTGATCCAGCGCTTCGGCGTGTCCTGGGCCTACGGGATCGACCTCGTCACGTACCTGGCGATGCTCGCGGCCGCGTTGATGATCCGCCCGATGCCGCCGCAGGAAGGCGTCGAGGTCAGCACCGGGTGGAAGGCCGTTCGCGAGGGCTTCGCCTACGTGCGAGGGAGCCGGCTGCTGCGGTCCACGTTCGTCATCGACCTCATCGCGATGATCTTCGGCATGCCGCGGGCGCTCTTCACGTTCCTCATCGTGTCGCAGTTCCATCGGTCTCCGGCGGCCGTGGGGCTCCTGTTCGGCGCTCCGGCGGTCGGGGCGCTGCTCGGGGCCGTGGGGAGCGGATGGGCGAGGGGCGTGCGGCGACAGGGCGACGCCGTTGTCGTGGCGGTGGCGGGCTGGGGAGCGGCGATCGCCGCGTTCGGGGTCGTCGGCAAGAACCTGTGGCTCGGCATCGCGATGCTGGCGGTGGCGGGCTGGGCAGACGTCGTCTCGGCGATCTACCGCTCGACGATCCTTCAGGTGACGGTCCCCGACCACCTGCGGGGCAGGCTGTCGGGCATCCACATCCTGGTCGTGACCGGGGGTCCTCGCCTCGGCGACTTCGAGGCGGGGGGCGTCGCGCAGCTGATCTCGCCGTGGTTCTCGGTGGTCTCGGGCGGGATCGCCTGCATCGTGGGGGCAGGGGTGGTGGCGCTCCTCTACCCGGAGCTGCGCCGCTATCGCGCGCCGGACTGAGGCCCGCGCGCCGACCCGGGCCCCGCGTCCCACGCCGGAGGGAGCCAGCGCCGGCGGATCCGGTAGTTCACGAGGACGACCGCGAGGAGGGTCGGGAGCACGACGGAGACCCTGAGCCCGCGCGACCATCCCTGCGGCACGAACGCGTGGATCAAGAAGCCGAGGACGAGGATCTCGAGGATCTGGAACGCGATCCACCCGAGGGGGCTCGCGAGCGCGCGTGTGAGCCGGTTGTCCATCTTCACCTTGCCGCGCTGCACCCGACGCAGAGCACCGACCAGGGACGGGCCTCCAGCCGCTCCGCAGGGATCTCGGCCCCGCACACGTCGCACACCCCGTAGGTGCCCTCGTCCAGCTTGGCGAGCGCGCGCTCGACGTCGACCAGCATCGCCGCGAGGACGTCCGCCGTGCCCACCTGGTTGAGCCGCTCGACGGCCTGGGTGGTGCCGTCCCCGACGCGCTTGCCGAAGGAGACCGCCGTCATCGGGTCTCGCGGAGCTGCGGTGAGCTCGTCGAGCTCGCCGGTGAGGTCCCGCCGGCGCTCCTCCAACCGGGTCCGAACCGCATCAGTGCGTCCCACGCGCGCTCCGCTCCGCATCGCCCGGCGCGCGCAGGATCAACCGGTCGTGCGGCTCCACGACGTCGACCGTGCCCTCGAGGCCCTCCTGCGCGAGCAGCGTGAAGCCGCCCTGTTCCACCACCCGGTCTGTGGGTTCCGGCTCGTCCGTGAGCTCGAACCGCACCCCGGTCCCCTCCCGGACCACCCGGATCCGCGCCTGCGGGTTGAACCTGCGCGCCGCGGCGTCGGCCTTGGAGAGGATCTCGATCGCCCACTCGCTGAA
>JACQDK010000005.1 GCA_016201135.1 Actinomycetota bacterium
CATCATGTGCACCATGTACCGGAAGAAGATGACGCGGTCGGCGGTCGTGAGAGCCTCGTCGAACTGGAAGTTGGACTCGAACTGGCCGTTGGCGTCCTCGTGGTCGTTGGCGTAGTTGTCCCAGCCGAGCTGCGTCTGGTACTTCGACAGGGTCGAGATGAAGTCGAACTGCCGGGACAGGGCCTTCATGTCGTAGCAGGGGCGGTCGAGCGTGTCCAGCGGGTCGGCCACGCTGATCGACCCGTCCTCGTCCAGCTTGGTCAGGAAGAACTCGGCCTCCTGGCCGGTCTTGAAGACGTAGCCCATGTCGGCTGCGCGCTTGAGCTGGCGCTTCAGGATGACCCGTGGGCAGTACGGCCACGGCTCGCCCTCCACGTAGATGTCGCAGGCGAACCGGGCGAGGTTGGGCTGCCAGGGCACCGGCGTGAAGCTCTCCGGGTCGGGCATCGCCGCGAGGTCTGGGTCGTTCGGACCCTGCCCGATCTCGCCGGTCGCGAAGCCCGCGAACCCTGCCCCCTCGGCGAACACGTCCTCCAGGTGGTTGGCCGGGACCAGCTTCGCGTTGGCCTTGCCGTACATCTCCACGAACTGCGCGAAGATGAACTCGATCCCCATCTTGTCGACGAGCTTGCGGACCTCCTCGACCGACTTGGGCCTATCAGCCATCCTTGCCCCCTTCCCCTACAGCCGTCTTCCGCATCCGACGCAACTTGACGACCTTCGCCGCCACCGCGAGCGAGAGCCAGTCCTCTCGCTCGAGGTCGATCCCCGACTCGCGCTCGATGCGGTCGAGACGCTGCCGGAGGGTGTTCGGGTGGATGAACAGGGCGCGCGAGGTCGCCACCACGTTGCCCCTGTGGTCCAGGTAGCCCTCGAGCGTGTCGAGCAGCTGGGTGCCGCGCTTGCGGTCGTACTCCACGAGGAGCTCCAGGCGCTGCTGAGAGCGGTCCCGGAGGTCGTCCTCGGTCTGGAGCACGTACCGGTAGGGGCCGAGGTCCTCGTAGGCGGTTACCCCGGGCGCCCCCCTGATCAGCGCGCCCACCTCCGCCGCGGACTCGGCCTCCTGGAACCCGCGAGCGAACGACCGCGGGCCGCTGCACGCGGCGGAGGCGCCCACCGAGAGCCCATCGCCCGAGACGGGGTCCCCCCAGTCCATGTCCAGCACCGACCTGAGGATCTCCTCCGCGTCTGCCTCCCCGATCGGGACTATCGCCCGGATCGACCGCTCGAGGTTGTCGACCAGCACGTTCGGGAACCGCGCGACCAGCCGCGCCTCGACCTGGCCGGCGCGGTCCGGCCAGGAGAGGCGGGGCTTCGGCTTGAGTCCCGGCTTGGGCTTGGCTCGGCTGCCGGTGGCCTTCCAGGGGACGATGTGCAGCACGAGGTGCGGCGACGATAGGTCGCAGGCCAGGCGCGCCGCGAGCGCGCCCACCGCCTCCCGCTCGGCATCTCCCCGAGCGAGCATCTGGAAGAAGTCCTTCAGGAGATTCTTCTCCCGCAGGTGCTCGATCACCTGGTGCTGCTTGAGCGCCACGGCCGTGTGGGCTGCCACCGCGGCCAGGGCAGTCTCGGCCTCGCCGGCCCGGCCCGGGATCGTCACGCCGACGAGGCCCAGCCGCTCACCGCCGGCCACGAGCGGCAACACGATCGGGATGCCTTCGAAGGGTTCGCCCCAGAGGGCGGCGGCCAGCCGGCGAGACTTCTCCGAGCGAGCCTTCGACGGCGCCTCCAGGGCGTCGAGCCACAGCGAGCGGGTGTCGAGCGGCTCCGGAGAAGAACGCTCGGGTCTTGCGACCGCGAGCCGGAGCCGGCCGTCTGGATCGAGCAGGTGGATCTCGGCGCGGTCGGCCCGAAGGAGCTCCAGGAGGCTGGCGGCCACCACCCGGAGGACGTCGTCCTGGCTGCCCGCCGACGCGATCCGCTGGGAGAGCTGCGACAGGTTCGACAGCAGCGCCACGCGCGCGGTGGCATCCTCGTAGAGCCGGGCGTTCTCCACCGCGCCCGAGATCAGCGCCGCCGTGTGCTCCAGGAAGTCAAGGTCGGTTCGGGCGAACTCGTGCGGCGCGTCGGCGTGCAGCGTGATCACGCCGATCACGTCGCCCGCGCGGGCGAAGATCGGCACCGAGACGAGCGACTGGTACACCTCGTCGCCCAGCTCCGGGAAGGACGCGCGGCGCACGCGGGGATCCTCGAGCGCGCCCTCCCGGATGTGGGCTGAGCGCCGGGTCTTCGCGACCCACCCCGTGAGCCCCTCTCCGAGGGGGATGAGGACCTTGCCCTACAGGTGCTCATACATGCTCGAAGCGGCGCGGAGCCCGAGGCCGTCGTCGCGCAGGAAGTAGACGAAGCAGGCGTGGCAGGCCGTGGCCTCCGTGACGAGCCGCACCACCCCGCGAAGGATCGCCTCCAGATCGGGGCCGGCCCCGATCGTCTGGATCAGCTCGTACAGGTAAGCGCGATCGTCGGTCACCCGGCGCACCGCGGCAAGGGGTCCCGATCCGGTCTTGGCTCTTGCCGCGACCGACCCGTGGGTCGCACTCACCGCGCCGGGTCACCTCCGCACGATATGTGGAGGCTGCCCATAACGAGCCCCCTAGGGCGCGGACCGTACGCCGGTCGTTCCCGTTCGTCAAGTCCGGGACGCGCCGAGAGCCGCCGCCAAAGCGCGGATGGACGCGGCTGCCCAAAGAGCCCGCCGGGCGGCGAGCCGCGATGCGGCCGGGTAGGTGCCGGGCGCTACCTGGCGATGACCACCGGGCAGTGCGCGAGGTTGATGACCTTGTGGGCCACGCTCCCCACGAAGGACGCGGCCCAGTCGGAGAGGCCGCGAGAACCCATCACGATGGCGTCGAACCCGCCCTGCTGGGCTTCGTCCACGATCTCGGCGGCCGCGCGTCCGAAGGGCGCGCTCCTGACCTCCGCTTTGGCTACGATGCCTTGCTCGGCGAGCCGGTCCACCACGGCGCTGGCGATCGCCAGGGCGTCGGCAGGTGCCTCGAGGGCGCCGTGGAAGCGGCCTATCTCGACCTCCCGGACGTGCATGACCGTCACCTCCGAGCCCATCGCGCCGGCGAGCTGCACCGTGAGCGCGACGGCCTTGTCGGCCGACTCCGAGCCATCGACCGCGACGAGGATCTTCTCGAACATCTCGTCCACCTCCTCTGCTCCGAGCATAGGTGCGCTCCTCGCCCCCTCCAGGGTCTGTCGACCGGTGCGCCAAGGGTCGTCGGTCCCGCGGCTCGCGAGGGACCGGGAGCGATCAGCCAGGACCCGCGACACGAGGGCGAGATGTGGAGGGAACTCACATGCTGACGCGGTGCAGCATCTAGCCGAGACGGAGCGATGACGCTAGTATTTCCGCCGCCACAGCCGCCGCGATCGGAAGCGGCAGTTGCGCACGAGGAGGTCCGATTGCGTTCGATCGTCGACGCTCACACGCTGACGATGCCGACGCACGCCCGCCGCCCTGCTGGGACGGATCCCGGCGGGGCTCCGTCCTCGGGCTCCGAGCCCCTCGAAGGGTCCCCATCCCACCCCAGCGCCCGCCCCAGCGCCCGCGCAGAAGAAGGGAGAGTCTCGTGACGGATCTCGATCGGTTCCTCGAACAGCCCGGACGGGAAGAAGCCATCGCCGAGGTGAGGAAGCAGATCGACGCCGAGGGCGTCACGTACATGTACTACCAGTTCGTCTCGGTGACCGGGCGCATCATGGGCAAGGGCATCCCCGCCAAGCACTGGGAGTCCATCGCCCGGCGCGGCTTCCAGCTGGTCTACGGGTCGACGGCGAACCTGTTCGTGGACCGGGACGGCAACTACATCGGGTACGGGCCCGAGGCCCGTGAGCTGGTCGGCCTCGCCGACGTGGACACCTTCTGCGTGCTGCCCTGGGACCGCAAGACCGCCCGCGTCTTCTGCACCCTGTTCCGTGGCCGCGAGGAGGAGGTCGACGGCGGCGCCTTCCTCACATCTGACTGCCGCGGCAACCTGAAGCGGATCCACGACGAGTTCACCGCCGAGACCGGGCTGCATCTGCGGGCGGGCTGCGAGCCCGAGATGATGTGGCTCAAGACCAACCCCGACGGCACGCCGTCGGTCGAGGGCAAGACGAAGCCGTACTGCTACCACATCGACCAGTTCTCCGAGCTTCAGCCGATCATCCACAAGGTGATGGAGTACGGCGAGGCGATGGGGCTGGACATGATCCAGGGCGACCACGAGGACGCGCCCGGCCAGCTCGAGCTGAACTTCATGTTCGACAAGGCCGAGCTCACCGCCGACCGGCTCACCACCTACCGCCAGATCTGCCGCCAGGTGGGGCGTGAGATGAACGCCTTCGCCTGCTTCATGCCCAAGCCCTTCATGGGGGTCTCGGCGAACGGGTGCCACCACAACATCTCCCTGTGGCAGGGCGACCAGAACATGTTCCTGCCCGACGGCGACGATCCCCGGGTGCCCGGCAAGGTCGGCCTGCACGCGATCGGCGGCGTGCTGAAGCACCTGCGGGCCCTCACGTGCATCACCTCGCCCACCGTGAACTCCTACCGGCGGTTCTGGGACGCGGGCTTCTGGGCTCCGATCTTCGCGGACTGGGGCTTCCAGAACAGGACGACGGCCCTGCGCATCTCGGCGCCGGGCCGCTACGAGTACCGATCGGTCGACTCCGCGGTGAACCCCTACCTGTCGTTCGCCGCGTTGCTTGTCGCGATGAAGGACGGCTTGGAGAACAGCATCGACCCCGGCCCGCCCGAGGAGCGGAACATCTACGACGCGATCGCCGCGGGCAAGGACGTCACCCGGATCCCCGAGACGCTTGGCGAGGCGCTGGACGCCCTCGCCGCCGACGACGTCGTCAGGGCGGCAATGCCCGGCGACATGGAGCGCGTGTTCATGCACTACAAGCGCGACGAGTGGACGCGGTTCATCGCGACGGTGAGCGACTGGGACATCGGCGAGTACCTGGACATCCTCCCCTAGAGGAAAGGAGCGCACCGCCCCCATGTGCGGCATCGCAGGCATAATCCACCGGGACGCAGCAGCGGACATCGGCACGGAGATGACCCGCATGCTTCAGTCGATGAAGCATCGCGGGCCGGACTCGTCCGGCTACGCGCTGTTCGGCCCGCAGAGCGACATGGTCGTCATCAGGTTCAAGCTCGCCGATGCCAACGACCGGCGCGGCTTCGACTTCAAGGAGCGGCTGGAGCGTCACCGTCAGGAGGTCGAGACCCGCCTGTCCAAGATCGGCGCCTCCATCGACCGGGTGGAGAGAGAGACCGAGTACGCCTACCGCGCCAAGGTCCGCTACGAGGGCGACCTGAAGGCGCTCGCCGACTACCTCGAGGACGTACCTGGCTGCGAGGTCCTCTCGATGGGGCACTCCCTCGAGATCGTGAAGGACCTGGGCGACGCGAACGAGGTGTCGGACCTATACCGGCTGGGCGGCTTCGAGGGGACTCACGCGATCGGGCACGTGCGGATGGCGACCGAGTCCGACGTCGACATCTCCGGAGCGCACCCGTACTGGGCCTACCCGTTCTCCGACGTGGCCGTGGTCCACAACGGGCAGCTCACGAACTACTTCCACTGGCGTCGCCGGCTGGAGCGCTCCGGGCACCGGTTCCAGTCCGAGTGCGACTCCGAGATCATCGCCGTGTACCTCGCCGAGAAGATGGCCGATGGGGTAGGGCTCGAGGATGCCATGCACCAGAGCCTGGAGGAGCTCGACGGAGTGTTCACGTACATGGCCGTCACGAGCGACTCGCTCGGCGTGGCGAAGGACGAGATGGCCGCGAAGCCGCTCGTGCTCTTCGAGTCCGACGACCTGGTCGCGATGGCCTCCGAGGAGATCGCGATACGCGCGCTGATCGACCACGAGATCGATACGTACGATCCGTACGAGGGGCAGGTGCTGGCATGGACACGGTAGGCGAGCGCAGGATTACCTACGATGCAAGGGGTCTCGCCGAGCCCAACGCCGAGGTCCCGCACGTCTCCGAGATCGACGGCGGCAGGGCGGTGTTCGACGCTGCGGATCTGACGACGCGACAGATCAACCTGGAGCTCCGCTCGCTCATCTACGAGCAGGGCATCCGCGACGTCACGGTGCGCAATCCCGGTGCGAAGCATTCGATAGGGGTGGGCATCCTCCAGCGCTGCAAGATCCGCTACGAGGGGAGCCTGGGGTACTTCGGGCTGGGAGTGATCGACGGCCCCGAGATCGTGGTGACCGGCCGGGTGGGCTGGTCCGTGTGCGAGAACATGATGTCAGGCGTCGTCGTGATCGAGAAGAACGCCGGCTCGCTCACCGGGGCCGCGATCCGCGGCGGGGACCTCGTGGTGAAAGGCGGTGTCGGCGCGAGGACCTGGATCGACCAGAAGGGCGGGACGATCATGGTCGGCGGCAACGCGGGATCGATGACCGGGTTCATGATGCAGCGCGGGCGGCAGATCATCTGCGGAGACGTCGGCGACGGCCTGGGCGACTCGATGTACGACGGCACGCTCTACGTCGCAGGCAAGGTGAAGTCCCTCGGCATCGACTGCGTCCCGGGGGAGTGGACCGACGCCGACACGGAGCTGATCGAGCGGAAGTTCCGGATGTACGGCCTGGACAAGCCGGACTCGTTCCAGAAGTTCGTGTGTGGGAAGCAGCTCTACAACTACGACAACCTTGAGCCGAGCGAGAAGAAGCTCGTCATCTGAGCGAAGGGGCAGGCGAAGCGATGGCAGACGACGTCTCCTCCCGTAGGAACGTTCTTGGCCGCTCGAAGATCTTCACGGAGGACGTCATGAACGACATCCACGTGAAGGCCGAGCTCGGCCGCTACAGGATGCGCGGCTTCTCGATGTTCAAGCCGATCCCGCACTGGGACGAGCTGATGTTCCTTCCGGGCACCCTCACCCGTTTCGTGATCGAGGGCTACCGGGAGAAGTGTGAGACGAAGACGGTGATCGGCGCGAGGTTCGCCAAGAACCCGCTCGAGCTCGAGATCCCGATCTACATCACGGGGATGAGCTTCGGGGCGCTCTCGCTGGAGGCCAAGATGGCCCTCGCCAAGGGCGCGTCCATGGCGGGGACCGCCACGTGCTCGGGGGAGGGCGGGATGATCCCGCCCGAGCGCGACCACTCGACGAAGTGGTTCTACCAGGTGATCCAGAGCCGCTACGGGTTCAATCCTCATCACCTGATGCTCGCCGACGGAGTCGAGTTCTTCATCGGCCAGGGCTGCAAGGTGGGCCTGGGCGGCCACCTGATGGGTCAGAAGGTCACGGAGCAGGTCGCCGAGATGCGGTCCCTGCCGGCCGGGATCGACCAGCGCTCGCCGGCCCGCCACCCGGACTGGCTGGGTCCCGACGACCTCTCGCTCAAGGTGCAGGAGGTTCGCGAGGCCACCGACTACCGCGTGCCGATCCAGCTGAAGCTGGGAGCCGCCCGGGTCTACGACGACGTGCGGATGGCTGCGAAGTGCGGCCCGGACTCCATCTACCTGGACGGGGCCGAGGGCTCGACCGGAGCCGGTCCGCACATCGCCACCGAGGAGACGGGCATCCCGCTCATGGCCGCGATCCCTGAGGCCCGGCGGGCGCTCGAGGACGTGGGCCTGGCCGACGAGATCGACCTGATCGTCGCTGGGGGCATCCGCAACGGCGCCGACGTCGCCAAGTGCCTGGCCCTCGGCGCGAAGGCGGTCGCGATCGGCCACTCCGCCCTGATGGCCCTCAACTGCAACAAGGACATCCCAGGCGTGACCGACTACGAGGGCACGGTAGGAGTCCCCGCCGGCCAGTGCTACCACTGCCACACCGGCAGGTGTCCGGTCGGGATCACGACGCAGGACCCCGAGCTCCGCAAGAGGCTGAACGTCGAGGAGGGCGCGCTCCGCGTCTACAACTTCCTCACCGCGATGACGATGGAGCTCCAGATGCTCGCGCGCGCCTGCGGCAAGACCGACGTGCACTCGCTCGAGCCCGAGGACCTGTGCGCGCTCACGCTGGAGGCCTCGGCGATGGCGAAGGTACCGCTCGCGGGGACCAGCTACATCCCCGGCGTGACCGAGGAGAGCACCCTCGACCGGATCAAGACGATGATGGAGAAGTACCTGGCCGACACGGGCCAGTACCCGAACGCCTAGGAGAGACTCGATGACCCAATCGCATCTCACCACGAAGATCGGGATCGACGCCGAGGAGCTGGCCGGCCACCGGTTCCCGTACCAGGAGGACCCGTCGCTCCTGGACGACATCGACCTCATGGCGCTCACGCCGGGCGAGGACCTCAACTGGCTCGAGGACATCCACCTGCTCGGCGAGGACGACATGCCGGCGGTGTTCGACCGGTACTCGAACTCGTTCCTCAAGATCTACTTCCCGATCCCGCAGGGACGTGAGGACGAGATCGCGAGGAAGGTGCTGATGAAGCACCTGACGAGCGGCAACTCGTACGGGATCCAGCTCAAGGGTCGGCACGCCAAGTTCGCACAGCCGGCGCTGGGACCGTGGGTGGAAGGCTCCGAGACGGTCGGTGCCGACTACCATCCCTCGGCCCTCGAGGGCTGGGAAAGGCCGGCCGGGCACTGAGGACCTCCGGGTGACCCCGCGCCGACCGCTCGTCGCGATCTCCGAAGGCTTCGCGGACTACGGCGACTACTACGGGTTCGGCTACGGCCGGCCGCTCCTGGCGGTCGGCGCCCTGCCGGTCCTGCTGCCGTACTACGAGAGCGAGGCAGACCGCGCCGAGCTGATCGAGCGCGTCGACGGGCTGGTGCTCGCCGGGGGCCGCGACATCGAGACGTGGAGGTACGGGCGCGAGGATCCGCACCCGGCCCAGGGCGAATCGCAGCCGCACCTGGACGAGATCGACCTCTCATACGCTCGGCTGGCGGTCGAGGCTGGCGTGCCGGTCCTGGGCGTGTGCCGTGGCTGCCAGGTCCTGAACGTGGCGTTCGGCGGCACTCTCTACGGCGACATGGCCGAGTACCCGGATGCCGGAGCGGATCATCCCGGCGCGAAGTGGAAGGAGTGGCGCGAGCTCGTCCGGGCGACGCTGGATGGCACGCCGCGCCCGCCGCACCCGGCGCACCCGATCGAGATCGCGCCCGATTCCATGCTCGCGTCGCACCTGGGGGAGCGGGCGATCGTCGACAGCTACCACCATCAGGCGATCCGCGAGCTCGGACGAGGTCTCCGCGCGGTCGCGTGGGCTCCCCACGGGGTGATCGAGGCGATCGAGATGCCCGGGGCCTCCGCGTTCTTCCTGGGGGTCCAGTGGGAGATCCACGAGGAGTGGCAGGAAGACGAGCGCACGCTCGCGGTGTGGCGGACGCTCGCCGAGGCCGCAGAGCGGCGCTCGTCGGCCCGCGAGGCCGCGGTGGTCCCGTGACCGCCTCGATCGAGGTCACGATCGACGCGGTCGACGCGGAGCCCGCCGCCGAGTTCTGGCGTGAGGCCCTCGGCTACCGGCTCCTCTACGAGCGGCCGCCCTACATCGTGCTCGGTCCGCCCGCCGGCGACCCGCGCCCGCGCGTGCTGATCCAGCGGGTGGACGAGGTCGCACCCGGCAAGACGCCGGTGCACATGGACCTGCGGGTCGAGGACCCCGACGCCGAGGTCGAGCGCCTGCTCGCCCTCGGAGCCCGGATCGAATGGGTGATCGACGAGACCGAGGCAGGCTTCATCCGATGGACGACGATGAGCGACCCCCAGGGCACCTTGTTCTGCGTGTGCCCCGCACGGAAGGAGTGATCTCCCCTATGGCGTTGCCCCGGCACGCGAAGTACGTGGTGATCGGCGCGGGCGTGCACGGCCTCTCGACGGCCTGGCACCTCGCGAAGGAGCTCGAGGCGCGCGGCGCCGGGTCGGGCGCCGACGTGATCGTGCTCGACAAGACCGGGGTCGGCGCCGGCCCCTCGGGGATCGCCTGCGGGGTGATCAGGAACAACTACTTCCAGCCGGCCATGCGCGAGCTGATGGCCTACTCGGTGGGCGTATGGGAGTCCGACCCCGAGGCGTTCCACTACCACCCGGTCGGCTACATGCAGCTGGGGCCGGAGGTCATGCACGCCGACGTGGTGCAGATCTACGAGCAGCAGAGGGCGATCGGGTACGCATCCGAGCTGGTGGAGGGCGAGGCAGACTGCCACGCCTACATGGAGGGCATCTTCTCCGACTGGCAGGCCGGGGGCGTGACGGTCGTGCTCCACGAGAAACGGGGAGGCTACGCAGAGAACCTTCCCTCGATGATCGGGCTGCGCGGCAAGAGCGAGGCACTGGGGGTGGAGCTGCACGCGCCGGTGACGGTCGCGGGGTTCCGCATGGAGGGAGGCGCGATCGCCGCGGTGCAGACCGACCGCGGCGACATCGAGTGCGACCAGGTGATCGTGGCCGCCGGACCGTGGGTGCGCGACTTCTGGCGCCTGCTGGACCTTCCGGCCACCATCACCGTTCGAGGCCGAGACGGAAAGGACCACGAGCGTCCGATGTGGACCTACTGGTGCCTCCAGGAGGGGACGCTCGGCGTGGATCCCACCTACCTGACGGACAACGAGGGCAACCCGCCGCCGGTGATCCACATCGACACCGACGCGCCGCTCCTCGACGGCATGGACGGGTCCCTGGTGACCGACGAGCTCTGGGGCATCTACTACAAGCCCGATTTCAACTTCGGTGGCGTGCAGGGCGGCGCGATGCCATGGGTGGTAAAGGAGCCGGCCGACGACGTGAAGGTCGATCCTTACGGCGCCAAGTCGAAGGAGTACGTCGTGACGGAGGAGTTCGAGCGCATGTGGACCTCGGCGCTCGCCCACTGCCACAAGCGGTTCGAGGGCAAGCGACCCCTTTACCACAAGGCCCCCACCGGGGGCATCGGAGCGTTCACGCCGGACAGCTTCCCCGTGTTCGACCGGTTCCGCGAGAACGCCTACGTCGTAGCCGATTCGAACCACGGCTACAAGATGATCGGCGTGGGCGCCCTCGTGGCGAAGGAGCTGCTCGGCGAGCAGCAGGCGCTGCTCGAGCCCTTCCGGTTCTCGCGGTACGCGCAGGGGAAGCTGCATCCCGTGAGTCACTCGCCGTTCCCCTGGAGCTGACGGTGCCCGAGGCCCCGGAGGAGTTCGCGCTCCGGGTGGCGGGCGGGGTCGCCGCAGGAGCGCCCGAGATCGCGGAGTCCCCGTTCGAGGAGGTTCCCGAGGAGGCGCCGCTCGAGATCGAAGGCGAGCAGGGGGAGGACCCCGCGCTCGCCTTCCGCCGGACGCTCGGCATGTTCGCCACCGGCGTCACGATCATCACGACCCGCGTGGCCGACCGCGTGCACGGGATGACCGCGAACGCCTTCATGTCGGTGTCGCTGCGGCCTCCGCTCGTCCTGATCTCGGTTGACAAGCGGGCGAGGATGAACTCGCTCCTTCGCGATGGGGTCCGGTTCGGGGTCAGCGTGCTCGCGGACGACCAGCGAGAGCTGTCCGATCGCTTCGCCGGCCGGGCGGTGCAGGACGCGGCGGAGGCGCGCTTCACCGAGGTGCACGACACGCCGCTGGTGGAGGGAGCGCTCGCCGGCCTCGTGGCCAGGGTTGAGCGGTCGTACTGGGGCGGTGACCACTCGCTGTTCCTGGGGCGGGTCGAGTACGCGCGCTGGGGCGGGGGCCGGCCGCTCCTTTTCCACGGGGGCAAGTACGAGCGCCTGCCGGGGGAAGATCCGAACCCGGGGGCCGAAGACTAGCCGGCGACCCTGGCCTCGTCCAAGAGCTGCACGACGTCGGAGACCACGAGACGATCGGAGTGGCCTGTCGTCTTGACGGCGTCCGAGTACATGACGTAGTCCTTGGGGCAGGCGACCGCGAAAGTCTGAACGTCGAGGGCGGCCGCCTCCCGGATCCGGTTCTCGCTCGGCCTTTCCTGGGTGTACGAGTCGGTCATCGAGAACCGTCCACCCCCGGCACCGCAGCAGAACGAGTTCTCCCGGTTGCGGGGCATCTCGACCAGCTCGCAGCCGATCGCGGCCAGGATGCGACGGGGCGCCTCGGTCACCCCGTTGTACCTGCCCAGGTAGCAGGGGTCGTGATACGTGACCCGCTTCCCGAGCGGCCGCACCGCGATGGCGCCCGACTCCAGGAGCTCTGCCAGGAGCTCGGTGTAGTGAAGCACCGGCTTGTCGAGGCCGTGTTCGGGGTACTCGTTGCGCAGGGTGTTGAACGAGTGTGGGTCGGTGGTGAAGATCCGATCGAAAGCGGCACGCCCGAACGCATCCAGGTTGTGTTCGACCAGGTGCTCGAAGAGGCTCTCCTCGCCGACCCTGCGGACGTCGTTGCCCGCGTTCCACTCGTCGTGGTAGAGCAGCCCGAAGTCGACGCCGGCATCGTGAAGGATCCGTGCCAGGGTCCTCGACAGCGCCTGTACCTGGGTGTCGAAGGACGCGAAGTCGCCGACGAACCAGAGATGGCTCACGGGCTCCTTCCGCGCGTCCTTGATCTCGAACCCGAGGTCCTTCGTCCATCTCGTTCGCTCCCGGGAGGGCTTGCCAAAGGAATTCCCGAGCTGGCCCACGTTCTGGAGGGCCAGCTGGAGGCTCGGCTCCATCCTGCCGGTGTCGACCAGGCGGCGTCTCAGCTGGACGATCGTCGGAACGTGCTCGATGCCGACGGGGCAGACCTCGACGCAGGCCATGCAGGTCGTGCAGGCCCACAGCGTCTCCTGCGCGATCACGTCCCCGGCGATCTCTCGCGCCGCGCGCCCCGCCGCCGGACCCGAGCCCCCCGGCCGTAGCTCCCGGTCGAGCAGCATCGGGCTACCGCCCACGGCGTCGGCCCACTGCCGCAGGTCGAGCACGAAGTCGCGCGGGGAGAGCGGCGCGCCCCCCGCACGGGCGGGACAGACCTCGTGGCATCGCCCGCAGCGCGTGCACGCGTCCAGGCCGAGCAGCTCCTTGCGCGTGAGGTCCGCGAGCGTCAGGTAGCCGACGTGTTCCGACCCCGGCTGCGGCGGGGGCAGCCGGCGAGCCGAGCCCGGATCGGCGACGACGAGATCGACGCCGGAGGTGAAGATGTGCATGGCCTTGGAGAACGGGATGTAGGCCACGAAGGTGAGCCCGATCGCGATATGAACCCACATGGCGATCTCGTGGATCTGGAGGGCTTTCCCGGGCCCGATCCCGACCGCGCGCACCGCATGGGCAAGGAGCCACGCCACCCACTGCCACTTCTCGGACGGAGGGAAGCCGTCCGCGCGTATCTCGAGGCCGTACATGAACAATCCGATCAGAGGGTTGGCGAAGAGCAGGCTGACGAACACCCAGTCGCCGGCGATCAGCCCGGCGCGCGAGTATCCCTCGGGAGGCTTCTGCGCCCGGCTGTAGTCGAGTCGGGGTCCCGACGAGCAAGCCCGCCGGACCATGAGATACGCGGCGCCCACGATGATCAGCAGGCCGGCGGTGTTGAAGACGACCGCGTACACCATGCTCAGCCGCCCGACGAGGAACACCGACACCGCCCGCGCGACCAGCCGGGTGAAGAACGGGTAGAAGTTGAGGTCCACCGCGACCACGATGTGGGCGAGGAAGATCCCCACGATGCCCCAGAAGACGAGCAGGTGAGCCGCGCCGACGGATCGGTTCCGCCTGATGACGGTGGCGTTGGAGGCGACGGCGAGGAGGCGCTTGGCGAGCGGCGGCCGCTGCGGCGGCGCACCCGGTGAGGTCCGGCGTCCCCGCCTGTACTTCCGGAGTCGCAGCCCCCATCCCAACCAGAAGATGGAGAAGGAGAGGGCGGAAGCCACGTACATGACCACCCTGCTCATGCCCGCCCCCCCCTCGAACCCCCGTGCCGGTCTCTCTCAGCTCTCCTTCGCCCGCTTGCGCTCGGGCTCGTAGACCGGATGGCGGACGATCTCTCCGGTCACCAGCTCGTCACCGACACGAGCCTGGATCCGCGCTCCCGGCTGGTTCTGGTCCTTGTGGACCTTGGCCAGGCCGACCGTCTTGCCGCCCCGGAAGGGCGAGACGAGCGCCTGGGTCACGTATCCGATCTCCCGCCCTTCGAGCAGGATCGGGGCGCCGGTCGCCTCGTCCGCGCCCGACTCGAGCTCGACGCTCGTGAGCCGGAGCGTGGTGGACTCCCGATCGCGAAGGAGGGCCTCCCTGCCCTGGAAGTCACCCTTGCCGAGTGCCACCGACCAACCGAGCCCGCACTCGTAGGGGGAGACCGTCTGGTCGTACTCGACCCCGCCGATGATGAAGCCGCCTTCGATGCGGAAGATGTCCAGGGCCGTCATGCCTATGACCCTCAAGCCCCGCGGCGCTCCGGCCTCGAGGAGGGCGTCCCACAGGTCGAGGGCGAGATCGGGCTCGACCCACAGCTCGTACCCGAGCTCGGCGGTGTAGCCGAGGCGCGTCATGAAGATCGGGATGCCGCCGATCCGCACGTCCTCGCGGAACCCGTAGTAGCGCAGGGCCGCGCCCGAAAGGTCGGCCTGCGTCAGCGACTGGAGGATCTCGCGGCTCCTGGGTCCCTGGACGCAAAGGTGTGGGAGCTCGTCCGTGCGCTCCCGAACGCTGATCCCGGTGCCCTCGGCCTTGGCCGCGAAGATCTCGGCGTCGCGGTCGTTGGCGCCGCAGAACCGGACCCTCGCCGGGTCGCGGTTCATGACCGTGCAGTCGTCGACCATCCGGCCTTCGGCGTCGGCCAGGGCGCCGTACGCTATCCGGCCCTGCGGAAGCTTCGAGACGTCGCGGGTGACGATCGAGTTGACCAGATCGAGCGCCCCGGGACCCTCGATGTCGACCTTGCGCAGCATCGAGAAATCCATGATCCCGGCGGTCTCGCGCACCGCTCGGTACTCGTCGGCGACGTCCGTCACCACGGCGGGCGCCGAGTAGCCGAAGAGGTCCGTCCAGTCGTCCGTGAGGGCGGCGAGGCGGGGGTAGAAGGCGGTTTCCTTGCTCACGTCTGTCCCTCCCTTCTCATGCGAAGAGCTCGGCCAACGCTTCTGCGACCTCGAAGAGGTCGACCACGGCGCCGTATCGAGCCACGCCGAAGATAGCCGCTTCCGGGTCCGTGTTCACGGCGATGATGGTCCCGTCTCCCTTGATGCCCGCCAGATGCTGAACGGCGCCCGAGATCCCGAGGGCGAGGTAGACCTTCGGCCTCACGGTCTTGCCCGACTGCCCCACCTGGCGCGCGTTCGTCATCCAACCGGCGTCCACGAGCGGACGTGAGACGGAGAGCGTGGCTCCCATCTTCCCGGCCAGCGCCTCGAACCGGGGGATCTCTTCCCTGGTCCCGATCCCGCGACCTATCGACAGCAGGAAGTCGGCGGCCGTGATGTCGACGTCGCCCGCGGGGGGATCGACGAGCTTCAGGTGGCGGGCCCGCGGCGCCGTCACCTGAACCGAGAGGTCCGTGATCGTGGGGTCGCCGCGGCCCTCCGCGGGGGCCCAGGCGCCCGGCCGGAGCATGAGCAGGACCCGTTCCTTTCCCGGGAAGTCGACCTCGGCGTGGACCTTGGCCCCGTAGAAGGCGCGGCGGGCGAGGAGCCCGTCTTCCTCGCGCGACAACCGGAAGACGTCGCTCGCGAACCCGAGCCCGAGCTTCGCGGCCACCGCGGGTCCGTAGCCCATCCCGTTCACGGTGAAGCCGAGCAGGACGAAGCCGGGCCCGCGGTCCTCGATCAGCGCTTCTATGACCTGCTGGTAGACGTCGTTCTCGAACTCCTCGGCCTCCGCCTGCACCGTGACGATCTCGTCGACCCCCTCGACCGAGAGGGCGTCCGTGAACAGCGACGGGTCCCGAGCGATCACGGCGACCGATACCGGGCCGCCGATCTCCGCCGCGGCGGCGACGAGCTCGAAGGTGACGTCCCGGAGCTCTCCTCGGAGGTGCTCGGCGACCACGAGCGTGCCGTTCACGCGAGCCGCTCCTTGACGATCTCGGCGATCCTTCGCGCGACGTCCGCCGGGCCTCCGTCCAGCATCTCCGCGCCCTCGGGCTTCGGCGGGACGAACATGCGCCGGACGTGGTAGCCGCTCACCGCTCCGCCCGCGGCGGAGACGAGGGAGATCTCCTTGCGTTCGGCGTCCTTGATCGCCCTGAAGGTCGGGTATCGGGGTTCGTTGATCCCCGTCTGGATCGCGAGGACGGCAGGCGTGTCCACCTCGACGACGTCGACGAGCCCGCCCTCGAGCTCGCGATGGCAGGTGGCCCTTCGGGTGGCGTGGTCGTACTCGACCTTCTTCACCACCGCGACCCGTGGAAGGTCGAGGAACTGAGCGAGCGCTGTGCCGGTGGATCCCTGGACCGAGTCGCTCGACTGGACCCCGACGAGCACCAGGTCGGGCTGCTCCGGGACGATCGCCTCCGAGAGCGCGTGGCCGATCGCGATCGGGTCGTGGACCGTCTGGTCGAACGAGATCCGGACCGCCCGGTCGGCGCCCATGGCCAGGCATCGCTGGAGCGCCACGTCGGCGGACGGGCCGCCGACCGTGACGACCAGGACCTCGCCCTCGCCGCCGAGGCGCTCGCGGATCCGCAGCGCCTCCTCGGCGGCGCAGGCATCCCACTCGTTCAGCGTCCGGTCGTAGTAGTCCTCGTCCACGTCCCGCTCGTCCGTGGTGAACCGGATCTCGTCTCCCAGCACGGCGACGTGCTTCACGCAGACGACGATCTTCACGGGCGGCGTCCCCGCCTGGCGGTCCCGTGGATCCGGGTCAACGCCTCAGGCACGGAGCAGCTCGATCACCTTGCGGTCGCGGAGGAATGGCTTCGGGACCGCCGGGTCCGGCGAATCGATCTCGCGGGCCAGCCGGTGACCGTCGAAGACGCAGTCGGCGACCATCCGCGGGGCCAGGCAGTCACCGATCCGGTAGAGGCCGATGATGCCCTCGCTCCGCAGGGCGTCCGTCCCGAGGTCCTTGAGCTCGCGATAGAGCGCCTCGTTCGACCGCCGCTGGGTGATGAGCACCACGGCGTCGGCGTCCCATTCGGTCAGGTGCTCCGGATCGAAGACGTGGTAGGAGACGGCCCTGCCCGGCTCGATGGACTGGAGCATCGCATGGGTGACGATGTTCACGTGGAGCGAGTGCAGCTTGCGTAGCATGTTCGGAAGCTCCAGCGTGAACTTCATGTAGGGAGCGACCTCCCCGAGATGCGTCAGGAGCGTCACCTGCTTGCCCTCGGTGGCCAGCTTCTCGGCGAGCGAGACGCCCATGAAGTAGCCATCGTTGTCGAGGATCACGACCCTCTCGCCGGGGATCTCCTTGCCTCCGACCATGATCTGCTCGGGCGTGAGCACGTGCGGCAGGCTCGCATCGGCTCCGGGGATCGGCTCGCTGGTCGCGCCGTTGAGCCCGTTGGTGGCCCAGTAGGCGCCGGTGGCGATGACGACGATCTCGGCCCCGTACTTGAGCACCGCGTTCGCGTCCGCCCTGGTGCTGGGGATGAGCTCCACGTTCTTGAGCTTGTCGATCTGGATCTTGCGGTAGTTGACGACCCGCGCCCACTCGCCGAGTCCGGGCAGCAGCGGGATCCAGCGCATGATCCCGCCCATCTCCTTCTCGGCTTCCAGCAGGTGAACGCGGCGCATCCCACGCTTGCCGAGGATCATCGCGCACTCCATCCCCGCGGGACCTGCGCCCACGACGAGCACGTCGTTGTCGGCGTTCTCGGCCTTCGTGAACTTCTCCGGGTGCCAGCCGCGGCGGTACTCCTCCATGAAGGTCGCGTTCTGCGTGCAGACGGCGGGCGGGCCGCCGATCTCCCAGCGCGAGACGCAGATGTTGCACCCGATGCACTCGCGGATGTCGTCGTACCGGCCCTCCGAGATCTTGGTGGGCAGGAACGGGTCCGAGATGGAGGGCCGGCAGGCGCCGATGATGTCGAGCTTGCCGGAGCGGATCGCCTCGGCCATCACGTCGGCGCTCGTGAACCGCCCGACGCCCACGACCGGCTTCTTCGTGACCTGCTTAACGCGTCCCTGCCAGGGCAGCTGGCGGCCCGACTCGTAGAAGCGGGAGGGGGTCGCGTCCTCGCCCCACTCGGAGATGCCAGAGACGTTCACGTCCCACAGGTCGACGAGGTTGTCGACGAGCTCGACGAAGGGCAACGCGTCGCGCTCGAGCTGGGTCCCGATCTCGCCCATGAACATGTCGGTCGAGATGCGCACTGCGATGGCGCAGTCGTCTCCGACGGCCTCCCGCACCTGCTCGATGGTCTCGCGCCAGAACCGGGCCCGATTCTCGAACGAGCCGCCGTACTCGTCGGTGCGCTTGTTGTAGAAGGGCGTCAGGAACTGCTGTGGCAGGTATGAGTGGGAGCCGTACACGTAGACGATGTCGAAGCCGGCGGACCGGGCCCGCCTGGCGGCCGCGACGTAGAAGCCCTGCACCTCACGGATGTCGTCCTTGTCCATCTCCTTCGGGTAGGTGAGGTGCTCGAAGTCGCTCGGCAGCTGCGAGGGAGCGCGGGGGACGCATCGCGACTCCATGCAGGGAGCGTGCGCGCCTCCGTACCACAGCTCCACGCCTGCGAGAGCGCCGTGCTCGTGGAGCTTGTCGCACATGAGCGAGAGGTTGCGGACGTCGTCCTCGTCCCACAGCCGTGCCGAGATGCGCATCGTGTCGTCGCTCTCCGGGTGGATCGAGCAGTACTCGGTGCAGGAGGCGCCCCAACCGCCCTCGGCCCTCATCGCGCGGTTCCAGGCCTGGGCGTTCGGCTTCTCCGACCCTGCTCCGTTGCAGTGGGGGACCTGGTAGAAGCGATTCCTGAGGGTCTTCGGACCGATCCGGATAGGCTCGAAGAGGACGTCGTGCTTCGGATCTCGTGCCATGAGTCACCTCCGGCAGCTTCTCCTGCCCGCTGGCCCGCCCCTTCGCTCCGGGGATGTGGGCGATGCTAGGCACCGAGGGATGGGTCCGTAGGGACCAAGGTCCTCTCGTCGAGGGGTCCATCGACCCTGGCAGGGCCCCTACGCTTCGAGGTCCGGCAGATCCGACAGCCAGGGCGTGCGGTAGCCCGTCTCGTCCCACATGACCGGGAAGAACGACTCGTCGAGCGAAAGGTCCCCGCGCCGGCGGTAGCGGGAATAGATCAGGTCGGCGTTGTGCTCGTGGAATCGCGCCTGCACCGGGAGCATGTGCGACACGAGCGCCATGCGCGCCACGGAGGCGTTGGCGTTCGGCTCCGAGCCGTGCCAGGTGAGGTTGTGGTGGAACGAACCCCCACCGGCCTTCACGACCACGGGCACCACCTCGACCGGGTCGCCGGGGTGTGCGGCGGCGCGGACGCCGGCCATCCAGTCATCCGGCGCGTGGAACTGGGAGCGCGCGGGCGGGGACTTCGGCCAGAGGTGCGAACCCCGAACGTAGGCGATCGGGCCGGCGTCGGCCGCGGTGTCGTGCAGCGAGATCCAGCAGGTGGTCATCTCGGGCGGCACGAGGTAGTCGGCGTACGAGCCGTCCTGATGGAACCCGATCGCCTTGGTCCCCGGCGGCTTCCACAGCACGTTGTCCTGGAGGATCCGCACTCCGCGGTAGCCCATCAGCTGCGCCGCAAGCCTTCCCGTGCGTGCCGAGAGCACCTGCGCGGCTATCAGGTTGTCGGAGCGCCAGCCGTTGCAGATCTGGCGGGTCCGGTCGTCGGGGTCCCGGCCCTTGACCCAGTTCACCTCGTCGGGCTTGATCCCCGTCTCGTACTCGCCGTCGAACAGACGCAGGTACCGCTCACGGAGCCGGTCGAGCGCCTTCTCCGGGACGAGCCCCTCCTCGACGATCAGGAAGCCGTCGCGGTGGAAGGATCCCACCTGCTCCTCTGTGAACCGCTCGATCGTCATCGCCCTACCTAGGAGCGCGGCCGGGTCTTCTCGGGGTCGTAGAACGGGAAGCGCTCCACGGTGGCGGCGATCCGCTTCTGGAGGCCGTCCAGCTTCCCGACCTCGAGCCCGGTGCCGAGCCCCGAGAACCGCACGGCGACGCGGGCGAGGGCGATCGTCTCGTTCAGCACGGGGGAGAGGGTGCCGCTGGTGACGACGCCGACCTCCTGACGGCCAACGAAGACCGGATCGCCGTGGCCCGCCGGCTCGTTCCCCTCGAGCACAAGCCCGACGAGCCTGCGCTGCGGGTGGGCGGCGCGCTCGAGGAGCGCCTCGCGCCCGACGAAGTCCTCCTCGTTCTTGAGGTTCACCGCGAACCCGATGCCGGCCTCGAGCGGGTCGACGGACTGGTCGAACTCGTTGCCGGAGACCACGAGTCCCGCCTCGATGCGCACGATGTCGAGGGCATCCAGACCGAACGGCTTCAGCCCGCGAGGCTCCCCGGCGGCCCAGATCGCGTCCCACACCGCCTCGCCGTCGCTCGGGTGGCACCACACCTCGTAGCCGAGCTCACCCGTGTACCCCGTGCGCGAGACGACGATAGGGATGCCGTCGGGCCTCTCCACCCGTCCCACCAGGAACCGGAACCAGCCGAGCTCCGGCAGCGAGGGCTGGGTGGGCGGGGTCCAGACCACCTGCTGCATGATCTCCCTGCTGTTCGGACCCTGCACGGCCAGGTTGTGCAGCTGGTCGCTGGAGGGCTTCACCCACACCCGCAGGCCCAGGCGCTCGGCCTGCTCCTTCAGCCACACCCCGTCGTAGTCGGCGCCGCCGATGAACCGGAAGTTGTCCCGGCCGAGCCGGAACACGGTCGCGTCGTCGATCATGCCGCCGGTCTCGTTGCACATCGCGGTGTACGTGACCTGGCCGACCGAGATCCGGCGGGCGTCGCGGGTGATGGTCGCCTGGATCAGGTCTTCGGCGTCGGGGCCGAGGACCTCGAACTTCCGCAGCGGCGAAAGATCCATGATCGCCGCCTGCTCGCGGCAGGCCCAGTACTCCGCGATCGCACCCTCGTTGTTGAAGTGCGAGGGCAGCCAGTAGCCGGAGTACTCGGTGAAGTTGCGCGTGAGGGGTTCCGTCCTCGTGTGGAAGGCGGTCTTCTTGGTGAGCACCGGCCGGGCCTCCGGTGTGACGCGGTGGGCTATGGCGACGCTGAAGCGCTCCTGCGGCGAGTACACGCGCACGTGCACATCGGTCGGGTCCCAGGCGTTCGCTGGGTCGATGTCGTCGGGGCACGCCGAGGACGCGCAGACGAGATCGGTCATGGCCCGCAGCAGGACGTAGTCGCCGGGCCTGGACCACGGCTCGTCGGAGACCAGGACGTTGTCCGCCGTGAACGCCGTGTTGAAGAAGAAGTTCAGCGCCGGCCAGCCCTTGCGCGCCGCGATCGCGTAGGACTCGATCTGCTCGTTGAAGTTGTCGGTGCAGTTGACGTGGCCGGGGTACCCCATGTCCTCGTAGTACTTCGCGTTGCAGGCCAGTGCGAACGTGTCGTGCCGGCCGACGGTGTCGCGGACGACCTCGACGAGCGCCTCCAGGTCCGCGTCGTAGAACTTCCCAGAGAGCCCCGGGGTCGGGTAGGCGTTGCCCATGAGGGTGCGCGTTACCGTGGCGTCGAGGCCTCGTTCGATCCCGTCCTCGAGCTTGCGCCGGTGGAACGCGAGGAAGTCGGAGCACTGCCGGCCCTCGACGTCGATGACCTGGATGAACTCGCCCGCCTTGACCTCGTAGCTGCGGGCGGTGGCGTGATCGATGCGGAAGTCGAGTCGCGGCTCCGCGAGCGGGGGAGGGAGCTCCATGTCCTCATGGGTGCGCGGCACCGTCCGGCGAACCTCCACCACGAGGTCCGAAGGCGGCGGGGCCCCGTCGACCACGCGCCCGGCCGGGGCCGCCACCACGACGATCACGGGGCGACCGGCCACGAACGGATGGGACGACCCCGGGGGAGACCACTCGCCGAAGAGCCGGACCGCCATGGCCTCGGTCGGGTTCAGCCCCCGCGAGGCCAGGTCCTGGACCACCTCCCCGGCGCCACCCGCGAGCGAGGCCACCAGCGCGCGAAGGACCGTGGCCGGCGCGTCGGCCCGGACCCCGAGCGCGTCCGCCGCGTCCTGGCCGTCGGGAGAGAGCGCGGTGACCTCCGCCGCCTGCCCGCCGTCGAGATCGATCACGGTCAGGCGATCGTCGGGGGACAGGGGAAGGACCGTGGCGCCGCCGGGTCGCACCCAGTACCGCTCGAGGTACGGATCGGGCGGGCGCATGCCCGCTATCAGGAGCTTGCGGCCGCTCGCCTCGATCGTCATCGGCTATCCCTTGCCCGCGGATTCCTTGAGCTCGTCCGCGGAAGCCTGCGACACGAGCTGCTCCGCCAGCTCACGCTTGCCCTTCGCGTCGAGCTTCTTGACCTCGTTCTCGACCGCTCGGCGGTTGTAGGCCTGGTTCCAGTAGTCGAGCGAGTCGAAGCCGAGAAGGACCGCCTTGCCGACGAACTGGCGGAGCACCTCGTTCGTGGGGCCCATGACCCAGCCCGCCTTCGCGTCGCGCAGGTATCGCTCGAGCTCCATGTCGCGCTTGTAGCCGGAACCGCCGCACGCGTGCAGCATCTTGTCCACCACGTGCGCGACGTTCTTCGCGGCTTCGAACTTGATCTGCCATGCCCAGTGAAGGAAGTCCGCCCGCGCGAACTCGCCCGGGGCCAGGACCTTGGTGTTGTCGTCCGTGACCCCGTCCATCGCCTGTGCGACCGACAGGACGAAGAGACGGCAGGCGTTCGTGTCCATCAGGGCCTCGCCGACGTAGTCCTGGATCGTGGGGTAGTCGGCGACGCGAAGGCCCACGTCGACGTGCTTCTTCTTGGTGGTGTGGCGCTTCGCGATGTCGATCGCGCCGAGCGCGAGGCCATTCCACACCGAGGACGACCCCACCAGGAACCACGGGTCGACCGACTCGTCGTTCGAGGCGGCGCCGTCGCCTTCGGGCCCGACGAGCTGGGTGGTGGGGACCTCCACGCCGGGAACCTCGAGCGGGCCGGACTGGTTGCCGCGGAGCCCGAGCGCGTCCCAGAGCGAGGGCTGGGCCTGAACGTGCTCGCCGTCGATCACGAAGACCGACAGGTCGTCGTACCCGGAGAACTCGGGGCTGGTCGTCTGCACTACGTAGAAGTCGGCGAAGCCCGCCGACGTCGTCCACGAGGCCTTCTTGCGGACCTTGTAAGCGTTCTCCGTACGGTCGGCGCCGGAGGAGACGGGGTACCAGAAGTGGGAGCCGGTCTCGGGGTCGGAGTAGGAGAGCGTGCCGATCGTCTTGCCGGCCGCGAGCGGCCGGATGTACCTGTCGACCAGCGCCGGCGTGGCGCGCAGCAGGATCGCGTTCACGGCCCCGATGTGCATCACGTAGCACATCGCGGTGGAGGCGCATCCGTACCGCGCGATCGTCTCGCAGACCATCGAGTACGCGACGTGGCTCTCGCCGAGGCCGCCGTACTCCTCGGGCACCGTGAGCGCGAGGAAGCCGTGCTCTCCCAGTATCTCCAGGTTCTGCCGGGGGAACATGAGCTCGTCGTCGAAGCGCTTGGAGTTCGCGCGTAGCTCCTTCTCGCAGAGGTCGATCAGCTTCGCGCGGAGCTCCTTCTGGCGCTCGGTGTAGACCCACTCGGGGTCCCACTCGTAGCCCATCCCCCAGAACGGCTCGGAACCCCACATCTTGTCGCCCATATGTCCTCCAGGAGGTCGTTCTTCCCGCGGATGGTACCGCCACCCGCCCCGATGACGCCGGGGCCGGCGGGTTCGTCCCGCCGGCCCCGGGCGCAGCTTCCCCGTGCCTCGTACCTTCGCGTCTCGACCCCGGATCAGCCGGAGACGGTCTCCTCCCGCAGCAGCTCCATCTGAGCCGCGCTCGGCATGGTCGGCACGTCGCGATCGCGGAAGGTGATCTTCGCCTTGTCCTCCACCGCGCGGCGGTAGAAGAACAGCAGCACCGCCACGACCAGGACGCCGACCGACATGAAGAAGGGACCACCGCTCGCCGAGTACCCGCCGATCGTCGCGGCGAGTCCTCTCTGGGTGAGACCCCAGACGACCAGGAACATGTTGAACGCCGCCAGGACCGCGGCGATCGGGGTCCAGATCTTGGCGACCTTGATCGGGCGCGGCCAGTTCGGCCGGTCCCTGCGCAGCAGCAGGAACGCCGTGAGCGCAAGGACGTGGGCGAAGACGTAGCCGAGGTTGGACAGGTACAGGATCGCCAGGTTGTTCGCGACGAACAGGATCAGCAGCGTGTTCACCACCAGGTCGACGGTCATCGCCCGGGCGGGCACGTGGTGCTTGTTCAGGTGGTGGAGCCACCTGATGCTCATGTCGTCGCGCGCGATGCCGTACAGCGCTCGTCCGCCGTCGGCCGTGGCCGAGTTCATCGAGAGCAGCAGGCTCGCGATCAGGCAGATCAGCGCGATGCTGCCCAGCCCGCTGCCGGCGATCTTCTTGAACGCCTCCACGTAGAAAGGCCCGTAGTCGCCGTTGATCCCGACGACGCCGCCCAGCCCGATCGGCAGGAGCACGTAGACCAATAGGGAGAACACCGCGGCCGACCGGAGCGCGAGTGTGGTGTCGCGCTTCGTGTCGTGGTACTCGGGCGCGAAGCTCGCGCACACCTCGATGCCGTAGGCGGACCAGCACATGATGAACAGCCACATGATGGCCACCGAGAGCTTGCTGTAGCCCGGAACGGCCGTGTACGTGAGGTTCCCGCTCTGCCAGTGCCCGGTCAGGTAGGGCATGATGATGAAGACCACGAGCGGCACCATGAGCAGGGCGCCGGTGACGTAGCCGACCCGCAGCGAGGGCTTGACCCCGAAGACGTTGAACAGCCAGACCGCGAGGATCAGGCCGATCCCGATCAGCTGCGGCAGGCCGACGGAGACGAGACCCGTGCTGAAGTAGCCGGAGACGCCGTCCGCGCCCGCCGCCCCGCCGAACCTCGCGCTCGGGAACCACTGGGCGGTGATCAGACCGCCGATCAGGTTGCCGAACAGCGAGAGCACGACCGACCAGCCGATCCAGTAGCCGAACGCCGCGATCGGCCCGAAAAGGTTGAAGTACTTCCGCCAGCCCTCGTAGGCGTAGATCGCGATGCCGCCGGGCTTGTCCGGGAACATCGCCGCCGTCTCGGAGTAGATCCAGTTCTGGAGCAGCCCGACGACGGCGGAGATGCCCCACAGGATGACGGAGCCGAGCGCGCCGACCGTGGCCAGGGAGAAACCCAGCGAGCTGATGAGGAAGCCCGGGTTGGCGAGCGCGATCACGAACCCGTCGTACCAGTGCATCGACTTGAGGAGCTGCCTCTCCTCGATGACCGCTTCAGCCACTCGACACCCCTTCGAAGAACGACCCCCAGCCGTGACGGGCCGGTATAGCACGAAGCACCCGGCGCGTTCAATGGGAACTCCGTACAGGTTGTGCAGCAGCGGAACGCGCCCCGCGAGCTCCGGATCCAGATCCTCGGGCGTAGAATTAATGGGTGCGCGGGGCGACCATCACGATCAAGTGCGACTGCGGGCAGGTGCAGTACGTGCCGTACGGAGAATCGTGGACCTGCCCCGCGTGCGGCCGCCGGTGGAACACGAACCAGATCCCCGCCGAGGAGTACTGGGGCATAATGCGCGAGATGCGCGGCTACCGATTGAGGGTGATCGGCGTCGCGCTGATCCTCGCCGGGGTCTTCGCCGTCCTGTTCATCACGACCGGTCCAGGCGCGATCTCGCTCGTTCCCCTGGTGATGGGAGGGTGGTTCTTCTTCTACATGCCCCGGTGGCGGCGGAAGGTGCGAGCGGCGACCCGCAGGCTGCCGAAGTGGCAGCTCCACCCGGAGTAGCGCGGTGCGCACGAGGACGCGGGTCCGGCGTGACCTCTCCGGAGCCCCGCCCCGCGCGTCCGGCCGGCCCGTCCTGCTCGCGACGCTCGGCGTCCCGTTCGACGAGCGCGCGGCGGCCTTCGCGGTCGACAGCGCCGTCGAGTCCGGGTCCCCCCTGATCGTGGCCAACGTGACCGCGCTCGAGCCGCTCGGCCTCTCCGTGATGCTCGGCTACGACGCGCTGGAGGAGTTCACCCCGGAGGTGTCGGCGTCGGTGCGTCGTCCCGTGGAGCTCGCCCAGTCGCTCGGGCTCACCGTCGAGCGGCTCCGCGTCCGGAGCCCCCGGCCCGTGCAGGCCCTCCTCGAGCTCGCTTCGTCCCGACGGGCGGGGCTCCTGGTGTTCGGTCCAGATCGCCGGGCGATCCGCGACCGGACCTACCGCCGGGCGATCCGGCGGATCCGCGAGGGGACCCCGTGCCTGCTCTCGACCGCCGACCCGGTATGAGCGGGCGAGCTTATGTCTGGTTAGAACAGTGTTCATCCGGCGGCGCCGCGTCCTCGTGCGGGACGCATGTGTGACTACTGCACACATGATTCCGGGAGATTGCGGTCTCGGCGAACCCCACATGGGGGTGCTCGCCCGAGCCGGCGGGCGGTAACGTTCAACCCTTCGAAAGGGGACCGTCGGTGTGCGGCATCGTGGGTGTGTTCTACAAGGGCGAGGGCGCCGTGGGGCCCGTCGGGCAGCTGATGACGGACATGTGCGACCAGCTCTTCCGCCGCGGGCCCGACTCGGCGGGAGTGGCTCTCTACGGGCCGCCGGTCACAGATGGCCTGGTCGTACGGGTCGACCTGGACCGTCCCGATCTCGACACGGCCGAAGGCGAGGTGCTGACGGCGGTGGATCAGGTCACGACGGTGAAGGAGGCCGCTCGGGTGTCGCGCTCGCTCCGGCTGATCGTGACGGATGACGCCGAGGGCAAGCTCGCCGACGTCATAGAGGAGCGCGTCCGGGATGCCCGGGTCTTCTCCGTCGGCCGGTCCATGGAGATCGTGAAGGATCTGGGGATGGCCTGCGACATCAACCAGCGATACGAGCTGGGGACGTTCGTGGGCAGCCACGGGATCGGGCACACGCGCATGGCCACCGAGAGTCGCGTCGACATCGCGCACTCACACCCGTTCTGGGCCCGCCCCTTCCCGGACATCTCCGTCGTCCACAACGGCCAGATCACGAACTACCACAAGCTTCGCCGCCGCCTGGAACAGCGAGGCCACCGCTTCGCCACCGAGAACGACTCCGAAGTCATCGCCGTCTACATCGCCGACAAGCTGGAGGCCGGCGGATCCCTCGATCAGGCGCTGCGAGCTTCGATCGAGGATCTCGACGGCACGTTCGCGTACCTGATCTCGACCGCGAACGGGGTGGGCCTGGCCCGCGACCAGTTCGCGACGAAGCCTCTCCTTTACGCCGAAGACGACGAGAAGGTGGTCCTGGCCTCCGAGGAGATCTCGATCCGCGCGCTCTTCCCCGATCCGGGGCTCGTCCCCAGGGAGCTCCAGGCCAAGGAGGTGCGGTGGTGGCTGAGATGACCGCCGTGACCGTCGAGGCCCAGGACCTGGAGACCCGGGAGGTGAACCGGGCGATCAAGCGGTCGATCGCCGACGGGGCCAAGGAGATCCACGTCCTACACCCGGCCGGCCGCCACTCGTTCGCGGTGGCTCTCAGGGCCGACGACGTGAAGGTGGTGTTCGAGGGCCCGACCGGGTGGTACACGGCCGGCATGAACTTCGGCCCGCACGTCGTGATCGAGGGCAACACGGGCTGGGGCGTCGGCGAGTGCATGATGGGCGGCCGGATCGAGGTGCTGGGGCACGCCGGCTCGGGCACCGCGGCCTCGATCCGCGGAGGCCTCGTCTACGTGCAGGGCGACACCGGCGCCCGCGCCGGCATCGCGATGAAGGGCGGCGCGCTCGTCGTCGGCGGGGACTCGGGCTACATGACCGGATTCATGATGCAACGCGGCACGATCGTGATCTGCGGCGACGCGGCCGACGGGATCGGCGACTCGATGTACGAGGGCACGATCTACGTGGGGGGCTCGATCGCCTCACGCGGCGCCGACGCCGAGATCGAGGAGGTCACCGACGAGGATCGAGTGCTCCTCAAGCAGATGCTCGGCGACGTGGGCATCGACGAGAACGTCGACGGGTTCACGAAGATCGTGTCGGGCCGCAAGCTCTGGAACTTCTCCACCAAGGAGCCCGAGCTGTGGAAGTCGGCGCTGTGAGGAAGGTTCGGCCATGACCGAGAGCGACGAACGCCACGAGGGCCTCTTCACGCTGCGCGAGTCACCGGTGTGGCCGAGGCACGTGATCGAGGAGATCCAGCTGAAGTCGCAGCTGGGGCGCTACCACATCCAGGGGTTCTCGATGCACCGCCGGGGCGTGCCGACCTTGGACGACCTCACCTTCGTGCCCTGCACGCTGTCTCGCGTTCCGCTCGAGGGGTACCGGGAGAAGTGCCAGACCAGGACCGTGCTCGGGACGCGCTTCGCCGAGAACCCCGTGGTCCTGGACCGGCCGATCACGATCGCCGGCATGAGCTACGGAGCGCTCTCCGCCAACGCGAAGACCGCGCTGGGTCGGGCGGCGAAGCGGGCCGGCATATCCACGACGACCGGCGACGGGGGCATGTGCGGTGAGGAGCGCGAGGAGGTAGACCTGATGGTCTACCAGGTGCTCCCGTCGAGGTACGGGTTCAACCCCGACCACATGAAGCTGGCTCAGGCGGTCGAGGTGGTGGTCGGGCAGGGGGCCAAGCCGGGGACCGGAGGCCTGCTGCTCGGCGCGAAGGTCTCCGAGACGATCGCCGAACAGCGCACGCTGCCCGTCGGCGTCGACCAGCGCTCGCCCGTGCGCCACCCGGACTTCATCGGGCCCGACGACCTGCAGCTCAAGATCGAGGAGATCCGTGAGGCCACGGACTGGAAGGTCCCCGTTTACGTGAAGATGGGCGCGTCGCGCACCGCGGACGACGTCAAGCTGGCCGTGAAGGCCGGCGCCGACGTCCTCGTGATCGACGGGATGGAGGGGGGCACGGGGGCATCGCCCGACGTGCTGCTCGACCACACCGGCATCCCGACGCTCTCCGCGCTCAGCGAGGCCATGCGCGCCCTGGACGACATGAAGGCCATCGGCGAGGTGCAGGTCGTGATCTCCGGCGGCATCAAGAACGGCGTCGACGCGGCCAAGGCGCTCGCGCTCGGGGCCGACGCGGTCTCGATCGGCACGGCCGCGCTGATCGCGCTGAACTGCAACGCCCCCCTTTACGAGGAGGACTACGCGAAGCTCGGGGTGCAGCCCGGCTTCTGCCACCACTGCCACACGAGCCGCTGCCCGGTGGGGATAACGACCCAAGATCCCGAGCTGATGAAGCGCCTGCAGGTCGACGAGGCCGCCGATCGAGTGTTCAACTTCCTGCAATCGATGACCATGGAGATGCAGATGATGGCCCGGGCGTGCGGCAAGAACGACGTTCACGACCTGGAGGCCGAGGACATGCGGGCGCTCTCGCTGGAGGCCTCGCTGATCACCGGGATCCCTCTCGCGGGCACGGACTTTACCCTGCGGCCCGAGGACATCGCGGCGGCGGTCGCGGCGCGGATCTCGGGCGCGAACGGTCAGGGGCACTGATCGCGAGATGACGTTCCTGATTACCTGCCCCAACTGCGGCCCGCGCGAAGCGCTGGAGTTCTCCTACGGGGGCGAGATCACGCGCAGAGCGGGGCCCGGCTCCTCGTCGGCAGAGCTCACTGGCTACCTCTTCTTCCGCGAGAACGCGAACGGTTGGCAGACGGAGTGGTGGCTCCACCGGGACGGCTGCCGGATGTGGTTCTTGGCCGAGCGCCACACCTTCACGAACGAGATCCGCCGGACGTACCCACCCGGCTCCGAGCCGCCGGTGGACGCCCAGGCACCGGAGGGGGCAGCATGAGCGGCCGTCTCCCCGCTCGCCCGGGCGAGGCCATCGATCGCGGCCGGCCACTGACCATCGACTTCGAGGGCCGCCGCGCTCCGGCGTTCGAGGGGGACACGGTTGGCTCGGCGCTCGCCGCCGCGGGTGTCACCATCACCGGGCGCTCGTTCAAGTACCACCGGCCGCGCGGCCTGATGTGCATGACCGGCGCGTGCCCGAACTGCCTGATGCAGATCGACGGCATCCCCAACGTGAGGTCCTGCACCGAGCCGGTGCGCGAGGGCATGCGCGTGGAACGGCAGAACGCCTGGCCCAGCGTCGACCGCGACGTGCACGGGGTGCTCGACTCCTTCTCTTTCATGATGCCGCCGGGCTTCTACTACAAGGTGTTCCAGCGGCCGCGCTGGGCCTGGTCCAAGGTCGAGCCGATCATCCGCAAGCAGGCGGGCCTCGGGAAGGTTCCCCGGACGGAAGACCACGAGCCGCGCGAGGTGGTGAACCTGCACGCCGACGTCGCGGTGATCGGGGGAGGTCTGGCGGGGCTCGCGGCCGCCGCCGAGGCAGCGGCGGCAGGCGCGAGCACGGTCCTGCTGGAGCAGAGGAGGGAAGCGGGCGGCCGTGCGCTCGGCTCGGCGGACGACGTCGACCGGGCGCGCCTGGTCGCCGAGGCGGAGGCTTCGGGTGCGAGGATCCTGCTCGGGACCGCGGCGTTCGGCGTCTTCGACGGGCCGGTCGTCGCGGCCGTGGGTGGTGGAGGCCTCCAGCGGATCCGGGCGCGGCACCTCGTGTTCGCGACGGGCGCCGTGGAACAGCCGGCCGTGTTCCCGAACAACGACCTGCCGGGAGTGATGCTCTCCTCGGCGGTGGAGCTCCTCGTCAACCGGTTCCGGGTGCTGCCGGGACGCCGGGCGGTGGTCCTTACTTCGAACCAGGACGGCTACCGAGCGGCTCGCACCCTCCGAGACGCCGGCGCCGACGTTTTCGTCGTGGATCTGCGCGCCGGCGCCGGGAGCGCCGACGGCCTGCGGGTGATCCCCGGCTCGACGATCCTGTCGGCGAAGGGGCGGCGCGGGGTCACCGCCGTCTCGGTTGGCGCGCCCGGATCGGCGACAGGACAGAGCATCCCGTGCGACCTGGTGGTGCTGGCCGGGTTCTCCGCGCCGTCCACGAACCTGCTCGCCATGACCGGCGCGAAGCTGGGGTTCGACGACGACGCTCAGGCTTTCTTGCCGGTGGAGCTGCCTCCCGATGTCCACGCGGTGGGAGCTGTAGCCGGCGCGCGCACCGTGCAGGGCGCTATCGCGCAGGGCCGGCTTGCCGGGCTCGAGGCCGCTGCGGCGGTGGGCCAGGAGCCACCGGGCGCGGCGGGGCGGATGGAGGTCCTGCGCGCCCAGGCGGCCGAGCGGGGCGATCCGGTGGTTCTGCCGCCGGAGGTGGCGACCGGCGAGGGGAAGCAGTTCGCGTGCCTTTGCATGGACGTCACCAGCAAGGAGCTCAAGGCCGCGGCGGCAGAGGGCTTCGACTCGATGGAGCTCCTGAAGCGCTACACCACGGTCTCGATGGGGCCCTGCCAGGGCAAGGCCTGCATGCTCTCGGCGCAGCGGCTCTGCGCCCGCGCGGCCGGCTCCTCGTTCGCCGAGACCCGGCCCACCACGGCGCGTCCGCCCTGGACTCCGGTGGAGCTGGGTGCGCTCGCGGGCTGGCGGCGCACCCCGAGGAAGGAGACGACGATCCACGACCTGCACGCCGACTCCGGCGCCACGTTCATGTGGGCCGGCGACTGGCGCCGTCCGCACCACTTCGCCACTCCCGAACAGGAGGTCGAGGCCGTGCGGCATCGCGTCGGTGTGATCGACGTGAGCACCCTGGGGAAGTTCCGTGTGAAGGGGCCCGAGGCGGTCGAGCTGCTGGAGCGGCTGTACCCGAACCGTTTCGGCGATCTGGCCGTGGGGCGGGTCCGCTACGGCGCGATGCTGAACGACGAAGGGGTGATCCTGGACGACGGCGCGGTGTGCCGCGTCGGCGACGACGAGTTCTTCGTGACCGTGACCACCGGCAACACGGCCGCTCTCGAGCGGTGGATCACATGGTGGCTCGCCGACTGGCGCCTGGACGTGCGGGTTCTGAACGTGACCGGCGCCTTCGCGGCGCTGAACCTCGCCGGCCCCGATTCCAGGAAGGTCATGAGTGTCCTCACCGACGCGGACGTGTCGAGCGAAGCAGTGAAGTACATGTCGGCCTCCTCCTTCGAGGTGGCCGGGGTGCCCTCGCTGGTGCTGCGGATCGGCTTCGTCGGCGAGCTGGGCTACGAGATCCACTTCCCGTCGATGTACGGCGAGCACGTTTGGCGGGCGGTGATGGAGGCCGGCCGCCCGTTCGGCATCGTGCCGTTCGGCCTCGAGGCCCAGCGCGTCCTGCGGCTGGAGAAGCAGCACATCCTGGTCGGGCAGGACACCGACGCCGAGTCCGATCCGTTCGAGGTGGGCCTGGGTTGGATGGTGAAGGCCGACAAGCCGGACTTCCTCGGCAGGCGAGCGCTCGAGGACCTCGCGGAAGCCGGGCCCAAGGAGCGGCTGGTCGGGTTCACCTGCGATCCGTCCTGGCTCCCGCCCGAAGGCGCCTCGGTGGTACATGAGGGCGTGTGGGTGGGGCGCGTGACCTCGGCTCGCCGGAGCGCGGCGGCCAGGAGCGTGGTGGGCCTGGCGTGGGTCCCGGCCGGCTGGGCCGAGGACGACACCGAGATCGAGATCCAGTTCGGCGGCGCCCACGCGAAGGCGAAGGTCGCCCTGAAGCCCTTCTACGACCCCGAGGGCGCGAGGTTGCGGTCGTGATCGCCGCCACGCGCCGCTCGCCTATCGCCCGCCTGAGCGCCTCGCTCGGCGCGAGCGTGGAGACGGAGGCCGGTTGGGAGATCGCGGCCCACTACGGGGACGAGGCGGCCGAGCGGGCCCTCCTCAGGGACCTCGTGGCGGTGGCCGACGTCACACCCCGGGGGAAGATCGACCTGCGCGGGGAGATCGACGGTGGAGTGCTGACCGCGGCCGGCGAGGTCCTCACGGCCCGGATGTGGGATGGATGGGCCCTGCTGCTGACCGAGCCGGGGGGCGAGGAAGCGGTGCTGGATCGCGCGGACGCGGCCGCGGGCCCGCGCGCGATGGCGACGGACGTCACGCACCTCTTCGCCGGCCTCGCGCTCGCGGGCCCGAAGCTCGAGGACGCGCTCGCGCGGCTCACCTCGTGGGATCCATCGACGCTGGCGCCGGGGTCGGCGACCGGCGCCTCTATCGGCGACGTCCGCGCCGTGCTGGTGCGCCGCGACATCGGGATCCCAGTGCTCGAGGCGTACGTCGCGACCGAGTTCGCGCGCTACGCCTGGGAGACGGTGCTCGGGGTCGTCCGGCGGCTCGGCGGCGGCCCCGCCGGCTGGCGCGCCCTACGCGCGGAGGGGTGGAGCTGATGCATCCGGTCCGGTACTTCAAGCCCTGGCGCATGTGGCGCCACCACGACGTCGAGAAGACGTACGACGTGGTGATCGTCGGCGGCGGGGCGCACGGCCTGGCCATGGCCTACGAGCTCGCGAAGCGCGGCGTGAAGAAGGTGGCGGTCCTCGAGAAGAGCTACATCGGAGCCGGAGGCAGCGGCCGCAACACCACGATCGTCCGTGCGAACTACCGCACGCCGGAGGGTGTGGCCTTCTACAAGGAGGCCCTGCGCCTCTACGAGCAGCTCGCCCAGGAGCTCGACTACAACCTGCTCTTCTCGCAGCAGGGGCACCTCACGCTCGCTCACGCCGAGCGCGCGGTGAACGTGGCCCACGAGCGCGCTGAGGTCAACCGGCTCCTCGGAGTGGACTCCAGGGTGATCTACCCCGACGAGATCGGAAGGCTCTGCCCCGTGCTCGATCTCTCGGACCGTCCCGCGTTCCCGATCATGGCCGCGCTCTACCACCCGCCGGGCGGCGTGATCCGCCACGACGCGGTGGTGTGGGCCTACGCTCGCCAGGCGGACCGCATGGGCGTGCACATCCACCAGGACACCGAGGTGACCGGGGTCGTCGTCGAGGACGGCCGCGTGGCGGGGGTCCGGACCTCGCGCGGGGACATCTCCACGCGCGTCGTGGTCTCGGCGGTGGCCGGATGGACGAGCGAGGTGGCCAGGATGGCCGGGGTGCGCGTCCCCATCGTCACGCACCCGCTACAGGCCTTCGTGACCGAGCCCCTGAAGCCGTTCCTCCACGTGATCCTGGTCTCGGCGACCCTGCACGTGTACGTGTCGCAGACCGACCGCGGCGAGGTGCTGATCGGCTCGGAGATCGAGCCTTACTCCTCGTACTCGCAGGCCTCCACGCTCAACTTCCTCGAGGTCACGGCGAAGCACGCCCTGGAGCTCCTGCCGATGCTGGGTCGCGTGAAGATGATGCGCGCATGGGGAGGGCTCTGCGACGTCACGCCCGACTACTCCCCGATCATGGGCCTCACCGACGTCGACGGGTTCCTGCTCGACGGCGGGTGGGGGACCTACGGCTTCAAGGCCACGCCGATCGTCGGGGTGACGATGGCAGACCTGATCCACACGGGGCGGGTTCCTGACCTGATCGCGCCCTTCGCCGTCTCGCGCTTCTGGGAGCGCAGGCTGGTCTCCGAGATCGCCGCCGCGGCCGTCTCGCACTGAACGGTGCGCGCAGGTCGATAATGACCCATGGCCGCCTCGGACCCGCTCCGCCGGACCGTCTCGCCGGCCAGGGTCGTGGTCGTGCGGGGCGGCGTGCGCTCGGAGCGGGCCGACACGCTCGCCACCGAGGAGCCGATGGAGATCCGCGTGGCCGGCCCGGGCCAGGAGGCGCGGAGCGTCGCCGTCACCATGCGGACCCCGGGCGGCGACTACGAGCTAGCGGTGGGGTTCCTGTTCACGGAGGGGCTGGTCCGGCCCGGCGACATCCAGCGCGTGGCGTACTGCGACGATCTGGAGGACCAGGAGCAGCGCTACAACGTCGTCACCGTGACGCTCTCTCGTCCCTTCGACTTCGACCTGCTCCGCCGGAACTTCTACGCGACCTCGTCGTGCGGGATCTGCGGGAAGGCGGCGCTGGAGGACGTGGAGGTCCGCTGCGCGCCCGTCGCCGACGGGCCCGAGGTGCGGGCGGAGGTGCTGGCCGGCCTGCCCGAGCAGCTCCGCGCCGCGCAGAAGGTATTCGAGCGGACCGGAGGGCTGCACGCGGCCGGACTCTTCACCGCGGGGGGCAAGGTCGTCTCGCTCCGCGAGGACGTGGGGCGGCACAACGCGGTCGACAAGGTGATCGGCGAGCACGTGCTGACCGGCGGCGTTCCGCTAGCCGGTCACGTCCTGCAGGTGAGCGGCCGGGCGTCGTTCGAGATCGTGCAGAAGGCGGCGATGGCGGGGATCCCGATCGTGGCCGCGGTCTCCGCACCGTCCTCGCTCGCCGTCGAGGCGGGGGACCGGTTCGGGATGACGATCGTGGGGTTCGTCCGAGACGGGCGTTTCAACGTGTACTCGCGCCCGGACCGCGTGGCCGGCTAGTGGCGGGTGGCGCCACGCTTCGCAGGGCGCTCGATGTGGTCCGTGGGGACCGCGGGTCATCCGCGCTGTCATCCCCCAGGGGCCGGCGACACTACAATCCACCCCAAGTTCCGGAGGAAGAAGAAAGAGGAAAGGAGCCAACTCGATGCCGAACGGGCTAACGCGACTGACCGAGCCGATGGTCCGCGACGATGGGACGCTGCGCGCCGCCACGTGGGAGGAGGCCCTCGACCGGGCCGCTGCGGGGCTGCGAGCCGCGACCGAGCGGAACGGAGGAGACGGGGTCGGCCTGTTCAGCTGCTCCAAGGCCACCAACGAGATGAACTTCATGGCACAGAAGTTCGCTCGGCAGGTCTTGCGCAGCAACAACATCGATAGCTGCAACCGCACCTGACACGCTCCTTCTGTGGTCGGTCTGGCCACGGTGTTCGGAGCCGGAGGCGGCACCAGCTCATACGAGGAGGTCGAGAACGCCGACCTCGTCATCTTGTGGGGGTCGAACGCGCGGAGCGCGCATCCGATCTTCTTCCACCACGTCCTCAAGGCGGTGAACCGGGGGGCGAAGCTGATCGTGGTCGACCCGCGGCGCACGGGGTCGGCCGAATGGGCCGACCTGTGGCTGGGGATCGACGTGGGTACCGACATAGCGCTCTCGAACGCGATGGCGCGCGAGATCATCGTGAGCGGTCTGCATCACAGCGCCTTCGTCGATGGCGCCACCCTCGGCTTCGAGGAGTACCGAGACTCCGTGATGGACTGGACCCTCGAGCGCGGTGAGGCCGTCACGGGAGTGCCCGGCGAGGCGATCCGCGAGGTGGCACACGCGTACGCGCAGGCGGGTCGCGCGATCCTTTGCTGGACCCTCGGCATCACCGAGCACCACAACGCGGTAGACAACGTCCTTTCGCTCATCAACCTCGGGTTGCTCACAGGACACGTGGGGAGGTACGGATCGGGCCTGAACCCGCTCCGGGGCCAGAACAACGTTCAGGGCGGCGGGGACATGGGCGCGATCCCGAACAAGCTCCCGGGCTTCCAGGACATCGAGAAGGACGCCGACGCCCGTGCGCGGTTCGAGGCCGCGTGGGGCGTGCCCATCGCGCCCAGGGCCGGTTGGCACCTCTCGAAGATGTTCGAGGCGATGGAACGCGGCGACCTCACGGCCTGCTACGTGATCGGCGAGAACCCGGTCGTATCGGAGGCGGACAGCTCCAGGGCGACGCGGCTGCTGGAGGACCTGGATTGCCTGATCGTCCAGGACATCTTCCTCACGCAGACGGCGAAGATCGCCGACGTGGTCTTCCCGGCCGCGGCTTCGTGGGCCGAGAGCGAGGGGACCGTCACGAACAGCGAGCGCAGGGTCCAGCGCGTGCGCAGGGCGCTGGACCCGCCGGGCGAGGCGAAGGACGACATCTGGATCATCGAGCAGCTGGCCGCTCGCCTGGGGGCCGAATGGGGCGGAGTGACGCCCAGGCAGGCCTGGGACGAGTGCCGCTCGCTCGCCCCGAAGATGTTCGGGGGCATGACCTACGAGCGGCTGGAGGCCCTATCGGGGATCCAGTGGCCCTGTCCCGACGAGGCGCACCCCGGAACCCAGTTCCTGCACGCCCGGCTGTGGGAGTTCGACGACCCCGATCGACAGGGCCCGAAGGCGCCGTTCAGCGTGGTCGTCGACGAGCCGCCGGTCGACGAGCTCACCGACGAGTACCCGATCCGCCTCACGACCGGCCGCCGGCTGGACTCGTACAACTCGGGCGTGCAGTCGGGGCAGTTCACCTCGCCGCTCCGCAGGCCCGAGGAGATCGAGATCTCGCCCGAGGACGCGGAGCGGCTCGGCCTGCAGGAGGGGGAGTGCGTGGCCGTCACGTCTCGACGCGGCTCGGTCGAGGCGCCGGTCCGCGTCACGCCGGCCGTCCGCCCGGGCCTGGCCTTCATGACGCTCCACTTCCCCGACCAGGTGGCGACCAACGCCCTCACGATCGAGGCTTGGGACCCGAAGTCCGGCACGTCCGAGTTCAAGGCCACCGCGATCCGCATCGAGAAGCTGCCCGCGAAGGTCGAGGCGTAGGAGGCGAGTGGACCTTCACCTGCTGAGCGCGGCGCCCACGGAGGAGGAACGCGCCGCCGTGGACGATCTCCTCGGTCCTCCGGAGTCCGGATGGGTGGGGGGAGAGCGCGACGCGTCGGTCGAGACCCGGGTGGCAAGGGGGGGCCGCCAGGCGAGAGAGCGGCGACACCTCTTGCTGCCCGCGCTCCACGCCCTGCAGGCGAGGGTCGGGTGGATCAGCGAGGGCGGGCTCGGCTACGTCTGCCGGCGGCTGACCGTGCCCCCGGCCGAGGCCTACGGCGTGGCGACGTTCTACGCGATGTTCAGCATCGAGCCGCGCCCGAAGACCGTCGTGCACGTCTGCGACGACCTCGCGTGCCGGGTGGCCGGTGCGGAGGCGCTCATCGAGGGCGTCCTTCGCGAGGTGGGTTCCGAGGGCGCGAGCCAGATCCTGCGGAGCCCCTGCCTCGGACTCTGCGAGCGGGCGCCGGCCGGCCTCGTGCAGAGCGCCGGCGAACGCCCGAGCGACATCGCCATCGGCCCGCTGTCGTCGGGGTCCTTCGAGCCGCTCCTGCGCAGCGGCCCCTGGCCGGCGATGGCCGGCCCCGATCCGGCGATCGCAGCGCCCCAGACCGCCGGCCAGCGCGGAGGTCTCCGCCTGCTGCGAAGGATCGGGGTCGTGGATCCGGGGTCGCTCGAGGACTATCGCGGGAACGGCGGCTACGAGGCCCTGCGCAGGGCCTTCGAGCTCGGGCCCGAGGGCACCGTCCGCGAGGTCACCGACTCGAAGCTCCTCGGGCGCGGCGGGGCCGCGTTCCCGACCGGCGTCAAGTGGAAGGCCGTGGCGGAGCAGCCGGTCCGACCGCACTACTTCGTCTGCAACGCCGACGAGTCAGAGCCCGGCACGTTCAAGGATCGCGTCATCATGGAGCACGACCCGTTCGCCGTGATCGAGGCCCTCACGATCGCGGGCTTCGCGACCGGCTCGGAGAAGGGCTACGTCTACATAAGGGGTGAGTACCCGCTGGCCACCGCTCGTCTCGAGCACGCGATCGTCGAGGCTCGCCGCCACGGGTTCCTGGGCGAGGATGTGATGGGTCACGGCTCGCGGTTCGACGTAGAGCTGCGCCGCGGCGCCGGCGCTTACATCTGCGGCGAGGAGACGGCGCTCTTCAACTCCATCGAGGGCAGGCGCGGCGAGCCACGCAACAAGCCGCCCTTCCCCGTTACGCACGGAGTCTTCGGCAAGCCCACGGGCATCAACAACGTCGAGACGTTGATCAACGTGCTCGAGGTTCTCCGGATGGGCGGATCCGAGTACGCGAAGATCGGCACCGAGACCTCGACGGGACCTCGCCTCTTCTGCGTGAGCGGCACGGTGGCGCGCCCCGGCCTCTACGAGGTCGAGTTCGGCGCGACCCTCCGCGACGTGCTCGATCTGGCAGGAGGAGCGCCGGCTTCGCTGAAGGCGGTCTTGCTCGGCGGTGCGGCCGGCGGCTTCGTGGGTCCCGGGGAGCTCGACATCAAGCTCACGTTCGAGGACTCCCGCGCCGGCGGATACACCCTTGGCTCCGGCGTGGTGATGGCGTTCGACGGCTCCGTCGACCTGGTCGACATCGTCCTTCGGATAGCCGCTTTCTTCCGCGACGAGTCCTGCGGGCAGTGCGTGCCGTGTCGGGTGGGCACGGTGCGTCAGGAGGAGGCGCTGCACCGGCTCGTGTCGGGACGATCCATCGGCTCGAACGATGACGAGCTGCGGCTCCTGTCCGAGATCGCGCAGGTGATGCGCGACGCCTCGATCTGCGGGCTCGGCCAGACCGCCGCGAGCGCCGTGCAGTCGGCTCTCTCGCGGCTCCACCTCTTCGACGGAGGAACCGCATGAGCCAGGTGATGCTCGATCCGCCCAGGCGCCTGATCGACCTGGAGGTCGATGGCAAACCCGTCCGCGTGCCGGAAGGCTCGACGATCCTGGACGCCTGCCGGGCCGAGCGGATCGACACGCCGACCCTCTGCTACGCCGACAACCTGACCCCGGTGAACGCCTGCCGCGTGTGCGTGGTCGAGGTCGAGGGCTCCCGCACCCTGGTGCCGGCGTGCTCGCGACCCGCCGAGCCGGGCATGAAGATCAGCACCGACACGGAGCGGGTCCGCCATTCGCGACGGCTCGTGATGGAGTTCCTTGGATCGTCCGTGGACACGTCGCTCGGCTCGCCCGACTGGCATCGCTGGCAGGATGAGTACGAGGCACATCCCGAGCGGTTCGGCGCGGCGATGCCACAGCTCCAGGCGGGGGAGCGTGACTCGCGGGCCCCAGGGCATCACCACGAGCCCCAGGATCCCGCCGTCGCCGAGTCCGTCGCGCAGCCCGTGAAGATCGACAACGAGCTGTACGTGCGCGACTACTCGCGGTGCGTGCTCTGCTACAAGTGCGTCGAGGCCTGCGGCGTGGACGCGCAGAACACGTTCGCGATCGCCGTGGCGGGCCGAGGCTTCGACGCGCGCATCTCAACCGAGTTCGCCGTCCCGCTGAGCGAGTCGGCCTGCGTGTACTGCGGCAACTGCATCGGAGTGTGCCCGACCGGAGCGCTGATGTTCACGAGCGAGCACGACATGCGCGAGGCCGGGACGTGGGACGAGTCGCGGCAGCAGGTCGTCGAGACGATCTGCCCCTACTGCGGGGTCGGGTGCGACCTCGAGCTGCACGTTCAGGACAACGAGATCGTCAAGGTCACATCCCCCTGGGACAACTACGTGACCAGCGGGCACCTGTGCGTGAAGGGGCGGTTCGGTTTCAGCTTCGTGCAGCAGCGCGGACCAGGCGGAGGCTAGCGTCGTTCGCGCGACCGGGATCGTGCTGGCGGGAGGGCGTTCGGCGCGGTTCGGTTCGAACAAGCTCGAGGCCGTGTTACGCGGCATGCCGTTGCTGCACCACGCCGTCCTGCGCGCCGCAGAGGTGTGTCACGAGGTCGTAGTCGTGGTGGCTCCGGGAGCTCCGGAGCCGTCGCTGCCGCCGGGGGTAGCCGCGACCGTCGTCCGCGACGCCACCGAGGGGGAGGGCCCTGTGGCCGGACTCATGGCAGGTCTGCTCGCGGCCGCCGGGGACGATCTGGCCCTGGTCGCCGGAGGTGACATGCCCGACCTTCAGATCGCGGTGCTGCTGGAGATGCTGCGCGTGGCCGAGGGAGTGCCCGTCGAGGCCGTGGCCCTCCAGGACGGGGATCGCTTCCGGCCTCTCCCGTGCGTCGTCCGGACCGGCCCCGCTGCCGAAGCAGCGCACTTCCTGCTGCACGCCGGCCGCCGGCGCCTGCGCGACGTGCTCGGATCCCTCCGGCTCGCCGTGATCGACGAGCCGACCTGGACGGGCCTGGATCCGGAGCGGCGCACCCTCTTCGACGTGGACGAGCCGGCAGACCTCGGCTCGTGAAGCGCGGGCCGGAAGGCTTGACCATGGCATAACCCGGCGTTGGGGGGTCCATGGCCCCCTCCCTCCTACGGTGGCGGCACAGGAGGAAAGGGGAGATGCAGATGGACGGATACTCGATCCGAAAGGCGATGCGGGTGGGGACGCTCGCGACGGCGAGCCTTCTGGCCACCTTCATGGCGCGTCCGCCCATGGCGGTGGCTGGAACGGTGCCAACGTGCCAGGGGCAGGCAGCGACGATCGTGGGCACCGCCGGCGCGGATCACCTGGTGGGCACGTCGGGACACGACGTGATCGTGGGCCTCGGGGGCAACGACCTGATCCAAGGTCGCGGCGGGAACGACACGATCTGCGGCGGCGGGGGCTCGGACACGATCTCGGGCGGCAGCGGTCGTGACACGATCTCCGGCGGCTCGGGGAGCGACTCGATCTCCGGGAACGACGGAGCCGACACGATCTCCGGCGGCTCGGGCGACGACACGCTCGATGGCAACGCCGGAAACGACTCGATCTCCGGGAACGACGGAGCCGACACGATCTCCGGCGGCTCGGGCGACGACACGCTCGAGGGCAACGCCGGCAGCGACAGCCTCGACGGCGGCACCGGCGTGGACGTCGAGAGCGGGGGTTCGGGCTCTGACAGCTGCGATGGGAGCACTTGCACCGACGGCTAGCAGGGGCATCCGGTACCTCGAGCGACAAGGCCGAAAGGGACCCGGCGAGATCGCCGGGTCCTTCGGCGTTCGCGGCCGGCGTTCGCGGCCGGCGTTCGCGGCCGGCGTTCGCGGCCGGCGTTCGCGGCAGGTCGGCGGCCGGCAGGTCGGCGGCCGGCAGGTCGGCGGCCGGGCCTGGTGCCGTCCCGCCGACTTGGGGGTAGGCTCCGGGTCGAAGAGCGAGCCGGCCTCCGCCGCTCGCGGATCACACCTCTCCCGGAAAGGATCTGACGATGCCCCGCCGCGTGCTGATCATGGGAGCCGCGGGCCGCGACTTCCACAACTTCAACACCGTCTACCGCGACGACCAGCGCTACGAGGTGGTGGCCTTCACCGCGACCCAGATCCCGTTCATCAACGACCGCACCTATCCGCGCGAGCTGGCCGGCCCACGGTACCCTGCCGGCGTCCCGATCCACGACGAGAGCGAGCTCTCCCGGCTGATACGCGAGCTCCACGTCGACGACGTCGTCTTCGCCTACTCTGACGTCTCCCACGAGCACGTCATGCACAAGGCCAGCCAGGCGCTCGCCGCCGGCGCGAACTTCTTGCTGCTGGGGCCGACCGAGACGATGCTCAAGGCGAAGGTCCCCGTGGTGGCCGTGTGCGCCGTCCGCACCGGTTCCGGCAAGAGCCAGACAACCCGCGCGATAGCCGGCACGCTGAAGGACGCCGGGAAGAAGGTCGTGGCGGTGCGTCATCCCATGCCCTACGGGGACCTGGTGGCCCAGCGCGTGCAGCGGTACGGGACGATCGAGGATCTCGAGCTGAACCACACCACGATCGAGGAGCGCGAGGAGTACGAGCCGCACATCACCTCGGGCACGGTGATCTACGCGGGGGTGGACTACGGCGACATCCTCGCGCGGGCCCAGGAGGAGTGCGACGTCTTGCTATGGGACGGTGGGAACAACGACCTCCCGTTCTACCGGCCGACCGTGCACGTCGTCGTGGCGGACCCGCTGCGGGTGGGCCACGAGACCAGGTACCACCCGGGCGAGGCGAACCTCCGCATGGCCGACGCGATCGTGGTGAACAAGATGGACTCGGCCTCGAACGAGCAGGTGGAGGCGCTGCTCACCACGATCCGCGAGCTGAACCCCGACGCCACGATCCTGAAGGCGAACAGCAGGGTCACGGTCGATGACCCCGGCGCCATCGCGGGCAAGCGCGTGCTGGTGATCGAGGACGGCCCCACGCTCACGCACGGCGACATGAAGTTCGGCGCCGGTGTGGTGGCCGCCCGCGCGAACGGCGCCTCCGAGATCGTCGACCCGCGGCCGTGGGCGGTCGGCACGATCGACGAGACCTTCCGCAAGTACGACGTCGGCCCGGTGCTGCCGGCGATGGGGTACTCGGCCGGTCAGCTCGCCGAGATGGAGAAGATCATCGAAACGGCTGAGGCGGACGTGGTCGTGATCGGGACGCCGATAGACCTCCGGCGCGTGATCGACATCAGGAAGCCGGCCGTCCGGGTCCGCTACGACCTTGACGTGCTGCCGGACTCGCCGACGCTCCTAGACGTGCTGAAGCCGGTGCTGTAGCCGGCGCTGAGGAGGACTCTCGTGGCGGAACGGGTGGTCGTCGCCCTAGGCGGGAACGCGTTGCTGCGGCGCGGGGCGCAGGACACCTTCGACGAGATGTACCGCGCCGCACGCCTGGCGGCCGAGCAGATCGCCGACATCGCCGCGGCCGGGTGGGAGGTCGTCGTCACGCACGGCAACGGCCCGCAGGTCGGCCGGATCCTCCTTCAGCAGGAGGCGGCGAAGGACGTCGTCAGCCCGATGCCACTCGACGTGTGCGGGGCGGAGAGCCAGGGACAGATCGGCTACCTGCTGCAGGTCACGATCGGCGACGTCTTCTTCGAGCGCGGGATGGAGCGCCCGGTCGTCACGATCCTCACGCTCACCCGCGTCCGCGCGAACGACCCCGCGTTCGAGAAGCCCACGAAGTTCGTCGGCCCCTACTACCGGGAGGACGAGGCGAGGGCGCTGGAGGCCGAGCGTGGGTACACGATGAAGCCGGATCCACACGGGGGTTGGCGTCGCGTGGTGCCGAGCCCAGCCCCGTATTCGATCGTGGAGACGCCGATCGTGAAGGGTCTGGTCGCGGACGGGGCGATCGTGATCGCCTCGGGCGGCGGCGGGGTGCCCGTGATCGAGGACGGCCCGCGCCTGGTGGGCAAGGAAGGGGTCGTCGACAAGGACCTGGCCGCCGCGATCTTGGCGCGGGAGGTCGGAGCCGCGGTCCTTCTGATCCTCACCGATGTGAACAAGGTGCAGAAGGGATACGGAACGCTCATGCCCGAGGACATCGAGCGGATGAGCGTGGACGAGGCGGAGGCGCTGCTGGCGGCGGGCGAGTTCGGAACCGGCTCGATGGGACCCAAGATCCGGGCCGCCGTGGACTTCGTCCGAGGGGGAGGCCGGCGCGCGATCGTGGCAGATCTCGACGAGGGCCTCCAGGCGCTCTCCGGTGGAGCCGGGACGTTGATCCTTCCTGCCTGAAGTACCCTGCGCCGGCGCGCCTCCGGGCCACCTACAGCTTCCGCGGCTTCCGCGACGGGGTCGACGAGGTCGCTTCCACCCGAGGGGGCACCTGGGGCTCGCCCCCGCCGAACGGAGAGCTCACGTCCGGGAGGGCTCGCTGGCTTGTGCGAGGAGCCCCACACCTCGGACCGCCTGCTGGCCGCCGTCGACCTGCTGATCGGGGACGCCGAGCGGTGAGGCCTACCGGCGGGCGGGGTTCCGGAAGAGCTGCAGGAGCATGAGGATCGCGAACACGCTCACCGCTCCGACGAGCGAGGCGAGCAGGCCCGCGAAGAAGATCTCCAGGATCCCCCAGTGGATCGCCAGCACCGTGCCTCCGTCTTGGTTGGCTGCCGTCCCATGCTACCGGAGGCCGCCTCGAGGACGCCGATGCCGGGCCCTGCCACCTGGGCTCCCGGAGGATCGGACGCGCGAGCGCGCTCGGATGGTCCGCCGGCGCCCGGGGGTCCGGTAGGGTGGACGGCGGATGCGGATCGGAGTGCTCACCGGCGGCGGCGACTGCCCCGGCCTGAACGCGGTCATCCGGGCGATCGTGCGGAAGGCCGTTGGGACCTACGGCGCCGAGGTCATCGGGTTCCGCGACGGCTGGCAGGGCGTCATGGAGGGGGAAGTCGAGGAGCTCACGGTCGCGACCGTTCACGGGATCTTGCACCGGGGCGGCACGATCCTCGGCAGCTCCGGCGCCAACCCTTACCACGAGGGCGGGATCGACCGCGTCCGGCAGACGTACCGAGACCTCGCGATCGACGGCCTGATCGCGATCGGCGGGGAGGGGACCCTCGGCGCGGCCGCGCACATGGCGGCCGAGGGCCTGGCCGTGATCGGCGTCCCCAAGACGATCGACAACGACATCCCCGGCACGGATCGGTGCGTCGGGTTCCACACGGCGGTCCAGGTCGCGACGGATGCGATCGACCGCCTGCACAGCACCGCGGAATCTCACAACCGCCTGATGCTGGTGGAGGTGATGGGCCGCAGCTCCGGGTGGATAGCCCTGCACGCCGGCCTGGCCGGCGGCGCCGACATGATCCTCGTGCCCGAGCGTCCGTTCGATCTCGAGCAGGTCTGCCGACACGTGCGGAGCCGGCAGCTCCGGGGCCACCGTTTCTCGATCGTGGTCGTGGCCGAGGGCGCGACGCCGGTCCCCGGGTCGTTCGAGGTGCCTTCCTACGGCGTCGATGAGCGAGGCTTCCCGCGCTACGGAGGGATCGCGCACGCTCTTGCTCCGGAGATCGCGGCGCGCACAGGATTCGAGACGCGCGTGACCGTGCTCGGGCACGTCCAGCGCGGGGGGACGCCGACGGCCGAGGACCGCGTCCTCGCGACCCGGTTCGGAGTGGCCGCCGTCGACCTGGCCGCCCGGGACCGATGGGGGAGGATGGTCGCGATACGGGGGGGCGAGATCACGGGCGCCGCGCTCGGCGACGCGCTCGCGGGGGCGGCCTCGATCCCCGACGATCTCTACGAGGTGGCCGAGGTGTTCTTCTGAGAGGCGCCGTTCGGCCCCATGCCTCGAGGCCCCAGGCAGTTGGGCACAGGAGGAAGCGATGAAGATCGGGATCCTGACCGGTGGGGGGGATGTCCCCGGCCTGAACGCGTGCATCAAGGCGGCGACGATGCGGGCCGCGGAGGAGGGTCACGAGGTCGTCGGCATCCGGCGCGGATGGGAGGGCCTGCTCGGGTGCAACCCGGACGACCCCGCGACGGTGGGGGCAAGGGTGATCGACCTGGACCCGGGTTCGGTCCGCACGATCGACCGGACCGGCGGAACGATCCTTCACACCTCGCGGACGAACCCGGCGAGGGTGCGCCCGTCCGAGGAGCCGGAGTTCCTGAAGAACGGGCGGGAGGACGAAGAGACCCGCGACCACACCCCGCACGTGCTGAACGTGCTCGACCGGCTCGGCATCGACGCTCTGATCCCGATCGGGGGCGACGACACGCTGTCGTTCGCGCTCCGCCTGCACGACGAGGGCGTGCCCGTGGTCGCGATCCCGAAGACGATGGACAACGACGTGCACGGGACCGACTATTGCATCGGCTTCTCGACGGCGATCACCCGCACCGTGATCTTCATCCACCAGCTGCGCACGAGCGCCGGCTCGCACGAGCGCCTGGCCGTGGTGGAGGTGTTCGGCCGCTACAGCGGCGAGACGTCCCTCGTGTCGGCGTACCTGTCCGGCGTGGACAGGGCGATCATCTCCGAGGTGCCGTTCGACCCGGATAAGCTCGCCGAACTGTTGATGCAGGACAAGCGAGGCAACCCGAGCAGCTACGCGATGATGACGATCTCCGAGGGTGCCACGATGGTCGGGCGCGAGATGGTGATGGGCGGGACTGCCGATGCCTACGGCCATCTGAAGCTCGGCGGCATCGGGCAGCTGACAGGGGCGGCCCTCAAGGAGATCACGGGCGAGGGCGTGATCTACCAGCAGATCGGGTACCTCATGCGATCGGGCAGCCCCGACTCCCTCGATCTCATGGTTGCGATCAACTTCGCCGTCATGGCCGCCGACCTCGTGATCGAGGGCAACTTCGGGCGCTTGGTGGCCCTTCGCAACGGCAACTACGCGAACGTCCCGATCGGCGTCACCCGGCAAGGGGTGAAGCGCGTGGACGTGGGTGCCCTGTACGACGTCGAGCAGTACCGGCCGAAGATCCGCCACGTCGATGGCAAGCCGATGTTCCTCTATTGAGGGCGCCGATACACTGCCCGCCATGTACCGCGTCGACCTGCGCTCGGACACCGTCACCAAGCCGTCCGAGGCGATGCGCCGGGCGATGGCCGCCGCCGAGGTGGGAGACGACTGGTTCGGGGACGACCCCACCGTCAATCGTCTCCAGGAGCGGGCGGCCGAGGTCACCGGCAAGGAGGCCGCCCTCTACGTGCCCACCGGCACGATGGCGAACCAGATCTGCCTGTCGATGCACCTCAGGGGCGTCGGGCACTTCGTGGCCGCGACGCCGGGGGCGCACGTGGCGAGCACCGAGGTGATGTCATCCGCCGCGCTCTCCGGCATCTCGTTCCGCACGGCAGACCCAGGGCCCTCGGGGTGGATGACGGCGGATCTGGCCCGCAGGCTGCTCGCGGACGACGACCCGTACGAGGTGGAGGTGGTGGACCTCCTCTGCGTCGAGAACACCGTCGGGCATGCGGGCGGCACGGTCATGCCCCTCGAGGAGCTGCGCGCGATCCGCCGGGTCGCCGACGCAGCCGGCGCCCCCGTGCACCTGGACGGCGCGAGGATCTTCAACGCGGCCGTCGCCGCGGGGGTGGAGGTCGCGGACTACGCCCGCGAGGTCGACACGCTGATGTTCTGCGTGTCCAAGGGGTTGGGCGCCCCGATCGGCTCGATCGTCTGCGGCTCGCGGGAGCAGATCCGCGAGGCCCGGCGCCGCAGGATCCTCTTCGGCGGCGCATGGCGCCAGGCCGGGATCCTGGCGGCGGCCGGCCTGATCGCCCTGGAGGAAGGGCCGAAGCGCCTGCACGAGGACCACGCCCGGGCCGGACGCCTCGCGGCCGGTGTCGCCGAGATCCTTCCCGGGTCGATCGACCCCGGGTCGGTTGAAACGAACATCGTGTACGTGGACACCGAAGCGGTGGGACGGTCGCCGCTGGAGGTCCTCCGGCGCCTGGCCGACCTCGGCGTGGGAGCTACTTACGTGGAAGGCAAGGTCCGCATGCTCACGCACGTCGACGTGGACGACGAAGGATTGGACCTCGCGCTCTCCGCGTTGCGATCCCTCGTGGCAGGGGCGACCGATGAGGGCTGATGGGCCTGTTCACGAAGGACTACCCGGCGGAGATCGCCGCTCGGGTCCCGCCGGGCCAGCATCTGGTCAAGACGTGGCCGGTGCTGCACTACGGCCCGATACCGAGGTTCGACGGGCAGACGTGGGACCTGGAGGTCTCCGGCGCGGTGGAGCGCCCCCTCGTGCTCTCGTACGAAGAGCTGCGCGCTCTGCCTACCGTGAAGGTGCACGCCGACATGCACTGCGTGACGGGCTGGACCACGCTGGACAACGACTGGGAGGGAGTGGCCTTCCCGACCCTCCTCGAGAGGGCGCTGCCGAAACCCGAGGCCAAGTGGGTGATCGCGCACTGCGCGTACGGCTACACCTCGAACCTGTCTCTGGCCGCGATGGAAGACGACGACGTCCTGGTCGCCTGGCGGAACAACGGCGAGGACCTCGCCCCCGAGCACGGCTGGCCGCTGAGGCTCGTGGTACCCAAGCGATACGCATGGAAGAGCGCGAAGTGGCTCACCGGCCTCGAGCTCACGGACCACAACGAGCGGGGCTTCTGGGAGGTGCGCGGCTACCACGTTCACGCGGAGCCGTTCGCCGAGGAGCGCTACGGTTATCAGGAAAGGCCGCGCGCCGAGCTCGAGCCGTAGGCTCGAAGGAGAGCGATGTCGCGCGCCTGACGCTCGGCGTCTCCCGGCGTCTCCAGCACGAACGCCAGGCCGGCCGCCTCGGGCCTGCCGAGCAGCGCGCGGAAGCCGGCGCGACCGATGTGGCCGTCGCCGATGTTCTCGTGGCGGTCGCGCCGGCTCCCGCGCTCGAACATCGCGTCGTTCGCGTGGACGACGGCGAGGCGGCCGAGGAGGCCGGTTCCTCGCAGATCGGTGAACATCTGCTCGATCCCTTGGGGGGTGTCCAGCTCGCAGCCGGCGGCGAACAGGTGGCAGGTGTCGAGGCAGAGGCCGAGCGTCGGGGAGTCGGCCGCCTCGAAGAGCCGGGCGGCCTCGGCGACCGTCGAAGCGGAGGCCGCGGGGATGCCCTCCTCGAGCTCGACGAGCACGCGCGCCGGCCCGGCGGCGGAGACGAGCACGCGCAGGCCCTCCGCCGCGCGCGCCACCACCTCCTCGTGGGGATCGGTCCCTCCGGTTCCCGCGTGCACGACGAGGAAGTCCACGCCGAGGGCGGCGCAGGCCTCGAGCGTGGCCCTCGCGAGCACGATCGAGCGCTCGAGGACCTGCGGGTCGGCCGAGGCCACGTTGACGAGGTACGGGGCGTGCGCGACGAGCGGGCCCATCCCTGAGGCGCCCCACTCCTGGCGGAAACGGACGGCCTCGTCCGGCTCGATCCGGGGCGGCGCCCAGCCGCGCGGGTTGGAGACGAAGATCTGGGCGCAGTCGGCACCCCGGGCCCGGACCTCGTCGACCAGGAGGGCGACGCCGCCGGCCCTTCGGCGGACGTGCGCACCGATCCTCACGCGTAGTAGAGAGTGATCGTCGCGCCGTAGCGCACGGTGGCGCCCGGATCCGGCACCTGGCTCACCACCGTCGTCCCGCTCGCGCCCGGCACTGGCAGGGCGGCGACGCGCAGGCCGAGGCTCGCGGCCAGCGCCCTGGCGTCGGCCAGGGTCATACCGCGGAAGTCCGGGCACGGGAAGCTCTGCGGGCCCTTCGACACGGTGAGCGTGACCTGTGACCCGTACGCCGCGTCGATCTTCGGCTTCGGGTCGACCGCGATGACTTGATCGACCGGGGCGGTGTCGGAGAACTTCAGCTCGACCTTCACGGTGAACCCGAGGGACTTCAGGGCCGCGGTGGCCTTGCCGACGTCCTGGCCCACCACGTCGGGAACCGCCACCGGCGGGCGGCCCCTGCTCACCACGAGGGAGATCGCGCTCTGCTCGGGTGCGTTCTGCCCCGGACCGGGGATCGTGCTGATGACCCGTCCCTTGCGGATCGTGTCGCTGTAGCGGCGCTTCGGGTCGCCGACCTTGAACCCGGCGTCCTCGAGGGCCTTGGTCGCCTCCGCGACGGTGGCGCCCCCCAGGTCGGGCACCGGGATCGGACGTGGGCCGAGCGACGGCACGAGGGTCACGATCGCGCCGCGCTCGAGCTTGGCCCCGCTCTGAGGATCCTGCTTCACGACGTGGCCCCGATCGACCGTGAGGGAGTAGACGCCGCTCGCCAGCCGTACCTTCAGACCGGAGTCGGAGAGCTGGGCCGTCGCCGCGTGCACCGAGAGCCCCGTGACGTTCGGCACCTGGACGCGGTGGGGGAGGAGGTACGCCCACGCCCCCCACGCCGCCGCGGCGACCGCGGCGATCGCGAGCAGCGCGCCGAAGAACCGGCGGACGCCGCGGCGGCGGTGCCGCTGAACCCGGGGGATCGTGACGGTGGTGGTCTGGGCGGAGGCCTCCGCAGCTTCGGCCCGCACGTCGACGATGTCCGGAGCGCTAGCGACCAGGTCGGTGAGGGATGGCGCGGCCGGCAGGTCCCGGGCGATCGACTCGAGGTCCCGGCGCATCTCGGTCGCCGACTCTGGACGGAGTTCGCGGTCGCGTTCTGTGGCCGAGGCCACGAACCCGTCCAGCTCCTCCGGCACCTGCGGGACGATGCCCGACGGCCTCGGCACCCGGTCCGACAGGTGCTTGTACGCGATCGCCATCGCCGTCTCGCCGGTGAACGGCAGGCGCCCGGTGAGGAGCTCGAAGGCAACCACGCCCAGCGAGTAGAGGTCGGTGCGGGGGTCGGCGGGCTCTCCCCGGATCTGTTCGGGCGCGAGGTACTGCACCGTGCCGGTCACCGCTCCGGTCTGGGTGGCGTGCCCGTCGGCATACGCGCGCGCGAGGCCCAGATCCGTGAGCTTCATGACCCCGCCCGCGTTCACGAGCATGTTCTCGGGCTTCAGGTCCCGGTGGACGATCCCGACGTCGTGGGCGTGCTCGAGAGCGAGCAGCGCCTGGCGGATGACCTCGGCGGCCTGCGCGGGCTCCAGGCGCACCATCGCGTTCAGGAGGTCGCGGACGCTCCGACCGCGCACGTACTCCATGACCATGTAGTAGATGCCGTCGACCGAGCCCCAGTCGTACACCGCGACGATGTTCGGATGGTTCAGCGTTGCGGCGGCGCGCGCCTCCCGCCGAAAGCGGTCCACGAACCCCTGGTCGCCGGCGAGCGAGCGGTGAAGGACCTTTATCGCCACCTCGCGCGCGAGGACGCTGTCCTGCGCCCGGAAGACCTCGCCCATGCCGCCGGCGGCGATCCGCTCCACGACGTGATAGCGCCCGTCGAGGGTGACGAGCGCGCGGCCGGCGGTCTCACCGGCGGCCGAGGCGTGTGCGATGCTCTTGGACGTGTTCGGACCTCCTCGGGGGAAGCGCTCGGAGCCGGAGCGCGTCCGGGGGCGATTCTAGGGCCGGGAAGGGGCGGAACCGTGGAAGCTCGCCCAACGGAGCAGGAGCTGCGAGAGGCGTTCGCCCGCATCGAGGCGGCCGTCGACGCGGGGGACCGGGACCTTCGGCGGCTCGGGTTCTGGCGCCTGGTGGGGGTCGTCAAGCGCGACCCCGAGCTCCGGGAGCGGTGGGCCGAGCAGGTCGGGCGGATCGACGCCGCCGCGTTCAGAGCAGGGGTGAAGTTCCGCGCTCCCGTGTGGGCGGGCAACCTGGTCCTCTCGGCCGGCGTGGCAGCCGGCGCGCTGGCGGTCGTGGCGGCCAGGGTCACCGGCCGCCCGGCGGTCGCCGGCGTGGCCCTGGTGGCGGCCGGAGTGATCTGGTCCGTGGCGACCCACAGCCTCACCCACTGGGCGGTCGGTCGCGCCGTCGGGATCCGCTTCACGGACTACTTCATCGGAGGGCCCCTCCCCCCGAGGCCGGGCCTCAAGACCGACTACGCCTCGTACCTGCGGACCGACGCCGGAAGGCGGGCCGTGATGCACGCGTCGGGGGCGATCGCGACGAAGCTCTCGCCCTTCGTCGCGCTCGGGTTCTGGCCTTCCACCCGGGCGCCGTGGTGGTCGGCCGCGCTCCTGCTGGCGGTCGGCGTGCTGCAGATCGTGACCGACGTGGTCTTCAGCGTGCGATCGAGCGACTGGAAGAAGGTCAAGCGCGAAAGGGCCCTGGCCAGGGCGCGGGGCTGAGGGATCGGGAGGGGTTCGAAACGTGCGGATGCAGGGGTTCGAGGCATGGGTGCTTCGTAGCGGCGCCTGGGACGCGTTCTCCCGAGGAGTGGTCGTCCCGTGGGTGGCTGACTTCGCCCGGTTCCGGGAGGACGCCGAGGTGCTCGAGATCGGGTGCGGGCAGGGCTCGGTCGCCCTGGCCCTGGCCGAGAGGTTCCCCGGCTGGAGTCTGACCGCGACCGACGTCGACCCCGACATGGTGGTGCCCGCGATCGGGCGGCTCGCCCGATTCGGGGATCGCGTGAAGGTGGAGGTGGCCGACGCCGAGGAGCTCCCATATCCCGTGGGCCGGTTCGACGTCGTCGTGGCCGTCCTCGTCTGGCACCACGTGGACGTGTGGCGCGCGGCCACCCGGGAGGCGTTCCGGGTGCTCCGCCCCGGCGGGTCGCTCGTGCTCGCCGACGTGCGCCACCCGCGGTCGAGTGAACCCAAGCGCGGGCTGCTCGCGGGGACCTACGGCCTCGAGGCTCTCCACCACGCGCTCGCGGACGCGGGCTTCCGGGAGTGGCGCGTGAGCGAGGGGCGGGTCTCGTTCCGCCTGGAGGCGCGGTGAACCGCGCTTCCGGGTCGCGCGCGGCTCCCTATACTGGACCCGAGGAACCGGGGAGCTCGGGCACACCGGGCTGAGAGGCCGGCAGATCGCGCCGGCGACCCGAACGACCTGAACCGGGTAATGCCGGCGGAGGGAGCCGATGCCGCATCACGATCCCCTGACGATCGCGGGGCGCGAGTTCGGATCGCGCCTCGTCGTAGGGACCGGCAAGTTCGGCTCGTTCGAGGCGATGCGCGACGCGCTCGCGGCGAGCGGCACGGAGCTCGTGACGGTGGCGCTGCGGCGGGTCGATCTCGAGGCGACGGGGGGCCCGGACATCCTGGAGTTCATCGATCCCGAGAGGTACCTGCTGCTGCCGAACACCTCCGGGGCGACGGACGCCGACGAGGCCGTGCGGATCGCGAAGCTCGCGCGCGCGGCCGGTCTGCCCACGTGGGTGAAGCTCGAGGTGACGCCGGAGCCTCGATACCTGCTGCCCGATCCCGTGGAGACGCTGGAGGCGGCCGAGCGTCTGGTGTCGGAGGGGTTCACCGTGCTGCCCTACATCAACGCGGACCCCGTCCTGGCGAAGCGGCTCGAGGAGGCCGGCTGCGCCACCGTCATGCCGCTCGGTTCCTGGATCGGGTCGAACCGCGGCGTGCGCACGCGGGAGGCGGTCCAGATCATCGTGGAGCAGGCGACGGTGCCCGTGATCGTTGACGCCGGACTCGGCGCGCCATCGCACGCAGCCGAGGCGATGGAGATGGGGGTCGATGCCGTCCTGGTGAACACCGCGATCGCGGTGGCCGGCGACCCCATCGAGATGGCCCGCGCGTTCCGCCTGGGCGTCGAAGCCGGGCGCGCCGCGCGCCTCGCGAAGCTGCCGGCGGAGCTCCCGCGGGCCGAGGCCTCCAGCCCCCTCACCGGGTTCCTGGGAAAGGGACGGCCGTGAACGACGACGGGTTCCTCGAGCCGGCCCCTCGGGTCACCTTCGCCGACGAGCTCGAGCGGCTGCCGCTCGACCGGCTGCTGGAGATCGCCCACGGCGCCTCGCCCGAGCAGGTCGCGTCGGCGCTCTCGACCCAGCCGATCGAGCGGACGCCGGGGGACTTCGCGGCGCTTCTCTCGCCGGCCGCCGGGGAGCGCCTCGAGGAGCTCGCGCGCGCGGCGCACGATCTCACCGTCGCACGGTTCGGAAGGACGATCCGGATGTACGCCCCGCTCTACCTCTCGAACGAGTGCCTTTCGACCTGCACCTACTGCGGGTTCGCGCGGGAGCTCCCGATCGCGCGCAAGACCCTGTCGGTCGAGGAGACGCTCGAGGAGGCGCGGCACCTGCTACGCGGGGGATTCCGCTCGGTCCTGCTGCTCACCGGGGAGCACGAGCGGCTGACCGGGGTCGACCTGCTTCAGGAGCGGATCCGAGCGCTCGCCGCGGAGGTGCCCCAGCTCGCCGTCGAGGTCCAGGTCTGGAGTGAGGAGGAGTACCGCAGGCTGGTCGAGGCCGGCTGCGAGGGCCTCGTGATCTACCAGGAGACCTACCATCCGGAGACGTACGCGCGCGTCCACCTGGCGGGCCGCAAGCGCCGGTACCGGTGGCGGCTGCTCGGCCCCGAGCGGGGGGCGCGCGCGGGGATGCGCCGCGTCGGCATCGGGGCGCTGTTCGGTCTGCACGAGGACTGGCGCTACGAGGCGATCGCGGTCTGCGCGCACGCGCGGTTCCTCCAGAGGCACCACTGGCGCGCGCAGGTGAACGTGTCGGTGCCGCGCATGCGGCCGAGCGCTTCGGGTTACCAGCCGCGCGTGCTCCTGGACGATGCCGAGCTCACCCAGCTCGTGTGCGCCCTGCGCCTCGCGCTTCCGGACGCGGGCATCGTCTTGTCGACGCGCGAGTCGCCGGCGCTCCGCGACGGCCTGGCCAGGGTCGGGGTGACGCACATGAGCGCCGGCTCGCACACGGAACCCGGTGGCTACGAGCATCCGGAGGAGGCCTCGGAGCAGTTCGAGGTCGCGGACCTGCGCTCGCCGCGTGAGGTCGCGGATCGGCTGCGGGGCATGGGGTACGACCCGGTCTGGGAGGACTGGGCGCGGGTAACGCCGAGCGTCGAGGCGCGCCTCGCTTCCGGCCGCTCGCGGCGAGGGTGATCGCCGTGCAGGTGACGGTGAACGGGCGTCCGCGCGAGGTCCCCGACGGCTGCTCGGTGCAGGAGCTGATCCGCGCGGCCGAGCTCGACCCCCGGTTCGTGATAGTCGAGCGCAACGGGGAACCCGTGGAGCGCAAGAGATACGAGGAGGTCCACGTGGCGGCCGGCGACCGGCTGGAGCTGGTGCGGGCGGTGGCCGGTGGGTGAGGACATCCGCGCGCACCTCGCGCGCGCCCGGCTGTACGTCGTGACGGACGCGCGCCGACGGCAGGGGGACCTGGCGTCCTTCCTCGATGCGATCCTCGGCGCCGGCGTGGACGTCGTGCAGCTGCGGGAGAAGGGGTCCGAGGCCGGCGACCTGCTGCGGTGGGGCGAGGTGTTCCGCGAGGCAGCGGCCCGGCACGGGACCCTCTTCACCGTGAACGACCGCCCCGACGTCGCACTCGCTCTTGGCGCGGACGGCGTGCACGTCGGGCAGAACGACCTGCCGGCGTCGTGGGCCCGCCGAGTGTTGGGGCCCGATGCGATCGTGGGCGTGTCGTGCCACTCGCCGGAAGATCACGCGCAGGCGCCCGAGGAGGCCGACTACCTGACGGCCGGGCCGGTGTGGGCGACGCCCACGAAGCCCGGCCGGCCTGGAACGGGGCTCGAGTTCGTGCGGAGCGCCGCCGCGACTATCGCGAGGCCCTGGTTCGCGATCGGCGGCATCGACGCCGCCAACGTGCACGAGGTCGTCGAGGCGGGAGCGCGCCGGATCGTGGTCGTGCGGGCGGTCTGCGACGCGGACGACCCCGCCGGCGCGGCGCGGGCTCTCGTGGCCGCGCTTCCCTCGCTCCCCTAGTGTCGCGTGGGTGAAGTCTTCTTACGCATCGTTCTCGTGATCAATTCGTCTGCCTGCTTGGTCTGCGAAGCTGCCCCTGCGGATGGCTTGGCGGGGTGATGATCCCGAAGAAGATCTAGCAGCCGGGGCGCGGAGGATCTGGTCAGGATGTGCGGCGTTTCGGCATCCCTCAGCGTGTCAGCAGCAGCCACTGACCGCGACCGCAGGAACTTGTCGCGCCGGGGCCCGGTAGGTCTGCCGCTCCAAGGTGGCCAGGGTGGGCTGCTTGGGCACCGCAACGCGGACGGCTACAGCCAACTCGGCACGGTGGCGTCCTTCCGTGTGGCAACTCGAGCGGACGCTACGTGCCCCGCCCCTTCAGGGGGGAGGGGGGGATTCGTTCGAGACTGGCTCGCGGGCGACGCTAACCCAGGGCCTCCCCGAGAACGACAGGAACCGAGGGGAGTGCTATAAGTGATTGAAGGGCATTTGAGGGTAGTCGAGGATGAGGGGATGATCCATGCGGCGGCTTGCATACGCGCTGATTGCCGTCTGTGCTTTCGGGCTAGGCCTACTGGCAAGCTCACCGGCCCACACGGCGGGAACGGGTCCCTGCGGGGCGGGTAGCGGCACTTGGCAGGGTTCCACGTCCGTTGATCTTGTTCCCGGTGCCGGCGGCGATTCGGTTGCCGCGGCTATCTCTGAAGCAGAGCAGAACGTCCCAAACATGCCCGTGCTCACGAACGACCAGTCTCAGAGCCTCGTGAATCAGGTGGAGTCGGCCGATGCTCCTGTTGGCGGCACGGTGACAGCGTCGCTCCCTAGCGGAACCGTGGTCTCGTTCGAAAACACCGGCCATGGATACCTCGTATCGGGAGTAACCAATTGCGAGTCCGAGCAGAGCTCGTGAACGTGCCAGGATCCGTCGCGGCCGGTCTGATCGAACTCCTGGCGAGCATGGCGTTTCATGTGGGTCAAGTCCTGAGACTCCTGTAAAAGCGGCGACCTGAGTCATCACGCGATCTTCCTCTTGCGGTCGCGCACCTCCTTCTTCTCTGTCGGCGTCGGCGGCGGATCGATTCCGAGCTCTGTCCGAAGCAGGCGCAGCTGAT
>JACQDK010000070.1 GCA_016201135.1 Actinomycetota bacterium
ATCCGCTCCGCGAAGGCGCGGTCCGAGGAACTTCCGGCGGAGCCCTCCCGGACGCGGGCTCGGGCTTGCCGGGGCCTGCGCGGTGAGCGGCGCAGCGCGGGGGATCGACTCCGCCTCCCACCAGGGCGCGCTCTCGGTGAGCGGGGCGACGATCGCGGTGCTGGGTTCCGGGATCGATGTCGCGTACCCCGCGAGCAGCAGGGAGCTGATCGAACGCATAGCGCGAAAGGGCACGGTGGTGAGCGAGTACCCGCCGGGGGTTCCTGCTGCGCCCTACCGCTTTCCGGCGCGCAACCGCATCGTGGTGGCGCTCGCCCGCGCGCTCGTCGTGGTGGAGGGGGCGGAGAGGAGCGGATCGATGATCTCCGTCGCGCACGCGCTGGACATCGGGCGCGAGGTGTTCGCGGTTCCCGGACCGGTCTCGAGCCCTCTTGCCGCCGTCCCCCTCCGCCTGATCCGCGAGGGGGCCACGATGATCCGCGGGGCCGCCGACCTGCTCGCGGATCTCGGGGTGGACCCTGGGGCGGCGGCGGCCGGTGCAGTGCAGCGCCTCTCGGACCCCGACCGACGGATCCTCCGTGTGCTCGCAGGGCCATCGCTGCCCGAGGCGATCGCCGGCGCGGCTGGGATGACCATGACCGAGGTCGTGGCGGCCCTGATGCGGATGGAGCTGATCGGCCTGGTGAGGAGCGTGGGCGGCCGCTACGAGGCAACGCTCGCGGCCACCGAGGCAACGCTCGCGGTCACCGAGGCGACGCTCGTGGCTCACACGTCGGCGCCCGCATCCGCACCCGATGCCGAACCGGTGCGCGCCGGCGAGCCCGCCGCCGCGCAGCTTGAACCGTCCCCCTCCCGCTGATAGACAGAGGGCGCTCCCGGACCCGAAAGGCAGGCGGTGACCCCCAAGGGCGAGCTTCCCCCGTCCGATGTCGAGCTGCTCGAGGACTTCGAGGCCCATCTGGGCCTCGAGCGGCATCTGTCGCGCAACACCGTTCTCGCCTACCGGCGTGACCTGAGCCAGCTCGCGGAGTTCCTGCTTCGGGGGGGAGCTTCGCTCGCATCGGCCGAACCCGAGCGGCTCCGGCGGTTCCTCGCCCAGCAGACGACCCTCGGCTACGCGCGGGCCTCGATCGCGCGGCGCGTGGCCTCGATCCGGGCGTTCTACCGGTGGGCCTCGACGCGAGGGCGTCTCGGGGACGACCCGTCCGCGCTGCTCGGCAGTCCCAAGGTGATGAACCGGCTGCCGACCGTCCTGCGCCCCAAGGAGGCCGCGGCCCTCGCCGAGGCGCCCGCAGATCCTGACGCGGCCGCGGCGCCCGGAGAAGGCGACAAGGGGGAACGGGGAAAACCGGGCTCGGAGGGTCCGATCCGGCGTGCGATCGCCCTGCGCGACCGGGCCTGCCTCGAGCTCATGTATGGGTCGGGGCTTCGGGTGGGGGAGGTGGCCGGCCTGACCCTCGACCGCGTGGACCTGGACCGGCGCAGCGTTCTCGTGCTCGGCAAGGGCTCCAAGGAGCGTGAGGTCCCGATGTCGGACCACGCGGCGGATGCCCTTTCGGCTTACCTCGTGGCCGGACGGCCGACGATGGTCCCCGTCGATCGTTCCTCCGCCGCCCTGTTCTTCAATCGCCGAAAGAAGCCCTTCAGCGATCGTGACATCCGTGCGATGGTAGAACAATACGTGCAACGCGTGCTCCCGGGGAGGCGGGTGACCCCGCACACCCTGCGGCACTCGTACGCGACCCACCTGCTCGAAGGAGGAGCCGACATCCGCGCGGTACAGGAGCTCTTGGGCCACGCCACAGTGGCCACGACGCAGCGCTACACGCACGTGTCGCGCCGGCGCCTATTCGAGGCCTACGAACAGGCGCACCCCCGGGCATGAGCGCGACCAAGCCCATCCGCACCGCGACCGCCAAGGTCGCGAAGGTCGTGAAGATCCAGGAGCCCTCGAAGTCCTCGGCGAGCGCCTCCGCGAAGAAGGCCTCGTCCGCGAGGGACCTCGGGAAGAAGATCACCACGAAGACGACCTCGGTCAAGAAGGCCGTCACCGTCAAGGCGGTCCCGAGCAAGCGCGCGGTGGCAAGAGGCGGGGCGAAGGCGGCTCATGCCGCCAAGGGTCGTTCGTCGAAGGCGTCGGCCACGTCGAAGGCGTCGGCCACGTCGAAGGCGTCGGGTAAGAAGGGTTCCGCTTCCGTCGTCACCATCCCGCCGCAGGTGGACGACGAGCTCGGCCGGCTCTGGGACGGGTTCAAGGGCTCGCGCTCCCCGGACGCCCGTGAGCGGCTGATCCTGCACTACGCGCCTCTCGTGAAGTACGTCGCGAGCAGGGTGGCGGTGGGGCTGCCCGCGAGCGTGGAGCAGGCGGACCTAGTCTCGTACGGCATGTTCGGCCTGATCGATGCCCTCGCGAAGTTCGAGCCGGGTCGCGGGAACAAGTTCGAGACCTACGCGATCCCCCGCATCAAGGGCGCGATCATCGACGAGCTGCGGGCGATGGATTGGGTGCCACGCTCGGTTCGGTTCAAGGCACGTGAGATCGAGAAGGCTCACGCCGACCTGGAGTCGATGCTGAAGCGGCAGCCGACCGAGACGGAGCTCGCCGGCCGCCTCGGCATGACCCGCCGGGAGCTCCACGACGTCGTGACGCAGATCTCATTCGTGTCGGTGCTGGCGCTCGACGAGATGGTGTCGGTGGGGGCCGATCGAGGAGAGCAGGTGTCGCTGCTGGACACCCTCGCCGATCGGACCCTCGATCCGACGTCGGGCATGGAGGGTCAGGAGACGCGCGGGCTCCTGGCGGCGGCGATCAACTCGCTCTCCGAGCGCGAGAAGATCGTCGTCACCCTCTACTACTTCGAGGGCCTCACGCTCGCCGAGATCGGCGAGATCCTGGGCGTCACAGAGTCTCGCGTGTGCCAGATCCACACCAAGGCCGTCGGGGGGCTCCGGGGCCAGCTCTCCGAGTTCGACTGATCCACCGGATCTCGGCGGGATGTGTGACGCGCTTCACTGCGAGGCGCTCGCCGAGCCGGTAGCGTCGCTGGCATGAGGAAGACGGTCCTGGCCCTCGTCCTGCTGTCGGTCGCGGTCGCGACGGCGACTCCGGCTCGCGCGTCGGGTGATTGGGTCTGGCCGGTCGTGGGGCCGATCATCCGTGGCTACGACCCGCCGGACTCACCGTACGGCTCGGGACACCTCGGCATCGACATCGCGACTCCCTTCGGCACGCCGGTGCGCTCGGTCGCCGCCGGAACCGTCACGTTCGCCGGCAAGGTGGGCGGTCACCTCTTCGTGACCGTCAACCACGGCGGGGGCCTCGCATCCACGTATTCGTGGGTCTCGGAGCTCCTCGTGCGCAAGGGCGATGTGGTGACGGTGGGCCAGGCGATCGCGCTCTCGGGGACCGGTCATCCGGACGTGTTCCCGTCGCACCTGCATCTCGGCGCGAAGCTGAACGGCGAGTATGTCGATCCCCTCGACTACCTGTCAGAGGGAAGCGTCGTCGACCTGATCCGCCTCGCGCCGCTCGTCACGTGAGCGTCGATCGGCCCCTCAGCCCGCCGAGTAGGATTGGTCGTCTTGCGCGACCCGATCCCAGTCCCGCACGCCCCGCGACCGCTCACCGAGCTCGCCCGCCGCCTCTGGGCAGCCTCGCTGGTGGCGCTCCTGGCCCTGGCTCCGGCCGGGGTCTCCTCGGCGAAGGAGACGCCCGCACCCGGCCCGTGGCCCCAATTCCAGGGCGATCCGGGTCACTCCGGAGTCGCTCCGGATGGTCCGGCGCCGCCGTACCGGCAGGTTTGGAAGTTCTCGTTCACCCCCAAGAAGGGTGAGGGGCTGTCGGCGCCAGTGATCGACGGGACGACCGTGATCTCGGTCGGGCCCGACGCCGTCTACGGGGTGGATCTCGAGACCGGCACTCAGTTGTGGTCCGTCCCGAGGGACGGCCCGCCGGCGCCCGCCGCCGTCGCGGAGGCAGGAGGGACGACCCTGCTCCTGTTCACCGACGGAGGGGATGCCGAAACGTCGAAGCTCCGGGCGATCGATCTCGCGACCCGGAAGGAAGCCTGGGACGTTCCTCTCGATTCGGTGAGCCGCAGCGGGGTCACGGTCGATGGCGACCACGCGTTCGTCGGCGACGCCGGCGGCAACGTCTCGGCGATCGACGTGGTAGCCGGAGCTCTGGACTGGAGCGTTGCCGTAGGCGGCGAAGCGAAGGGTCCGCTCGCGGCGGCCGGGGGCAAGGTCTTCGTGGTGCCTCTCTCCCACGAGTTCAAGGACTCCGTGACCGCGACGGTCGTCGCCCTGGATGCAGCGACCGGGGAGCGTGTGTGGAGCTACGCTCCGCGGCCGCCCTCGTCCTTCGCCTCGCTCGCGAGCGCCGCGGACGGCGAGGTCGTGGTGGCGTCCCCCGGGTCGATCGGAGACTCCCAGGTGCGGGGGCTATCGGCCGACTCCGGCTCTGAGCTCTGGTCGGGCAGGATAGGTTCGGTCGTGTTCCCCTTCGTGGCCCCCGCGGTCGCGGGCGAGGCGGTGTACGTCGCGGACGGCACCGGCGGTGTCCACGCGATCGACCGGTCCACGGGCCGGCAGGCGTGGCTGTTCCAGCTCAACGAGCGAGTCGTTCGGGGCTCGCCGGTCGTGGTGGGGGATCACGTGCTGCTCGGGCTCTCCGACGGGACCCTCGCCGCCGTGGACGCGACGACCGGCCACCTGGTGTGGCGGAGCCCTCCAGCCCCCGGGCTGATCGGGCCGCTGGCCGTGACGGCGGACACCATCGTGGCGCTGCAGGGTGGAGGCAAGGGCGGGCTGGTCGCGTTCGCTCACGATGATGCCGGGACGCTCGTCGACTTGGAGTCGCCCACCGTACCGAGGTACGGCGCCATCATCGGCCGCTTCGCCCTGGCGTTCGTGGCCGTGGGCGCCGCGATCCTCGTTCCCCTCACCTTGGTCGCGCGCCGCGTCGGCCCGACCGACTTCGGTGAGCCGGACGGCGACGATGAGGACGACGCGCTCGCCGACGACGACGGAGACGAGCCGTGAGCAACAAGAAGAAGCGGAGGCAGGGGGCTCCTCGTCAGGTTGCCGAGCGCCGCGGGCCCCCGCGAGCGAGCGCAGAGCCCGAACAGAGGCCGGGTCTTTTCGGGGGCCTCTTCGGCAATCCGGTCCCGGCCTCGCTCTCGGCGATGCCGAACTTCCGCCGGTCTCTCGGTCGGGGTTTCCTGCTGGTGGGCTCGGTCCCCGTGCTCCTCCTGGCGCCGTTCCTGTGGACGCTCGTCACCTGGCTCGGCATGCTCGCCCTCGGCTACGTCGGCCCGCCTTCCCTCCCTCTCAACCAGGCATCGTCGATCCCGCCCCTCTCGGTCGGTGCCGACCTGCAGGGCTCGCTGGTCCTCTTCGGTCAGCCGGCAGGGATCGTCGCCGTGCTGCCCCTCTTGGTCCTGCGCGCGCTCGTCGTGGCGGTGCTCGCGGGCCTCATCGTCGAGGGATTCGAGCGGGGGTCGGTCTCGGTCACCGGGGTGCTGCGGGGGCTCCGAGCGCTCCCGATCGTGCTCGGCGGGGTGATCCTGAACCTCCTGTTCGTGATACTCCTGGTCTACGCGGCGGCCTTCGGTCCGGGGCTGGGGACCCTGGTGCAGGTGCTCCTGCCGGCAGCCGCGCTGTGGCTTCTCGGGTTCCTGCCCTTCGTGGCGGTCACCGAGCGCCGCAGCCTGCCGGCGGCTCTCTCGCGCTCGGCGGCAGGGGGCAGGACGCCCGGCGGCCGTCAGTTCCTGTTCTCGATGATGTACCTCTTGCTCCTCACCGTCCTGCAGGCGTTCACGCCTCCCGCCGGGGTCACCGCTAACCCGCCCCTCAGGACCTGGATCTTCGCGCTGGTCGTGAACTTCCTGCACGTTGGCTTCTTCGCCTCCTTCGGGTTCCGGTGGCTCGTGATCCGTGGTTCGGTCCCCGAGCCTGCGCACCAACCGGTGCGCCGGTGACCAAGCCCCGCTGCTAGACTCCCCGCGCCGGCGTGATCGCGCCGAGCACACACGTCCGGGGACCGGATCCGGGGTCCCGCGCGCCGAGCGAGCCGAGAGGCCCGCGCGAGCGGAGCGGGCCGGACGCCGGGGCGAACCGGGCGGAGGAGGACAACCGAAAGGAGAAGCACCGTGCCTGTCGTAACCAGGCGGGAGCTCCTCGAAGCAGGAGTGCACTTCGGCCACCAGACCCGCAGGTGGAACCCGAAGATGGGCCGCTACCTCTACGGGGAGCGCTCCGGCATCTACATCATCGACCTGGAGAAGTCCCTCGCGGGTCTCGAGGAGACCCATGCCTTCGTCCGGGACCTCGGCCGGCGCGGCGGCATCGTCCTGTTCATCGGGACCAAGAAGCAGGCCCAGGAGCCGATCGAGCAGCACGCGGGCCGCGTCGGGATGCCGTTCGTGACCCACCGCTGGCTCGGCGGGATGCTCACCAACTTCACGACGATCCGCCAGCGGCTGATGCGCCTCCGCGAGCTCCGCGAGATGGAGCGTTCCGGCGCGATGGACTACCTCCCGAAGAAGGAAGCGATCCGACTGCGCCACGAGGAGGAGAAGCTCGAGCGGAACCTGGGCGGCATCCAGGACCTCGAACGCCTTCCCGACGCCGTCTTCGTGATCGACACGAAGAAGGAGCACATCGCGGTTGGTGAAGCCCGCAAGCTCAACATCCCGGTGATCGCCATCGTCGACACGAACTGCGACCCCGACGAGGTCGACTACGTGATCCCGGGCAACGACGACGCTATCCGCGCCGTCTCCCTCGTCACGCGCGTGATCGCCGACGCTCTCACGGAAGGGCGGGGCATCGCGCAGGACGAGATGACCCGTCGCGCCTCGGGCGCGGCGGAGCCGGAGGTCGAGCCCGAGCCCGAGGTGAGCGAGGAACGCGCGGCCGAGATCGCTGCCACCACGGTATTCGAGCCCGACGCTTCGACCCCTGCCGCTCCACCGGCCTGGACCGAACCCGCAGCCCGGTCCGAGCCCGAGGTGGTAGTCGACGCCCCCGCCTCCGAGGATGCGCCGGCATGAGCGACATCACCGCGAGCCAGGTGAAAGCGCTTCGCGACGCCACCGGCGCCGGAATGATGGATTGCAAGCGAGCCCTCATCGAGGCCGACGGCGACACGGCTCGCGCGACCGAGATCCTTCGGGAGAAGGGTCTTGCGAGCGCCGCCAAGCGCGCCGGCCGCAGCGCGGATCAGGGGCTGGTCGAGAGCTACATCCACTTCAACAACACCGTGGGTGTCCTGATCGAGGTGAACTGCGAGACGGACTTCGTCGCGAACACCGATGAGTTCCGGCGCCTCGCGAAGGATCTGGCCCTTCACGTGGCCAGCCCCTCCACTCCGCGCTGGATCAGCCGCGACGATGTGCCCACGGAGGTGCTCGAGCGCGAGCGCCGGATCTTCGAGGCTCAGGCGGCGACCTCCGGCAAGCCGGAAGATGTCCTACAGAAGATCGTCGAGGGCAAGTTGGAAGCCTTCATGAAGGACAATGTCCTGCTCGACCAGGCTTTCGTGAAGGACGACTCGAAGACCGTGCAGCAACTCCTGGACGAGGTGGGCGCCATGGTCGGGGAGAAGGTTGCGGTCCGGCGGTTCGTTCGGTACAAGCTCGGTGAGACGGAAGAGGAGTAGGCGGCGCGGATGACGGACGCCGGAGCGAGCCAGAGGCCCATCTACCACCGGGTCCTGTTGAAGCTCTCCGGCGACTCCTTCGCTTCTCTGGACACCGGGTACGGGATCTCCTCGGACGCCACGGGGCTCATCGCGCGGCAGCTTGCGGACGTCGTCGACCTCGGGGTGCAGCCCGCGGTCGTGGTCGGCGGCGGCAACATATGGCGCGGCCGCCAGGCTCCGACGATCGAGCGGGCCCGAGCGGACTACATGGGCATGCTCGCCACCGTCATGAACGCGCTCGCCCTTCAGGACGCGCTCGAGAAGATTCACGTCACGACGAGGGTGCAGACCGCGATCCAGATGGCGCAGATCGCCGAGCCGTACGTGCCGCTCCGGGCCGCTCGCCACCTGGAGAAGGGTCGCGTCGTGATCTTCGCGGCGGGCCTGGGCGCCCCGTACTTCTCCACCGACACGGCGGCGGCCCAGCGAGCCCTCGAGATCGGCGCGGACGCCCTGCTGAAGGGCACGAAGGTCGACGGCGTGTACACGGCCGATCCTCACGCCGACGCGAGCGCCGTTCGCTTCGAGACGATCGAGTACGTCGACGTGCTTCGCGGGGGTTACCAGGTGATGGATGCCACCGCGATCTCTCTCTGCATGGAGAACGAGCTGCCCATCCTGGTCTTCGACCTCCGCGAGGAGGGGAACATCCGCCGCGCGGTGCTCGGCGAGCAGATCGGAACCCTCGTGCACGGAGGAACCGGATGACGGTCCAGTCGAGCCTGGCGGATGCCGCCGACAAGATGGACAAGGCGATCGCGCACCTGAAGGACGAGCTCGCCGCGATCCGGACGGGGCGGGCCTCGCCGGCGGTTCTCAACCGGATCTCGGTCGACTACTACGGCGCCACGGTCCCTTTGAACCAGCTGTCCTCCTTCAGCGTGCCGGAGCCCCGGCAGCTGCTCGTGCAGCCCTTCGACAGGAACGCGATAGGTGCGATCGAGAAGGCCATCCAGGCGAGCGACCTCGGCATCGCCCCCTCGAACGACGGGAACGTGATCCGATTGAGCTTTCCCCCTCTCACCGAGGAGCGCCGCAAGGATCTCGTGAAGGTGGTGCACCAGCGGACGGAGGACGGTCGGGTGGCCATCCGCAACGTCCGCCGCCATCACAAAGAGGAGCTCGAGAAGCTTGAGCGTGAGGCCACCATCTCGGAAGATGACCTCAAGCGGGCGGAGAAGGAGCTCCAGAAGCTGACGGACCACCACGTGGCGGAGATCGACGAGATGCAACGCCACAAGGAGCAGGAGTTGATGGAGGTCTGATGGGCGAAGGCGAGAAGCCCGAAGGCGGGGACGACCTGTTCGAGGACCTCGACAAGTTCTTCGCCCCGATCAGGGACGTCGACTGGCCCGAGCCCGAGGAGCCGGCTCCGGCCGCCCCCGGGTCCGCCGAGGGCCACGTCGCCGTTCACGCGCCCGGCCCCGGGTCCGAGCCCGAGGCCGAGCCCGGAGGCGCCGAGCCCGAAGGCGCCGAGCCGGAGGCCGCCGAGCCGGAGGCCGCCGAGCCCGTCTGGTACGACACCGCCGTGATCGAGCCCGTGCCTGACGAGGGTGAGCCGATCGTGATCTCGGACGTGCCTCCTCCGGAGGTCCCTGGACAGTCGGATCTGTTCGCCGGCGAGGGCGAAGACGTACCTACGGGCGAGGAGGAGACGGCGCGCGAGCCCTGGCCCCTCGAGACGCCCTCGGATCAAGACGTCGAAGCCGCGGCCGAACACTTCGCGGAGGCGATCCGCTCCGAGGAGCAGGCGCCGATCACGGAGCGGGCCCCGGAGCGGGAGCCGGCCCCGGAGCCGGTCCCTGAGCCGTTCGCCGAATCCCCGGCCGACGCGTTCGCGGGCCCCGGAGAAGTGGGCGGCGGGGGGGTCGAGGAGGACATCCTCTCCGACCTCGAGGAGCCGCCGGGTGGCCGGCGCACGGTGAAGGTCGGCGCGGAAGGCCTCGGGGGACCGAGCTGGCAGGAGCCCGCATCGATCGAGGTGGGCGCCGACCTGGATAGGCAGGGAGGTCGCGATGTCCCGGCCGCGTTCGTCACCGGCCTGGTTCTGGCCGCCCTTGCTTTCGGCGGCCTCGTCGTCGCTCCGGTGGCGTTCGCGCTCGTCGCGGGGCTGATCGTTCTGGTCGCGCAGGGGGAGCTGTACGGCGTGATGCACAGGCACCACAGGCAGCCGGCCACCGCGGTGGGGCTGGTGACCGGAGCCCTGATCCTGTGGGGTGCCTACGGCGAAGGCGAGGGGGCCGTGCTCGGGATGCTCGCGCTCGGGATGATCGCCACTCTGCTCTGGTTCCTGGCGGTCCCCGGGAGGCACCGCAAGGACACGCTGGTGAACGTCGGGCTCACCGTGCTGAACGTCGCGTACATCCCGGTGCTGGGGTCGTTCCTGCTGCTCACGATGGCCTTCGGGGGCAGCCAGGGGCGGGCCCTGGTCGCGGCCGTCATCGCGCTCACGTTCGTGTTCGACACGGTCGCCTTCCTGGCCGGGGCCACCTTCGGCGGCTCGTCCATCCAGCGACCGCTCGCGCCGGATACGAGCCCGAAGAAGTCCTGGGAGGGCGTGCTGCTGGCGTCGCTCGTGACGGTGATCGTCTCGGTGGGCTTCGTCGGGTCGTTCGTGAAGCCTTTCGAGAACCATCAGGTCCAGTCGTTCCTGCTGGCGATAGTGATCAGCCTGGCCGCCACCTTCGGGGATCTCGCGGAGTCTCTCATCAAGCGGGACCTCGGGATAAAGGACATGGGGAGCATCCTCCCGGGCCACGGAGGAGTGCTGGACCGGATCGATTCCCTCCTGTTCACGGCGCCTGCTGCGTACCTGTTGTTCCGCGTCCTCTTCTCGTGACCAGCTTCCGGCCCCGGTCGGGGTACCCTTGACCACATGAGATCTCTGGTGATCCTCGGGTCGACGGGGTCCGTCGGGACCCAGGCCCTCGACGTGGTCCGCCACCATCCGGACCGGTTCAAGGTGGTCGGCCTCTCCGCCGCCGGCGCCAACCAGGATCTCCTGGCGGGTCAGATCAGGGAATTCCTCCCGCCCGTCGTGGCGATCGCCGACGAGGAAGCCGCGGAGGATCTCAAGGGCAAGCTCGGAGCGGTTCGCGGGGTGGACATCTTGGTGGGGCCTGAGGCCGCCGAGACCATCGCGGCCGACCTCGAGGCGGACGTGGTGCTGAACGCGCTGGTGGGATCGGCGGGCTTGGCGCCGACGATCGCGACGCTCACGAGCGGCAAGACGCTCGCCCTGGCGAACAAGGAGTCACTGGTCGTCGGGGGGGAGCTCGTGATGGACCTGATCAAGGGGGAGCCCGAGCGGCTGCGGCCTGTGGACTCCGAGCACGCGGCTCTCGCGCAGGCCCTGCGCGGGGAGCGGCGGGACGACCTGAAGCGCGTGGTGATCACGGGCTCGGGCGGACCCTTCCGTGGCTGGACGCGCTCTGAGCTACAGAAGGCCTCGGTGAAGGAGGCCCTCACCCACCCCGTGTGGACGATGGGCCCGAAGATCACGATCGACTCGGCCACCCTCATGCACAAGTGGCTCGAGGTGATCGAGGCGCACTACCTGTTCGACCTCGAGTACTCCCAGATCCACGTGGTGATCCACCCGGAGAGCATCGTGCATGCGATCGCCGAGTTCCGCGACGGCTCCATGCGCGCCGAGATGGCGACCCCCGACATGAAGCTGCCGATCCAGCTGGCGCTCGCTTGGCCCGAGCGCCTCCAGACCGGGGTCGAACCTGTGCCGCTCACGGACCGATCGCCCACGTTCGAGCCGGTCGACCACGAGGCGTTCCCCGCGATCGATCTCGCGTACAGGGTGGGCGGCCTGGGGCTCACGTTCCCCGCGGTGATGAACGCCGCGAACGAGGTGGCGGTGATGGCCTTCCTGGAGGGGAAGATCCCACTCACGCGCATCACCGAGGTTTCGCAGCACGTCGTCGACGAGCACGAGCCCGCGTCCGTCGTCTCCATCGTGAACATAGAGCGCGCCGACACTTGGGCGCGAAAGCGCGCGGCCGAGATCATCGAGGAGCGCTGAGGCGCCGCTGTGTCCACGTTCGGCATAGTCCTCTTCTTCGTCGGTCTCCTGCTGGTGATCCTGATCCATGAGGCCGGGCATTACGCAGTGGCGCGCGGGCTCGGGTTCAAGGTCGAGGAGTACTTCTTGGGGTTCGGTCCGAAGCTCTGGTCGTTCCGCAGGGGCGAGATCGAGTACGGCGTCAAGGCCCTGCCACTGGGCGGCTACGTGAAGATCGCCGGCATGAACCCGTACCAGGAGGTCTCGCCCGAGGATCTGCCCCGCGCGTACGGATCGAAGCCTCGCTGGCAGCGTGCGATTGTGATCGCGGCGGGCCCGTTCACCCACTTCTTCGTCGGGTTCATTCTCTTCGCGGGCGTGATAGCCATCAGCGGCGATCCCGAGACCGCCGTGCCGGTCGTGCAGTCGGTGGTGCCGACGCTCAACGGGGTGCCCTCCCCGGCCGCGCAGGCCGGCCTTCTGCCGGGCGACGTGATCGTGGGGCTAGGCGACCTCCAGAACCCGACACGCGCACAGCTCGGCGAGTACCAGTCGAAGCACGTGGGCGAGACGATCGACTTCACGATCGAGCGTGCCGGGCGGACGCTCACGCTCCAGATGGCCCCGGTGCAGACGATGTTCCAGGGCCAGAAGATCGTGAGGATCGGGATCGTGCTGGGGCCCGGACGCCCGAGCACGTGGTCCTCGATCGGGCTGGGGGCGGAGCGGGTGGTGCGCTCGATCGGTCAGTCGGTGGTGCAGATCACGCATGTGTTCGGGCCCGAGGGAGTCGGGCGGGTCTTCAGGGCCCTTTTCACCGGCGCCCCGCGGAGCCCCTCGGACCCCACGAGCGTGGTGGGCGTGGGCAGGGCGGTGGGTCAGGTCGGGGAGCGCGGTGGGATGGCATCGGTCCTGTACCTCCTCGCCTTCGTGGCGGTGTTCATCGGTCTGCTCAACCTGATGCCGCTGCCGCCGTTCGACGGCGGCCACCTGGCCGTTCTCGTGATCGAGAAGGTCCGGGGCTCCGCCGTGGACATGAAGAAGCTGATACCGGTCTCGGTGGCCGTGATGGCCTACCTCGTCGTGTTCGTGGGGGCGACGATCGTGCTCGACATCATGAAGCCGCTCCCGCTCGCTCCCTGAGCGACGAGATCGCCTTCGCCACAAGTTCTCAACGCGGCCGGATCGAGGCGTTCACGCGCCGCGCGTACGATGGAGCCGTGTCCGAGCAGACCGTGCTTGTCGTCGACGACGAGGAGGCCATCGCCGACGCCGTCAGGAACCGTCTCGAGGCCGAGGGCTTCCGCGTGGTCGTCGCCTACGACGGCCCACAGGCGATCGAGAAGCACGCCGAGTGCCGGCCGGATCTGGTGGTCCTGGACCTGATGCTCCCGGGCATGGATGGGCTGGAGGTCTGCAAGGAGATCCAGAAGACCGGGTGGACCCCGGTGCTGATGCTCACCGCGCGGACCGAGGAGGCCGACAAGGTAGCCGGGTTCGCGGTGGGGGCCGACGACTACCTCACGAAGCCGTTCAGCCTGCGGGAGCTCTCCGCCCGGGTGAAGGCGATCCTTCGCAGGATGGACAGGATCCGATCGAGCCGGAGCGAGGGCCCGATCGAGCTGGGCGGCCTGATGATCGATCCGGAGCGGCGGCGCGTGACCGTCGACGGCAAGGACGTCCAGCTCACGCCTCTCGAGTTCGAGATACTGTTCGCGCTCGCGCGCGACCCGGGCGTCGTGCTCAGCCGCGACCAGCTGATGGACCGGGTCTGGGGCTACCGCGACTACGCCGGGGGTAGGGTGGTCGATTCCCACGTCGCGCGGATCCGCCGCAAGCTCGGCGAGGACGGCGTCGAGCCCAGGTTCGTCCGGACCGTGCACGGCGTGGGGTACTCCTTTCAGGAGGGGCGGTGAGCTCGCGCCCGCTCGAGAGGCTGCCGACGATCCGAGCCAAGCTCGGTTCCACGATCGTGTTCGCGGTCGTCGTCACGATCCTGCTGTCGTACGTGCTGATCGCCTTCCAGCTGCGCAACACGCCGCGGGCCTCGGAGGCGATCGACACGCTCGCGGCCGCCCGCCGGGTGATCCAGGGGCGCCCCATCCCGGAGAACATGATGGTCGTCACCCGAGCGCCCGACGGAACCGTCACGATCCGAGGGAACGACCTCGGCGTGCTTCCACCCAAGTACACCGACGGCGTCCCGCACTGGGGCGTGGTCGGAGCCAACTCCTACGCGGTCGTTCCGACCGCCGACGGAGGATCCGTCTCGGTGCTCGAGCCGTCGCCCTCGCGAGGGTTCCTCGGAAGGATGTCCGCGACGCTCGGCTTCCTGCAGAGCCTCTGGTGGCAGCTGCTCCTGACGGCGCTCGTCTCCGCCGCGATAGCGCTGGTCCTCTCGAGGCTGCTCGCCCGGGGGATGACGCAGCCGCTCCGCGACATGGCAAGGGCCGCTCGCCGGATGGAGACCGGGGACTACTCCGTGCGCGTTCACACGAGGTCGCGCGACGAGGTGGGCCAGCTCGCGGACGCCTTCAACAAGATGTCGACCGAGCTGCAACAGCTCGAGCAGCTCCGTCGCGACCTTGTGGCGAACGTCTCTCACGAGCTGAAGACCCCGATAACGGCGCTGCGAGCGCACCTCGAGAACCTCCTCGACGGCGTGGAGGAGCCAGATCCCGCCACCTTGCAGGTCATGCTCGCGCAGTCCGAGCGGCTCGGGCGGCTTGTGGAGCAGCTCCTGGACCTGTCCCGGCTGGAGTCCGGCGACGTGCCCCTGGAGCGCGAGCCGGTGCTGCTCGCCCCGATCGTCGCCCAGGTGCTCTCCGAGATCGAGATGGCGCGCGCGGGCCGCGGAGTGACCGTGACGAGTGACCTCCCGCCCGACCTTCCTCCGGTCTACGCCGATCGCGAGCGCATCCACCAGGTCCTGTTCAACCTGTTGGACAACGCGGTGCGGTTCACGGCCGGCGGAGGACGGGTCGAGGTCAAAGCGACGAGGGTGAACGGCAGTTGCGAGGTGCGGGTGGAGGACACCGGCACGGGGATCGCAGCCGAGCACCTGCCCAGGCTGTTCGAGCGCTTCTACCGCATCGACCCGGCCCGCTCGCGCGAGGACGGGGGGACCGGGATAGGCCTGGCCATCGCCCGCTCGGTGGTGGAGGCGCACGGCGGCCACATCACGGCCGAGAGCGAGATCGGGAAGGGCAGCACATTCACGTTCGACCTGCCGGTGGCATCGGCAGACGACCACAGGAGGACCGCGTGAAGTCGAACATGACGTCGATCGAGGTGGCGGCGCCGGTACGCTACGCCTTCCTGGACCTGACCGAGGACCTGCAGCGCGCGATCAAGGACTCCGGGATCACGGAGGGCGCGGCGATCGCCTTCTGCGCCCACACCACCTGCGCCCTGTTGATCAACGAGTGGGAGGAGGGCGCCCTCGAGGACTTCCGGCGACACCTCACCGGCCTCGTCCCGCACGAGGGCGTCTACTACGCCCACGACGACTTCGACATCCGGACCCAGAACATGCACGATGACGAGCGCAAGAACGGCCACGCGCACGTCAAGGCGATGCTGCTCTCGGCCACGTCGCACGCGATCCCGGTGAGCGGCGGGGCGCCGGTCTTCGGTACCTGGCAGCGGCTGATCTTCTTCGAGATGGACGAGCCGAAGCCCCGCACGGTCACGTTCCACGTCTTCGGGGAGTAGGCGCGGTCGCGCCTAGACTGGACGTCGATGCGAGAGCGGCGGAAGACGCGGCAGATCCAGGTCGGCACGGTCGCCGTCGGCGGCGGCGCACCGATCAGCGTGCAGTCGATGACGACCACGAAGACCGCCGACATCGACGCGACCTTGCAGCAGATCGCCTCGCTGGTTGCCGCCGGGGTCGACATCGTCCGCGTGGCGGTGCCGCACTGGGAGGACGCTCGCGCCCTGACGGCGATCGCGGCGAAGTCGACCGTGCCGGTCGTGGCCGACATCCATTTCCAGTGGAAGTACGCGATGGCCGCCCTCGAGGCCGGGGTGCAGGGGCTGCGCATCAACCCCGGCAACATCAAGTACCAGGACAAGGTGCGCCTGATCGCGCGGGAGGCCGCCGCGCGCGGCGTCCCGATCCGGATCGGCGTGAACGCCGGCTCCCTCGAGAAGCAGCTGCTCGAGAAGCACGGGGCGCCCACGCCAGAGGCGCTCGTAGAGTCCGCTCTGAACGAGGCCCGGATCCTCGAGGACGAGGACTTCTTCGACATCAAGATCTCGGTGAAGCACTCGAACCCGCTCACGATGATCGAGGCGTACCGGCAGCTCGCCGAGGAGTGCGACTACCCCCTGCACCTGGGAGTCACCGAGGCCGGCCCGATGCCGATGGGCGGCGTGAAGAGCGCCGTGGGGATCGGCGCCCTGCTCGCGGACGGGATAGGCGACACGATCCGCGTGTCGCTCACGGACGATCCCGTCGAGGAGGTGAAGGTCGGCTCGAAGATCCTCGAGTCGCTCGGTCTTCGCACCCGCGGCCTCGACCTCGTCGCGTGCCCGTCGTGCGGCCGCGCGGAGGTGAACGTGCTGGAGCTCACGAGGAAGGTGAACGAGGCGCTCGAGGAGGCCAAGCTCCAGGTACCGCTCCGTATCGCGGTGATGGGCTGCGTGGTGAACGGCCCCGGAGAGGCACGCGAGGCCGACCTCGGGATCGCGTCCGGGAACGGCTTCGGCCACCTGATAGTGAAGGGCCAGGTGGTCGGGAAGGTTCCCGAGGATCGGATCGTCGAGGCGCTGATGATCGAGGCCCGAAAGCTCGCCGCCCGGAAGGATCCGGAACCCGCGGGGGGTTGAGCCGGCCCGGATCTCCGGGTCAGCCCGAGAGGGCCAGGAAGTTCTCCACGATCTTGGGGCCTTCGGGCGTGAGGATCGACTCCGGGTGGAACTGCACGCCGAACCTCGGGAGCGCCCGGTGCTGCGCCGCCATCACCAAGCCGTCCTCGGTCCACGCCGTGAGCTCGAGCTCGGCCGGGAGCTCGTCTCGGAGCACGACGAGCGAGTGGTAGCGCCCCGCCTCGAACGGGTTCGAGACGCCCGCGAGGATCCCCTTGCCCTCATGGAACACGGACGAGGCCTTCCCATGGACCGGCGCCGGCCCGCGATCGACCCTGCCCCCGCACGCGACGCCGAGAGCCTGGTGACCGAGGCACACCCCGAGCACCGGGGTCGACTCCGGCAGGATGCGGAGCAGGTCGGCGAAGACCTGAACCTCGCTCGGATGGCCCGGACCGGGGGAGAGCAGCACCGCTTCGGGTCGGCGCGCCGCGAGCACGTCTGCCGGTTCCGCGTCGGTCTTCACGACCTCGGTCTTGCGCCCAAGGCTCTCGATCAGCTGCACGAGGTTGTACGTGAACGAGTCGTAGTGGTCGACGACCAGGATCATCGGGGCGTCTCCTCTCCGAACGCGCCCAGCGTACCGCCCTCGCCGGCCACCGCCGGCAGTAGCGCCGCAGCCTTCGCCTTCGTCTCGGCGAGCTCGGCCTCCGGATCGGAGTCGGCGACGATCCCGGCTCCGGTCTGGACGTGCGCCAGGCCTCCGGCCACGACCACCGTCCTGATCGTGATGCAGAAGTCGAGGTCGCCCGCGAACGTGAGGTAGCCAACCGCGCCCGCGTACGGGCCCCGGGCGGTCGGCTCGTGCTCGGCGATCAGCTCCATCGCGCGGCGCTTCGGCGCGCCGGTCACGGTCCCGGCCGGGAACGTGACCGCAAGCGCGTCCAGAGGCTCCATGTCGTAACGGAGGTCGCCTTCCACGGTCGAGACGATGTGCATCACCTTCGAGAACCGCTCCACCTGCATCAGCTCGGTGGTGCGGACCGTGCCCGGCGCGCACACCCGTCCGATGTCGTTGCGTGCCAGGTCCACGAGCATCGCGTGCTCGGCCTGCTCCTTGGGGTCCGCGAGCAGCTCGTGCTCGAGGAGCCGGTCGCGCACCTCGGTGGCGCCGCGTGGTCGGGTTCCGGCGATGGGCCGGGTCGAGACGCGCCGGCCCTCCACACGGACGAGCGGCTCGGGAGACGAGCCCGCGAGCTCCATCCCCAGCATCCGCAGGAAGAACATGTAGGGCGCGGGGTTCGTCACGCGGAGACGGCGGTATATCGGATACCCGCCATCGGGCGCTGGGAAGGAGACGCGCCGCGAGGGCACGGCCTGGTAGATGTCACCCGCCAGGATGTGCTCCTTGAAGGTCGAAACGACCTCCCGGTAGCGCTGGTCCTGCATGTTCGACTCCCCGGCCGGGCCGACCGGGTCGGCCCGCCCGGGCGGGGGCCGGGCGGGTGTGGCGTCCTGAACCGTCGGCGCGAGCGGTACGGGGGGCGCACCGGCGATCTTGGCGGCGAGCTCCTCCAGCGCGGCGACGCCGGAGTCGTAACCGCCCCGGGCCATGTGCGCCACCAGCAGGAGCCGCTGCCGCCAATGGTCGAACACGACCGCGCGGTCGACCACGAGCAGCCCGACGGGGGGACAGGGCGCCGAGTCCGGCGCGGGCGCGGGATGCCCGTCGAGCAGGTCGGCAGCCTCGTAGGCGAGGTACCCCATCAGCCCGCCCGTGAGCGGAGGGAGCCCGTCCACCCGGGGCGCGCGTAGGTTCCGGGCGATCACCTTCAGGGCCTCCCGCGGGGACAGGCGCCTAGAGGGCTCGCCGAGGGGAAGCTCCGGCCTCGCCACCTGGCTCACGCGCACGCCGGCACGGTCGACCACGACCACCGCCGCCGGATCGCCCGCCACGAAGGAGTACCTCCCCCAGCGCTCGGACCGCTCCACCGATTCCAGCACCAGCCCCGGGCCCTCCCCGGCGAGGGCGGGGAAGAGGCCGACCGGCGTGGACACGTCTGCCAGCAGCTCGGCCCAGACGGGCACGAGGGGCCAGTCGGCCGCGAGCGCGTCGAACGTCGCTCGATCTGGCCGGACCCTCAGATGCGTGCTCACTCGTGCCTCCTGATGGGAAAGCCCCGGGCCTTCGGCCCGGGGCACCTGCGCCTGGTCCCTGTTCCGACCTATGCGCGCGGCGACGCCGGGCTCCGGGAGCCCGCGCGCCAGGACCAGTTCTCGCCGCGGTGGATCACGCGCAGATTGTGGCGGCTGGGTGGAAGGCTCGTCAAACCTCACGCACCTTCACGCGGTTGCACCGATGGGGCAAGCGCCCGTGCTACCTTTCGTCAACCGGGCGGTCCGCCGCCCGGCCCGAACGACCATCGCAGGAGGGAATCTCGAGTGTTCCGCAAGACCCGTCGCCTGATCCCCATCGTCACGCTGCTCGTGTTCGCCGCCTCGCTCAATGCGGCGGCCGGAGGTCGGGAGGCCACTCGGCCCGGCAGGTTCACCGGAAGTGCCCATGCCGGAGTGCCCGCGGAGCGGCGCACCACGCCTCTTCGCAGCGACATCCCGCCCGGCCGCCTCGATCGCCTCCACCGGCAGGCCGAGGGGACCTCCCGCTCGGTCGCGTCCAGGACCTCTCCGAGGCGGAGCACCGCCACGGTGGGGACGAGCTTCGCGGGGGTCGCCAACATGAACCCGGTCGCCTCGCCGTCCGACTCCACCGGCGCTGCGGGCCCCGACTTCGTGATGGCGGCGGTCAACGTCCACGTCCAGGTGTTCGACCGGACGGGCGCGACGCAGGCCGGCCCGTTCCGCCTCAAGTCGCTCTTCAACAACCTGCCCGCGGGCACGGACACGGACCCGAAGGTCGTCTACGACACGTACAGCGACACCTTCGTTCTCGCCTACCTCCTGTACAACAACCACGAGGACTACATCGTGATCGTCACGATCCCCGGTGCGACCGCCGACAAGAAGAGCACGTGGTGCCCGCTCGTGCTGAACGGCGACCAGATCGCGGGAGACGGACATCAGTTCGCGGACTATCCGGGCCTGGGCTTCACCGCCGATCGCGTCACGATCACCACCAACAACTTCCCGTTCTCGGGTCCGGGCTTCGACTACGTTCAGATCCTCTCGTTCAAGAAGTCGAAGCTCTACGACTGCAGCCTGAGTACCGTGCCTTTCACGGTTCTAGGGGGGAAGCAGACACGCGACCCCGACGGTTCGAAGGCGTTCACGATCCAGCCGGCAGAGACGATCGGGGGATCGTCGCCGAAGGTCCAGTACATGGCCTCCTTCGACCACAGCGGGTCGGGCCCGAGCCACGTCGTGCTGTGGCGTCTCAAGTTCCTCAACCACAACCCGAGACTGGCGAGGACGGCGATCGGCGTTGGAAGCGTGAGCATCCCGCCGTACGGGCGCCAGTGTGGCACGACGAGCATCGACACGAGGTGGGATACGGGAGACATGCGTCTCATCAACGCCTACTTCGACGCAGACACCGGGTTCTTGTACACGGCGCACGCCGTTTCGCACGTGTGGGCGCCGGCCGTGAACAGGCAGTCGGCCGCCCGCTGGTACGAGATCCGCGTGGTCGGAAATCTCTACAACTCGGCGATCCCCCGGAACGGCTACGTCGGCGGGGACGGCTACGACGTGGCCTGGCCCTCCGTGGCGACCAACTCGGCTGGGGTGCTGTTCGTGAACTTCACGGAGGGCAGCTCCACGCTGGCCGCGCCCGGCGGGGTCGCCTCCACCGAGTGCCTGTCGTTGCTGGCCACTACCGTCCTGCCCGGGCAGGAGGCCGACACGGGTCCCGTCCTGGTCAAGGAGGGCGAGGCCCGGTACGACTTCGGGACCGGAGTCGAGAGGTGGGGGGATTACAGCGCCATCAACCGCGATCCCCTCGACGGGACTCAGATGGTCGCCTTCGGCGCCTATGCGTTCAACGCCGGCACGATCGACGCGACCGCCACGACGTACCTGTGGAACGAGTGGGTCGCCTCACTGAGCGACGTCTGAGCCGGGGCGGGCCCAGCCGCTATCCTGGGTGACCACATGCGGCTCTCCCGGCTGTTCGCGCCCACCCTGCGAGAGGACCCCGCCGAAGCCGAGGCCCCCTCGCACAGGCTGCTCTTGCGCGCCGGGTTCATCCGGCAGGTCGCGGCGGGCATCTACACGACCTTGCCGCTCGGCCTTCGCATCGTGCGCAGGATCGAGGCCATCGTTCGCGAGGAGATGGACGCCTCCGGCGCGCAGGAGATCCGCATGCCGATCACGCTTCCCGCAGAGCCATGGAAGGCGACCGGCCGGTGGCAGCTCTACGGAGACCTGCTCTTCCGTCTGACGGACCGCCACGGCCGGGAGTTGCTGCTCGGCCCCACCCAGGAGGAGGTCGTAACCCCGCTCGTCGCTGGCGAGCTGCCTTCGTACCGGGACCTGCCCGTGAACCTCTACCAGATCGAGTGGAAGTACCGGGACGAGTTCCGCCCGCGCTACGGGCTCCTGCGGGGCCGCGAGTTCCTGATGAAGGACGCGTACTCCTTCGATCGCGACGTGGAGAACATGCGCGGTTCTTATCAGTTGATGTTCGATGCCTATCGTCGGGTGTTCGACCGGTGCGGGCTCCGCTACGTGATCGTCGAGGCCGACCCGGGTCAGATCGGCGGCGGCGTGAACCATGAGTTCATGGCCCGCGCCGAGGTCGGCGAGGACCTGTTCGTGGAGTGCGAGAACGGCGACTACCTCGCCGATACGGAGGCGGCCACGCCGCGGCCGCCCGAGCCGGCCGACCGGAGCGACCTCGCGCCGCTCGAGGTCCTCGACACCCCCGGCACGCCCACGATCGAGGCGCTCGCGTCGCTGCTCGCGATCCCCGAGGAGCGAACCCTCAAGTGCATCCTCTTCGAAGCGGGCGGCGCGACCCTCGCGGTCCTTGTCCCCGGGGACCGCGAGGTGAACGAGCCCAAGCTCGAGCGGCTCTTCTTCCCGACCCCGGTCCGGCGTTTCGAGGACGAGGACTTCGCCCGGCACGGCTTCGTCAAGGGCTACGTCGGGCCTCAGGGGCTCGCGGGGGACGCGGTCGTCCTGGCCGACCACTCGGTGCTCGGTGGGAAGGACTGGGTCACCGGGGCGAACGAGGCGGATCGCCACGTGAGCGGGGCCAACGCGGGGCGCGACTTCCGGGTGGATCGCTTCGAGGACCTGGCGCGGATCCGCGAGGGCGACCGCTGCCCGGTCGACGGGGGAGTGCTGCGGATCGGCCGCTCGATAGTCGTGGGCCACATCTACCAGCTGGGAACGAAGTACTCGGAGCCCCTGGAGGCGACCTTCATCGACGAGGACGGCGGCGCGCGGCCGTACGAGATGGGGTGCTACGGCATCGGGATCTCCCGGATCGTCGCGGCCGCGGCCGAGCAACATCACGACGACGCCGGGCTCGTGTGGCCGAAGGCCCTCGCCCCCTTCCAGGCGGTCGTGATCCTCGCGAACCACGACGACGAGCGGGCCAGGACCGAGGCCGAGCGGATCTACGAGGAGCTCCGGCAGCTGGGCGTCGAGGCGCTGCTGGACGACCGTGAGGTTCGCGGCGGCGTGAAGTTCGCCGACTCGGATCTGATCGGCTACCCGGTACAGGTCGTGGTGGGGAAGAAGGGCGTCGCCACCGGCACGGCCGACCTGAAGTTGCGATCGACGGGCGAACGCAGCTCGGCACCGCTGGCCCAGGTCGCACAGGCCGCGCTCGACCTGCTGGGCGCCGCGCCGTAAGCTCGGCCCCGTGAAAGCCTCCTCGCGCCTCCGCGGATTCGTGAAGCTCCGCCCCGAGGTCGAGGGCGTCCTCCAGCGCGTGGGCCTGGACACCTGGGACCTGCTGCTCGTCGACGTGACGGGCCTGTGGGTGCGCGACGAGTTCCGGAGCGAGGAGGAGGCTCGCGAGGCCTGCCGCAGCCTCGGGGTGCCTTGCCACGATGGATGGGACGATCCCCGGATGGCGCGGAGGATGAACGGCCGCGACCACTGGGGGACGGCCGAAGGCCAGCGCCGCGCGCTGTAGGGGTGGACCGTGCGGAACCTCCCGGGGGAACGCGACCGGACCCGGCTCCTCCTCTGGCCGCTCGCGGGCGGGGCCGTCTCTTTCGTGGGGCTCGTGTTCCCCACGGGCCTGGTCGTCCTCGGCCCGCTCGTCTGGCTCATGGCGCGTCGCACGGGGTCGGTCCCGGGCTGGGGCGCTTTCGCGGCGGGGATCGGCGTGACGCTCCTTCTCGTCGGCATCGGGAACCTGGGATCCGCGCCGTGCCCGAACTCCGGTCACGCTCTCACCCTGTCGCCTTTCGGCCCAGCCTCGGTTGAGTGCGGGGGAGCGGATCCGTTGCCGTGGCTCGTCTGCGGGGTACTCCTCCTCGTGGCGGGAGGAGCCCTGGCAGCGGTTTCCCGGCATCGCGCCTGACCGGGCCTGCTCCCCGAGCCGCCGCCCCCGACCTGGGCTATACTGAGCGCGTCACGGAACCGGAGCACGGTCGGAAGTGGGCTCGCGCCCACTTTCTTTTTCGAGGGGGTCCGTCTCGCGATGGACGCAGAGGAGCTGGTGAGGCCGGTGGTCGAGGCCGCGGGGCTCGAGCTGGTGGATGTGACGTTCCGCCGGGAATCGGGACGAAGGATCCTCAAGATCACCGTCGACAGGCCGGGCGGGGTCGACCTCGACACGATCTCCGAGACCTCGGAGCGCGTGTCGCGCCGGCTCGACCTGGAGGGATTCGCCCCCGGCCCGTACGCGCTCGAGGTGACGTCTCCGGGGATCGAGCGGCCCCTGCGGCGCCCGGACGACTTCCGGCGCCGCGTGGGCGATCGTGTGAAGGTGAAGACGACAGAGCCGCTGGAGGGATCGAAGGTGCACGAGGGCGAGCTGGTCTCGGCTGGCGGCGAGGCGATCGTGATCGCCGCCGCCGGCGGAGAGCTGCGCGTCCCGTACGACGCGATCATCTCGGCGCGAACGGTCGCCGACTGGGACGCAGAGTTGAAGAGGAGCAGCACATGAATCCAGAGGTCATCGCAGCGCTCCGCGAGCTGGAACGGGAAAAGGGCATCGCCTTCGAGACCATCCTCCACGGCCTGGAGGAGGCGATGGCGTCCGCCTACAAGACCTGGTGGAAGCAGGAGAACCCAACCGCCGACGACGAATTCGCCGGCTTCCGCGCCGAGATCGACCCCGTCTCCGGAGACCTGCGGATCTGGCAGCAGGAGCTGAACGAGATCGAGGGCGAGGAGGGCGAGCTGCACATGGAGGTGGCCTCCGAGAAGGAGGTCGTGCCGGTCCCCGAGGAGTTCAAGGGGCGGATCGGCGCCCAGACCGCGAAGCAGGTGATCTTCCAGAAGCTCCGCGACGCCGAGCGCGAGATGACGTACGAGGAGTTCGCGGGTCGCGAGGGAGATGTCGTCACCGGCATCGTGCAGCAGCAGGAGCGCCGGTACACGTTGCTCGATCTGGGGAAGGTCGAGGCGCTGCTGCCGCAGGCCGAGCAGGTTCCCTCCGAGCCGTACCGGCACGGCGAGCGGCTGAAGGCCTACATCACCGAGGTCCGAAGGGGCACGAAGGGGCCGCAGATCGTCGTATCGCGGTCGCACCCCGGGCTGCTGAAGGCGCTGTTCGCGCTGGAGGTTCCCGAGATAGAAGAGGGCATCGTCGAGATCAAGGCTGTGGCGAGGGAACCCGGTCACCGCTCGAAGATGGCTGTGTCCTCGAACGAGCCGGCGGTCGATCCGGTGGGCGCTTGCGTCGGGCCGAAGGGGTCCCGGGTGCGCATGGTGGTCAACGAGCTCCGCGGGGAGAAGATCGACGTGGTGCCCTGGTCGCCGAAGGCCGAGGACTTCGTCGCGAACGCTCTCCAGCCCGCGAAGGTCAAGGAGGTCAGGATCGACACCGACACGCAGACGGCGCTGGTGGTCGTGCCCGACTACCAGCTCTCGCTCGCGATCGGCAAGGAGGGACAGAACGCCCGGCTGGCGGCGCGGCTCACCGGGTGGAGGATCGACATCAAGTCCGAGACGCAGGTGGGCGACGAGGCGCGGTCCTCGGCTCGGGCGGCGGCCGAAGCACCGCTCGTCGAAGAGGCTCCGGTCGAGGAGGCCCCCGCGGTCAAGGAGCCCGAAGCCCCCGCGGTCGAGGAGGCCCCCGCGGTCAAGGAGCCCGAAGCCCCCGCGGAGGCTCCGTCGCAGGAGTAGCCGTGGGGCTTCAAGCGGAACCGGAGCGGACCTGCGTGGCCTGCCGGGGGAGGGCGCCGAGGCGGGAGCTGCTGCGCCTGGCCGGCTCGGCCGCAGGGGTCGTGGTGGATCCCGCGGGCCGTGAGCCGGGCCGGGGGGCGTACCTGCACCGCGATCCGGCCTGCGTCGAGGCCGCGTTCCGGAAGGGCTCGCTCGCGCGCGCTCTCAAGAGGGGCCTCACGCCCGAAGAAGCAGCTAGGCTAAGGATCCACATCGGGAGGGAGCTGGGTTGAGGGTCCACGAGCTGGCCAAGGAGCTGGGCGTCACGAGCAAGGAACTGCTCGCGGCGCTCGAGCAGATGGGTGTGGCGGGCCGGTCCGCCAGCTCCAGTGTGCCCGAGGACATGGTGCCCCGCCTGCGCGCCTCCGGCGGCAAGGCGACGGCCGCTGCGCCCAAGCGCCGCGAGGTTCTCGAGCCGGCGCCCACCCCCCGCAAGGCCAGGGCGAGGGCTGCCAAGCCCGTCGAGGCCGCGGCGGGAACCAAGCGGCCATCGGAGCGTGCCGCTCGGGCGGCCTCACCCGCGACGAAGAAGAAGGGGTCGGTGCGGCCGGTCGAACCGGCGGTCGCCGCCCCGGAAAGCCCTGCGGCGCCGATGCCCTCGTCCGCCGGCGCAGCGGCAGGCACGCCTGCGGCTCCCGTGGACATGGCGCCGAGACCCGTTCCCCCCAGGCCCGCGGAGCCGCCGAAGCCGACCCTACCCGTCCTGCAGCTGGTTCGCGGCGCAACCCCGCAGACGATCGCCGAGAAGGTGGACAGGTCGCCGGCGGACATCGTGAAGATCCTCTTCATGGCCGGCGAGATGGCGACCGCCACCACCTCGTTGTCGGACCAGGCGATCGGGCTCGTCGTCGACGACCTCGGGTACACCGCGGAGATCGTCGGCATCGAGGAGGAGGACCAGGGGCCGGAGGAGGACCTGGTCGACGAGAGCAAGCTCACGACCCGCTCGCCGGTCGTCACGGTGATGGGCCACGTCGACCACGGCAAGACCAAGCTGCTCGATGCGATCCGCAGCACGAACGTGGTTGCCGGCGAGTTCGGCGGCATCACGCAGCACATCGGCGCCTACCAGGCCCACGTCGACGGGAGAGACATCACCTTCATCGACACTCCTGGCCACGAGGCGTTCACGGCCATGCGTGCGCGGGGGGCGCAGGTCACCGACATCGTCGTCCTCGTCGTCGCGGCCGACGACGGCGTGATGCCGCAGACCGTCGAGGCGCTCGACCACGCGAAGGCGGCCGGGGTGCCGATCATCGTGGCCGTCAACAAGATCGACAAGGATGAGGCCGACCCCCAGCGGGTCCGAACGCAGATGGTGGAGCTGGGCATCGTGCCGTCCGAGTGGGGAGGCACCAACGAGTTCGTCGACGTGTCTGCGAAGGCCGGCATCAACCTCGGTGGGCTCCTGGAAACGATCCTGCTCGTCGCCGACCTCGAGGAGCTGAAGGGCGATGCCACCGGCCGCGCGCGAGGCACCGTGATCGAGGCTCACCTGGACAAGGGCCGGGGCCCGGTCGCGACGATGCTCGTGCGGAAGGGCACCCTGAAGGTCGGCGACGCTCTCGTCTGCGGAACCGCCTACGCGAAGGTGCGGGCGATGCTGGACGAGAACGGCGGCGTAGTCGAGACCGCCGGTCCGTCCAAGCCAGCGCAGATCCTCGGATGGAGCCACGTGCCCTCCTCTGGTGACGAGTTCCGCGAGGTTCAGGACGAGCGCGAGGCGCGCCACATCGCTGCCGAGCGTGAGGCGAAGACTCGCGCTGCCGAGCTGGTCGCCACCCGCCCGCCGACCCTGCAGGACCTGATGCGCCGGGCCGAACGGCAGGAGATCCCGGAGCTGAACCTGATCGTGAAAGCCGACGTCCAGGGGTCCCTCGGCGCCCTCTCCGACGCCCTCCTCAAGCTCCCGCAGGACGAGGTGCGGGTGAACCTCGTGCACAGCGCTGCCGGCGGCATCACCGAGAACGACATCCGGCTCGCGATGGCCTCCAACGCGATCGTCGTTGGCTTCAACGTGAGGCCGGACAAGCAGGCCCGCGGGATCGCGGACAAGGAGGGCGTCGACATCCGTCTCTACCGGGTGATCTACGACGCGATCGACGACATCAAGGCCGCTCTGTCCGGCATGCTGAAGCCGGAGGAGCGCGAGGTCGAGCTCGGCCGCGCCGAGGTCCGAGCGCTGTTCCGCGTGCCGAGGATAGGCGTGGTCGCCGGGTCCTACGTGACCGACGGCAAGATCGAACGCGACGCGCGCGCCCGCCTCGTTCGCGACGGCGTCGTCATCTACGAGGGCAAGGTCGGGTCGCTCCGCCGTTTCAAGGAGGACGTCAAGGAGGTGGCCCAGGGCTACGAGTGCGGCATCGGGATCGAGGGCTACCAGGACGTCAAGGAAGGCGACCTGATCGAGGCCTTCGAGGTGCACGAGGTGGCGCGTTCGATCTGATGCTGGTCGCGCTCGAGCGGTTCGACCTTCGGATCCCCGGGTGTGCTTCGCTGAAGCAGAAGCGCCACGTCGTGAAGTCGCTCACGGCCGCGCTCAGGCAGCGCTTCAACGTCAGCGTGGCGGAGGTCGACCATCAGGACCTGTGGCAGCGGACCGCCGTGGCGGTGGCGGCGGCGGACGCGGAGACGTTCCACGCGAGGAAGGTCATGCACGAGGTGGAGAAGTTCATCGAGCGGTGGCCCGGGGTCGAGGTCATCGACGCCGAGCTCACGCTCCACGGGCCGGAGGACTGAGATGACCCAGGGCGCGCGGACGGATCGCGTCGGTGAGGAGTTCCGCGAGATCCTCGCGGAGGAGATCCTGAAGCTGAAGGACCCTCGGGTGGGGTTCGTGACCGTGACGGCCGTCAAGGTCACGGCGGATCTGCGGCGGGCGCGCGTCTTCTACACGGCCATGGGAGACGAGCGTGAGCGAGCCGCCACGCGCGCCGGGCTCCGCTCGGCCGCGGCGCACCTGCGAGCCGCGATCGGCAAGCAGGTCCGACTGAAGTTCCTGCCCGAGCTCGAGTTCGAGGAGGACGCCACGATCGAACAGGGCGAGCGGATCGATAGGCTGATCGAGAGGTTGCACACGCAGGAGCCCGGCGATGCTTGACTTCGCGCGCGCGGCGCAAGTCCTTCGCGACGCACCCGAGGTGGCCATCACGTGCCACGTGAACCCTGATGCCGACGCGCTCGGCGCGATGCTGGGGCTCGCGGCGTTCCTTCGCGAGCGAGGCACGTCGACCACGTGCGCGTTCCCCAACGAGCCGCCGGACGCGCCGCGCTGGGCCCGCATGCTGCCCGGCTCGTCGGCGCTCGTGGCGGTGAAGGAGTTCCCGAAGGCCCCGGCGGTGATGGTGACCTGCGACTGCGCCTCGAGCGACCGGCTGGGGCCGCTGCTCGGCGCTGCGAACAGGGCGGGCGAGCTGATCTGGATCGACCATCACCGCTCGAATGAGGGACTGGGGACGATCCCCCTCATCGACCCTGAGGCCTCCTCCTCGTGCGAGCTCGTGTGGCGGCTGATCGGCGAGATCGGGGGGAAGGTTCCCACCGACACGGCGATCTGCCTGTACGCGGGACTCGTCACGGATACGGGCCGGTTCCAGTACGAGGCGGTGCGTCCCGAGACGCTCCGGCTGGCGGCCGAGCTCCGGGAGTTCGACTTCGACCACGCTCGCCTCGTGCAGGCGCTGTACGAGGACAACGGGCGGAGATACCTCCAGCTGGTCGGGCTGGCCCTCGGGCGGCTCGCCTTCGTTCCCGAAGCCGACCTCGTGTGGACGTACCTGACGCAGGCGGACCTCCGCGAGGCCGGGGTGCACCCCGGCGAGACCGACGATCTGATCGACGTGATCCGCACCGATCGCGACGCCGACGTGGCGGCCCTCGTGAAGCAGCAGAAGGACGGAAGGTTCAAGGTGAGCGTGCGCTCGCGAGGAGGGCACGACCTCGCGAAGGTCGCGGCGGTGTTCGGGGGCGGTGGCCATCGCCTGGCGGCCGGATACACCTCCAAGCATGGACCCGCCGAGACGGTCGACCAGCTCGCCGCGGCTCTGCGGGGGGAACCGGTCGTGCCGTGAACGGGCCCGAGGGCCTGCTGCTCGTCGACAAGCCTAAGGGCGTCACGTCGCACGACGTCGTTGACGTCGTGCGACGTGCTCTCTCCACGAGGAAGGTCGGCCATGCCGGAACCCTCGATCCGATGGCAACGGGCCTGTTGATCCTGGGGGTCGGCAGGGCCACGCGCCTGCTCCGGTTCCTGGGCGATCTGCCGAAGACGTACGCGGGCCGCGCCCTCCTGGGGGTGGAGACCACCACCCTCGACGCCGACGGCGACGTCGTTCGCAGATCGCCCGTGGAGATCGGCGAGGTGCGGGTTCGCGAGGCCATGGCCGCGCTCGTGGGGGACTCGACGCAGCGGCCGCCGGCCTACAGCGCCGTGAAGGTCGGCGGGCGCAAGCTCTACGAGGCGGCCCGCAAGGGGGAGCGCCTGGAGGCTGCGCCTCGGCCGATACGCGTTGACCGGTTCGAGCTGACCGGCTTCGATCCCCCCGACGCCGACTTCGACGTGACCTGCTCGGGCGGCACCTACGTGCGCGTCCTCGCCGCGGACGTTGGAGCGGCGCTCGGGTGCGGTGCCCACCTCACGGCGCTGCGGCGCACTTCGATAGGTCCGTTCGACGTCCGGGAGGCGGTCCTGCCCGAAGACGTCCGGAACCCCCTGCCGATCGAGCGCGCCGTCGCCCACCTGCCGCGGGTGGAGCTCGACCCCGAGGAGGCCGCAGCCGCCCGGAACGGACGGATCCTGGGGCCCATGGGTTTCGGCGGTCCCTATGCCGTCTTCGACCCCGATGGGCCCCTCATCGGCGTGTACCTCGACGAGGGAACCAAGGGAAGGCCGCAGGTTATCCTCGCGTCGTGAGCGCGCCCCGCCCCGCCCCGCGCAGCCACCCCGCGTGGCGAGCGTTGCAGATCCTGGTCTCGGTCCTCGTCGTCGGCGGGATCTTCGCGTTCGCGATCCCCAACGTGGCGGACTACGGCGCCGTGTGGAGGGCGATCGTCGCCATGAGGGGGCTCGAGATCTCCTCGCTCGTGCTCGTGACGTTGATGAACCTCGTGACGTACTGGCCCCAGCAGACGGCGGCGATGCCCGGCCTCAAGATCTCGCAGGCGGCGGTGAACAACCAGTCCTCGACGTCGATCGCGAACACGCTGCCGGGCGGGGGCGCGATCGCGGTCGGCGTGAGCTACGCGATGTACCGCTCGTGGGGCTTCCCCAACTCCGCCATCGCCCTCTCCGTGTTGGTGACCGGGATCTGGAACATGTTCATGAAGCTCGGGCTCCCGATCGTGGCCATCGCGATCCTCGCGGTGCAGGGGGGCTCGACCGCCGGACTGCTCCTCGCCGCCCTGATCGGATTCGCGGTGCTGCTCGCGGCCGTCGTGCTCTTCGCGCTCATGCTGCGGAAAGAAGCCTTCGCGGAGCGGATCGGCGACGCGCTGTCGGCGCCGGTGAACACCGCTCGGAGGCTGGTGCGAAGGGTGCCGGTGGATGGCTGGGGTACTAGGGCCGTCCGGCTCCGGAGGCAGGTCGTCGACCTGGTCGAGGATCGGTGGCTGAAGCTCACGGTCTCGACCGTGGTGAGCCACCTTTGCCTGTGGCTGGTGCTGCTGCTCGCGACCCGCGCCGTGGGCATCTCCGCGCGTGAGATCACCACCGCGGAGGTGCTGGCCGTGTTCGCGTTCGGCCGGCTGATCAGCGCACTGCCGATCACGCCGGGCGGGGTCGGCATCGTGGAGCTCGGGTACATCGGGGGTCTGGTTCTGGCGGGACGCGGGGCGACCGACGTGCCACCGGATGTGTTCCGCGCGCAGGTGACGGCGGCGGTCCTCGTCTTCCGGGCTCTCACGTACGGCTTCCAGATCCCGCTTGGCGGCCTCACGTACCTGATCTGGCGCGCCAAGAAGAGCTGGCTGAAACCGGTGCCGCCCGAGGAGGGGGCGCCGGGGTAGTCAGTCCGCGGGCGCCGCGTGTGCCTCGCGCCCCTGCGCATGCCCCTGCTCGCGCCCCAGCAGCATCCAGATCTCCGTCGCGAGCGCGGCTGAGCCGATCGCGATGCCCGCGCCCAGCAGCACCCCCGCCACGACGTCGGAGAGCCAGTGCGCGACCAGGTAGACGCGCGAGAAGGCCATGACGAACGAGAAGGCGACCGCGATCCACTCCCACTTCCTGCGCCGAGGTCCCGAGGGGATGAACGCGAGCACGAGAGCGACCGCCATCGCTGCCCCCGCCACGGCATGACCGGACGGGAATGAGTAGCCCCTCACGGCAACGAGCGGCCCCGGCGGCCGCCCCCGGTGGAAGTAGGCCTTCATCGCCGTGAGCAGAACCTCCGAGGACACCCAGGTGAGGACGAACGCAGCGAACCGGTGCCACCTTCGGCGGACGGCGAGCACGACGGATGCGGCGCCGCGCAAGGGGATCGTCACGTATCCGCTGCCGGCGACGTTCAAGAACGCGAAGAGCCAAGTCACGACGGCGTTCACCTGGGGCATCGAGAGGTGCTCCGGCGCACGGTCGAGGCCGCCGGCGAGCGGGGCACGCGGAGCGTCGCCGTCACGTTCGACCGCCACCCGCGTGAGGTGCTGACGCCCTCCGACGTGCCGCGGCTGCTCACGACGGTGGAGCGGAAGGCGTCGATGATCGAGACGACCGGTATCGACCTGCTGGTCGTGCTCGAGTTCACCCCGGCCTTCTCGAAGGTCACGGCAGAGGACTTCGTGCACGACGTGCTGATCGGGGGCCTCCACGCCGCGCACGCGCGGATGGGCGTGAACTTCACGTTCGGTCACAAGGCCATGGGGAACGTCGAGACCCTGAGGGAGATGGGAGCGCGTCACGGCCTCACGGCGGAGGCCGTGCCACTGGTCCAGGTCGGGAACAAGACCGTCTCCTCGTCGTCGGTGCGGGCTGCGCTCGCGGCCGGCGACCTCGCATGGCCCGTCACGGCCCTCGGCCGGCGTTTCGTGCTCGACGGAGAGGTGGTTGCCGGCTCGGGCCGCGGCCACGACCTGGGCTACCCCACGGCGAACCTTCGCACCCGGCCCCGGCTCCTGCTTCCCGGGCCGGGTGTCTACGCCGGCGCGGCCGAGCTGTCCGGAGGCCGCAGGTACCTCGCCGCGATCGACGTGGGCACGAACCCGACCTTCGGGGTCGAGCCCCTCCACGTCGAGGCGTTCCTGCTCGACTACGACGGGCACGACCTGCATGGTCAGCCGCTCGCCGTGGAGTTCTGGGAGCGACTCCGCGACGAGATCAGGTTCGACAGCGCGGAGGATCTCGTGAGGGCGATCGCAGGCGACGTCGAGCGGACCCGCCAGATCGTCAGGTCTCCCGACCGGTAGACGGGCGCGGCCCACTTCGCCGCCGTGCCCCGGAGACGGCGGGAGCACCCCCTCTGGTAACCTTTCCCCTGGTTATGGCGCTCACCACGGAAGACAAGACCCAGATCATCAGGGAGCACGCCCGTTCCACGGGCGACACAGGCTCCACCGAGGTGCAGATCGCGGTGCTCTCGCGCCGCATCGCCGACCTGACCGAGCATCTGAAGATGCACAAGGGCGACCATCACTCCAGGCGCGGCCTGCTCCAGATGGTCGGGCGTCGTCGCAGGCTGCTCGAGTACCTGAAGAACGAGGACATCGATCGGTACCGGGCGCTGATCGCGAAGCTCGGTCTCCGTCGATAGCAAGACCCGGAAGGGCCCCGAGGGGTACCTTCTCGTGAGGAGGGATGTTTCAGGAACCACCGACCGTCCCGGAGGCGGAAGCCCGCGGTCGGTTCTCAGTCGCGGACCCCTGAACCCCGAGTTCGGAGGCCCACCACTGACAACCGGCCGGCCCGTCTCCTGAAGCTGCGCGAGGCGCACGAGCGCCCGCGCCCGTTCCCCAAGGAGGAACCGGCCCATGGCCACCACCCTGTCCCGGAAGATCGGGAACCAAACCCTGACCTTCGAGTCCGGCAAGCTCGCCCTACAGGCGGAAGGCGCCGCGAGGGTCACCCTCGGAGACACGCAGATCCTGGCGACCTGCGTCAGCTCCAACCCCCGTGAGGGGATCGACTTCTTCCCGCTCACGATCGACGTGGAGGAGCGCATGTACGCGGCCGGGAAGATCCCCGGCAGCTTCTTCCGGCGCGAGGGCCGCCCGTCAGAGACGGCGACCCTCACCGCCCGGCTGATCGACCGGCCGCTGCGCCCGACGTTCAAGGATGGCTACCGCGACGAGGTGCAGGTGGTCATCACCGTGCTCTCGTTCGATATGGCCAACCCGTATGACATCCCGGCGATGAACGGGGCGTCCCTGGCCACTTGCATCGCAGGTCTTCCGTTCGACGGTCCCGTCGGCGCGATCCGCATGGGCCTGATCGGCGGCGAGTGGGTGATCAACCCGACGTTCCAGGAGATCGACGAGGCCACGTTCGACGTGGTGGTCGCCGGCCGTCGCAACGACGAGGGCGCGATCGACGTCCTGATGATCGAGGGCGAGGCCCCCGACGAGACGTGGCGGCTGCTGGAGTCCGGCTCGGGCACCGCGCCAACCGAGGAGGTCGTCTCGGAGGGCATCGAGGCCGCGAAGCGCGCGATCGACGAGCTGATCGGCTTCCAGTTGGAGTTCCTCGGGCAGCTGAACGCGCAGCCGAAGCCCTTCACGCCCACGCCGCTCTACGGCCAGGACCTCTATGAGGCCCTCAGCTCGTTCGCGAAGGGGCGCCTCGAGGGCGCCATCGTCGCGGACAAGGTCGAGCGCGAGGCGGCGCTCGATCGGCTGAAGGAGGAGGCGAGGGCCCACGCCGCCGCCACGCTGGGCGAGGAGGCCTTCGCGGCGCGCTCCGGCGAGTTCGGTCCCGCGTGGAAGTCCTTGCAGAAGAAGGTCATGCGGGCGCGCGTGATCGACGAGGGCGTGCGCCTGGACGGCCGCGGCCCCGCGGACCTGCGGCAGCTCTCGGCCGAGGTCGGCGTGCTTCCGAGGGCCCACGGGTCGGCTCTGTTCCAGCGCGGTGACACGCAGGTGCTGAACATCACGACCCTCGGGATGTTGCGCATGACGCAGATGATCGACACGCTCGATCCCGAGGACTCGAAGCGGTACATGCACCACTACAACTTCCCGCCGTTCTCCACGGGTGAGACGGGCCGCGTCGGCTCGCCCCGCCGCCGCGAGATCGGCCACGGCGCGCTCGCGGAGCGGGCCCTCGTTCCGGTCATCCCGCCCGAGGAGGAGTTCCCGTACGCGCTGCGCCTGGTGTCCGACGTGCTGGGATCGAACGGCTCGACGTCGATGGCGAGCGTGTGCGGTTCGACCCTCTCGTTGATGGACGCCGGGGTGCCGATCAAGGCGCCGGTCGCGGGCATCGCGATGGGGATGATCGCCGAGGGCGGGAAGTTCGTGACGCTCACCGACATCCTGGGGGCCGAGGACGCGCTGGGCGACATGGACTTCAAGGTCGCCGGAACCCGCGAGTTCGTGACCGCGATCCAGCTCGACATGAAGGTGACCGGCTTGCCCGGCGACGTCCTGGCGAACGCTCTGAAGCAGGCGCGCGATGCCCGTTTCAAGATCCTCGACGTGATGCTCGCCGCGATCCCCGTGCCGCGCTCAGAGGTGAACCCGATCGCGCCGCGGATCATCACGATCCAGATCCCCGTGGACAAGATCGGCGAGGTGATCGGGCCCAAGGGCAAGCGGATCAACGAGATCATCGCGCTCACAGGCGCCGACATCGACATACAGGACGACGGAACGGTGTTCATCGGCTCCCGCGAGGGCGCTGGGGCCGACGAGGCCGCGCGCATGATCGACGACATCGCGAACCCACGTCCGGTGCTCGTGGGCGAGACCTACGAGGGGACGGTCGTGAAGATCATGACGTTCGGCGCGTTCGTGAACCTGGTCCCCGGCCGTGACGGGCTCGTTCACATCTCGAAGCTCGGGCGCGGCAAGCGCCTGCAGAGCGTCGAGGAGGCCGTGCGGGAGGGAGACAGGCTCACCGTCCTGGTCGAGGACATCGACCCGCAGGGCAAGATCAGCTTGAAGCCGGTCGGCCCAGAGTGGGAGGTGCCCGAAGGCGAGAAGGCCGAGGCGTCCGAGGGCGGCGAGCGCCGTCCGCGAGAGGGCGGGGGCGGCAACCGCGGGGGCGACCGGCCGCGCGGCCGCCGGTTCCGCGACGGCCGCAGCGGCGGCAGCGGCGGCAGCGGCGGCAGCGG
>JACQDK010000068.1 GCA_016201135.1 Actinomycetota bacterium
CGCTCGAGTCCGGACGAAGAGAGCAACGTTTGACTCCTCTGAAGGGGTCACCGATTATCGCGGGCCAGACGTGCCGAAGAAACCCAAGGTCCTGATCGCCAACCGCGGAGAGATCGCCGTCCGGATCATCCGGACGTGCCGCGAGATGGGCATCCCGTCGGTGGCGGTCTACTCGGACGCGGACCGGGACGCCATGCACGTCGAGATGGCCGACGAGGCCCACAGGATCGGACCGGCGCTCGCAGCCGACTCCTACCTGTCGATCGGCGCGATCCTCGACGCCGCGCGGGGTTCGAAGGCCACTCTGATCCATCCCGGCTACGGGTTCCTGGCCGAGCGAGCCCAGTTCGCGCAGGCGGTGGCCTCCGCCGGACTCACCTTCGTCGGACCCTCTCCGGAGGCCATCGAGTCGATGGGCGACAAGGCCGCGGCACGCCGGGCCGCGGACGCGGCCGGCGTGCCTATCGTGCCGGGGACGTCGGAGGCCGTGGACATCAGGGCGGCGAAGCGGCATGCGGAAAGGATCGGGTTCCCGCTGGTCGTGAAGGCCGCGTTCGGCGGTGGGGGCAAGGGCATGCACGTCGTGCGGAGCCCCGAGCACCTGGAGGAGGCCCTACGGCGCGCATCCCGCGAGGCGAAGTCCTACTTCGGCCGGCCCGAAGTCTTCCTGGAGAGGTACGTGGACCGCGCGCACCACGTTGAGGCCCAGATCATGGCCGACGCCCAGGGCAACGTGTGGTTCCTGGGCGAGCGCGACTGCACGGTCCAGCGCCGCCACCAGAAGCTGATCGAGGAGACGCCATCGCCCGTCGTCGACGATGCCCTGCGCACGAGGATCGGCGACGCCGCGATCGCGCTCGCGCGCGAGGCCAGTTACGTGAACGCGGGAACCGTCGAGTGCATCGTCGACGAGGACGGCTCCTTCTTCTTCCTGGAGATGAACACGCGGCTGCAGGTGGAACACACCGTCACCGAGATGGTCACAGGGTACGACCTGGTGTCGTTGCAGATCCGCACGGCACTAGGCGAGACGCTCCGCCTGGACGGCGCCCCGCGCGGCGCCGCCATCCAGTGCCGCATCAACGCGGAGGATCCCGGCCGCAACTTCCTACCCGGGCCCGGCAGGGTCACGCGGTACGAGGAACCTGCCGGCCCCTTCGTCCGGGTCGACGCCGGCATCAACTCCGGGGGCGAGGTCCCCGCCGACTACGACTCGATGTTCGCGAAGCTGATCGTGTCCGCCGAGGACCGTGATCTCGCCCGGCGCCGCATGTTGCGGGCGCTCGAAGAGTACGCGGTGGAGGGAGTCCCCACGACCATCCCTCTCCACCGCTGGGTGCTCGAATCCCCGGAGTTCAGGTCCGGCACCCACACGACGACCTGGCTCGAGCGCGCGCTCGCGAAGGTGGACTTCCCGTCGCAGCTGGAGCTTCAGCCGCAGGCTCCGGCGGCCGGCCGGCCGGCCGACATCCTCGTCGAGGTCGACTCGCCTCGACCCGCGACGGTGAGGTGACGGAGCTGCCGATCCGTGCGGGCCAGGTCGTCGAGACCGGTCAGACGCTCGCCGTCATCGACTGAGCCAGGCGAGGAGCGCCGGACAGCGGCTCCTCGACCGCCTCGGGCGGACGCTCGGGGACGAAGAGCGAGAACTCCGAGCCCGTGGCGTCAGACCTGGCGAGCCAGAGACGGGCCCCGATCGCGTCCGCCATCCTCCGGCAGATGTACAGGCCCAGCCCGGTGCCTCCCACGCGGCGCGTGGTCGACTGGTCCACCTGGTAGAAGCGCTCGAAGACCTTGTCGTGCTGGTCCTGCGGGATCCCCGGGCCCTCGTCCTGCACCGTCAGGACGACGCCGTGGAGGCTCGGCTCCACCTTCACCGTCACCCGGGTATCGGCAGGCGAGTACTTGAGCCCGTTCTCCATCAGGTTAGAGAGGATCTGGTGCAGCTTGCCCTCGTCCGTGTCCAAGACGGCAACCTCCGGAGGGATCCGGATGTCGAAGGTGTGCCCGTGAGCGCGAGGACGGAGCTCGTCGACCACGTGAGCGAGCAGGCGAGTGAGCGAGATCCGCGTCACGACGAGCGGCTCCACGTGGGACTCGAGCCGCGAGACCACCAGCAGCTGCTCGATGAGGCGGCGGAGCCGATCGCTCTGGCGGTCGGCGGCCTCCAGGAACGAGGTCCGCTGGTCGTCGTCGAGCTCGGTCCATAGCTGCACGAGCGTCTTGATGTAGCCCTGGATCGACGTGAGCGGCGTACGCAGCTCGTGGGAGACGACGGCGACGAAGTCGTCCTTCAGGCGGTTCAGCTCGGTCATCTCGTCGAGGGAGCCCTGAAGGCGCGCGACGAGCTGGGCGTTGGCTACCGCGAGCTTAGTGCCCCAGTGGACGGCAGCCGCGGGCGCCGCCGCGAGCAGCACGAGGAGGGGGCTCCGCTCGGCGGCAACCACGATCACCGGTGACAGCGCCACGAGCACGGGCATCGTGTACGCCTCGAACCCCAGCTCGCGCAGGACGTACGCCGGCAGGGAGACACCCTGAGCCAGCCACACCCCGACGCTCACCAGCGTCACGTTGAGCAGCACGAAGACCGCGCCGGCCGCAAGGGTGGCCGCGAGGGAGACGGTCGTCACGCGCGTCGTCCCCCCGAGCGCCGCGTACATGAACCCCGCCGCGCCCAGCGATACCGCGTACGTCCCGGCGTTGAAAAGGACCTTCCACCAGGGCTTGCGGCGTGCGACGTCTGCGGCGATGGACGCGATCGCCTGCACGAGGATGGTCGGCGCGGCGCCGAACCCGATCAACAGCGCGAACGCGAAGGACGAGGAGACCGTGATCTCGTCCACCTGCTGCTCGCGTCGCGGGACGTAGATGGGGAAGAACTCGGCGATCACCAGCAGCGCTGCGATCAGCCAGAAGAAGAGGGGCGCGGAGGAGAGAACCCCGGCACCGCGGGCGACGGCCGCCGCCGTGACGGCGCCTCCGGCTGCGATGACGGAGCCGAGGAAGACCAGAAGGGTACGGCGCGCTGAGTTCACCCTGGTTCCATCAGGAGGAGGGGGCGGGCAGCCGGATCACGACTCGCCCGGTTTCTATCTAGGGGACGGCGATCACCACTTACGTCCGGCGCCGAGGAGTGCCGCGAGCATCCCAACCGCTGCAACGGCGTACACGACGCGCAGGATCATCTTTCGCGTGGATTCCATCGATCGCTCACCTCCTCTCGAGCTCTCCAGCGTTCTCCATGGTTCTCGGCGTTCCGACACAGAAACCGTAGCACCGAGGCAGGAGCCGCTCACTCGGCCGGAAGCATCACTTTTTCCACCCCCGCGAAGGATCCCAGTGGGGGCCTCGGCCTAGGCCGAAAGGAGGACACCGGCTCGAGCCGCCCCTTGCGCGGCCGACGGGAAGTTCGTCCCTTCTTCCCGGTCACGGCGGCCGTGCCTCGGGGTACGCTCGCCTCGGGACCAATACATGCTCCTCGTCGCCGTCGCCGCCATCGCGCTCGTCACCGTGCCGCTGTTCCGCGGGCGCCTCAAGCTGCTCGGCGGGCTGCGGTTCCGGGCCGTGTGGATCCTGGTCGTCGCCTTCGCGATGCAGCTCGCCCTGGCGGTCGCGCTGAAGGGGCCGCCCACGCAGTGGCGGGCGGCGATCCATATCGGCTCCTACGCCCTGGCGGCCGTGTTCCTGCTCTTGAACCGGCGTGCCCCGGGGATCTGGCTGATCGGCCTCGGGGGCGGCCTGAATCTCCTCGTGATCGCCGCGAACGGCGGAGTGATGCCGGCCGCCGCCCACGCCCTCGCCACGGCCGGCGTGCCCGCCGCGGGCGCGCTCTTCTCGAACTCCGTGGCGATAGCCCATCCGCGACTCGCGTTCCTGGGCGACGTGTTCGCGGTCCCGAGCTCGATACCGCTCGCGAACGTCTTCAGCGTGGGCGATGTGTGCGTCGGCGTCGGGACGTTCGTCATGCTGCATCGTGCCACGGGATCGCTGCTGGTGCCGTCGGGCGACGGCCAGTTCGCTCAGCTCACGAGGCGGCCGAGCTTCGTCCGCCTGTGCGGAGCCCAGGTGATCTCGAACCTGGGCGACTGGGCGTACGTGTTCTTCGTGCAGGTCTCCCTCACCGAGCGCTACGGGCCGGCGAAGGCGGTGCCGCTCCTCGCCCTGCTGCTCGTGAGCCAGCTGATCCCCTCGGCGATAGTGGGAACGTTCTTCGCGGGACCGCTCGCCGACCGCCGCTCCCGGAAGGGGCTCATGGTCGGCGCCGACCTCGCGCGCCTCGCGGTCGTCGCGGCCCTCCTGCTCGCGCAGACCCCCTCGATCCTCCAGCTCTGCATCGTGGCGGCGTTCCTCGGAGGACTGGGGGCCATCTTCCAGCCGAGCCTCTTCTCTTCGATCCCGAACGTCGTTGGCGAGGGCGAGGTGGTCGCGGCCAACGCGACGGTCTCCGCGACCTTCCACTTCGCGATCCTCGCCGGCCCCGCCGTCGGCGGCCTGCTCGTCGGCCGGATCTCGCCGCAGGCCTTCTTCGCGTTCAACGCGCTGTCGTTCGGCCTGTCCGCCCTGCTCGTGGGCAGCACGAAGCTGCCGGTGACCTCCCGCCCCGGCGGGCCGACGAAGAGCTCGGCCTTCGACGACCTGAGAGAGGGGATCCGGTACGTCGTGCGGACGCGCCTGCCACGAGGAGTGCTGATCGTGATGGGGCTCGTGCTGTTCGGCGCCGCCACGAAGGCCCCCATCGAGTACCCGTTCGTTCGCGAGGTGCTGGCCCAGGGCAAGACGGTCTCGCGCGCCGCCACGATCTTCGGGCTCATCACCGGGGCATGGGGCATGGGGATGCTCCTGGGTTCGATCGCGGCGCCGGCGCTCGCGCGGCGGTGGGCGCGCGAGAAGCTGCTGCCGATCGCGATCCTCATCGTGGGCCTGGCGGTCGTGGCGGTGTCCCGGACCCATGACTTCGCGACGGTCCTGCTCGCGTGGCTGCTGGCGGGCTCCGCCAACGCCGTGGGAACCGTTTCCTACGAGTCGCTGCTTCAGGAGCGGACGCCCGACGCCCTGCGCGGCAGGGTGTTCGCGGCGACGGAGGCGACGCTCGACGTCGCTTACCTGCTCGGTGCGGCGGCCGCGGCGTTCCTGGGGCGTGTCATGGACGTGCCGTCGGTCCTCGCACTCTCTGGGCTCCTGCTCGTGGTGGGAGCGCTGGCGAGTCGGATGCTGCTGCCCGCCCCCGCGATCGCCGAGAAGGCCCCCGCCGGGAGCGCGTCCGGCGGTCGGGAGGCCGTGGGAGAGACCGCGCCGGTCCCCTAACGAAGGCTGCTGCGCTGCAGGAAGCTTCGAACGGCGCCGAGGTAGGCCTCCGTCTCCTCGACGAAGGTCATGTGCCCGCTCCGCTCGAACACCACCAGCTCGCCGAGGGGCATCGCCTCCGCCATCGCCACGGCCGCCTCGGGCGGACAGGTCCGGTCGTGCCGCCCGGCGAGCACGAGCACCGGCGACCGGATCTCCGCAAGCCGGTCCTCGACCTCGATCCCTCCGTAGCTCGATGCCGCGAAAGCCCGCAGGATCTCGGGCGCGTACACCGTGTCCTTCGTCAGCGAGAGGTATTCCTGGATCCTCGGGTCGAAAGGATCCGCGAAGTGGAACGGCAGCTGGTCCCGCCAGAGCTCGCGGAATCCCTCCGGCGTCTCCACCGAGAGCTCGCGCTCCCACGACGCGATCACCTGCCTGCGCAGGTCCTCCGGTTCGAAGGCGGCGAGGTTGCTCTCGACGGCCTGGGCGAGCCATCGCATCGAGGGCACGCCCCCGGAGACGATCGCCTGGGCGGCCATGCCCGGGTAGTCGACCGCGTTCTGCAGGGCCACCAGCGCGCCGAAGGAGTGGCCGAGCACCGCGTAGCGCTCGAGATCCAGCGCGCGGGCGAGCATGATCACGTCCTGGGCCATGCGCTCGAGGGTCCACGTGTGCGCCGGAGGCTTCTCCGACCGGCCGTTCGCGCGGAGGTCGACCAGGAGCAGGCGTATGCCGTCGTCGGCGAGCGGGTCCAGGTAGTCGGCGAACTCGTGGTGGTCGAGCCCCGGACCGCCGTGCAGCACCATCAGCGGATAGCCGTCGCCGGGACCGCGAGGGACCACCCAGAGCGACGTGTCGTCGATGCGGACCGGCCCTCCGGGGCAGGTCACCTGGCCGGCGGCCCCCACGCGTCGCGTCCCACTATCCGGAACCCGGCGTCGTGAACCTTGTAGGCCCGGTTCACGCCGATCATGAGCGCCGTCAGGGTCTCGGAGATCCGCGCCATGTCGAGGCCGCCGCAGTCCACCCAGCGCAGGTTGGGGATGTCCTCGATCAGGGCTCCAGCCATCTCCTTGGCCTCGGGATCGGAGCCGCATACCAGCACATCGGACTCGATCGGCTTGTCCAGGTCCTGCAGCGCCTCGGCCGCGATCGTGTGGAACCCGGCCACCATGCGCACGCCCTTCTGAAGGATCGCCTTCGCCTGCTCGGCGGCGCTCCCCTGCCAAGGGCGCAGGACCTGCCAGGCGCGGCCCCCCACCGCGGTCGCGAGGGGGCTCGTGGCGTCCACGACGACCTTTCCAGGCGCCACCGCCGGCTTGATCGCCCGGTAGATGTCCGCCTGCCCGGCGAAGGGAACCGTCACGAAGACGACCTCGGCCTGCGCGGCGGCCTCTTCGTTCGTGGTGCCTTCGACGGTGGCGTTGCCGCCCAGGATCTTCAGGGCGTCGGAGGCCCTGCCGGCGCCCTTCTCGGCCGAGCGCGAGCCGATCACGACCCGGTGCCCGGCACGGCCCAAGCGGAGGGCGAGGCCGAAGCCCTCCTCCCCCGTGCCTCCGATCACCGCGACGTCCATCGCGCCCGAGCTTACCCGACGGATGCGGCGGCAAGGGCTCCCTCAGCGCCGAGGGCGGTACTCGCCGAACACCTCGCGCAACACGTCGGAGACCTCCCCCAATGTGGCGCGAGCCCGCAGGGCCTCCTTGATCGGAGGAAGCAGGTTGTCCCGGCCGCGGGCGGCGGACTCCACCTCCGCGAGCGTCCGGCCGACCGCCGCCCCGTCCCTCGACGCGCGGAGCGCGCGGAGCCTGTCGAGCTGGCCGGCCACCTCCTCCTCGGAGATCCGCTGGATGTCGACGGGTTGCTCCTCGGGATCCTGGAACCGGTTCACGCCCACCACCACCCGCTCGCCGCTCTCGATCCCCTGCTGGATCCGGTACGCCGCGTCCGCGATCTCGTCCTGGTAGAAGCCTGCCTCGATCGCGGCCACGGCCCCGCCCATACCATCGACCTTCTCCAGGTACTCCTGCGCGCGAAGCTCGATCTCGTTGGTGAGGGCCTCGACGAAGTACGAGCCGCCGAGGGGGTCGGCCGTGGCTGCAACGCCGGTCTCGAAGCCCACGATCTGCTGGGTCCGCAGCGCGATCTTCGCGCTCTGCTCGGTAGGAAGGGCAAGGGCCTCGTCGAACGAGTTGGTGTGCAGCGACTGCGTGCCGCCGAGGACCGCGGCGAGGGCCTCAAGCGCGGTGCGAACGATGTTGTTCTCGGGCTGCTGCGCGGTGAGGGTGGCGCCGCCGGTCTGCGTGTGGAACCGCAGCATCGCCGACTTCGGATCCCTTGCCCCGAATCGCTCGGTCATGATCCGCCCCCACATCCGCCGCGCCGCGCGGAACTTCGCGATCTCCTCGAAGAAGTTCATGTGGCAGGCGAAGAAGAAGGAGAGGCGGGGCGCGAAGTCGTCCAGCTCGAGGCCCGCGTCGATCGCCGCCTGCACGTACGCGATGCCGTTCGCGAGGGTGAACGCCACCTCCTGCGCGGCGGTCGAACCGGCCTCGCGCATGTGGTATCCGCTGATCGAGATCGTGTTCCACCTGGGGATCCGCTCGCCGCAGTAGGCGAAGAGGTCGGTGATGATCCGCATCGAGGGCTTGGGCGGGTAGATGTAGGTGCCGCGCGCCGCGTACTCCTTCAGAAGGTCGTTCTGGACCGTCCCGCTGATGCGATCGCTCGCGATCCCGCGCTCCTCGGCGACCAGCTCGTAGAGCAGCAGCAGGATCGCGGCGGTCGCGTTGATCGTCATCGAGGTCGAGACCTGATCGAGCGGGATCGCCTCGAACAGGCGGTGCATGTCCTCGATCGAGTCGATGGCGACGCCGGTCTTTCCGACCTCGCCCTCGGCGCGCACGTGGTCGGAGTCAAGACCCATCTGCGTCGGAAGGTCGAACGCGACCGACAGGCCCGTCTGCCCGTGCTCGAGCAGGTAGCGGAAGCGGGCGTTGGTCTCGGCCGCCGTGCCCATGCCCGCGTACTGGCGCATCGTCCACAGCCGGCCCCGGTACATGTTGGGGTAGATGCCCCGGGTGAAAGGAGGTTCTCCGGGGACGCCCAGCTCGCTCGCCGGATCCCAGCCGGCCAGGTCCTCGGCCGTGTACACGGGTTTCAGCTCGATCCCCGAGTCGGTAACCCGGCGCCCGTCTGCCATGGACGAAGCGTACCGCGGCCGGGTTATCGTCCTCGCGTGGACATCGTCGACCCCGCCGTGGAGCACTACGTCCGATCGCTCCTGGACCGGCACGACGAGCCCGTGCTCCTCGAGATGGAGGCCGAGGCGGAGGCTCGCGGGTTCCCGATCGTGGGTCGGACCGTTGGAGCGACCCTCGAGGTGCTCGCCCGGGCCGTCGGCGCGCGCCGGGTCGTTGAGCTCGGCAGCGGCTTCGGGTACAGCGGCTACTGGTTCTCGAAGGCCGTCGGTCCCGGCGGCGAGCTACATCTCACCGACGGCGACCCGGAGAACCAGAGGAAGGCGCTGGACTACCTCGGCCGCGCCGGACTCGCCGGGCCCGTCTCGTTCCACGTGGGCGACGCGGTTGGGTCGCTCGGCGCGCTCGAGGGAGATTTCGACGTCGTCTACAACGACATCGACAAGGAGGGGTATCCGGACGCCTGGCGCGCCGCGCGCGGGCGGGTCCGGGTGGGCGGCCTTTACCTCTGCGACAACGTGCTCTGGTACGGCCGGGTGACAGGGCGGGACCCCGACGAGCGGACGCCCGCGATCGTGGAGCACAACGCGATGATCGCCGCCGACGAGCACTACCTGTCGGTGGTCGATCCGATACGCGACGGGCTCATGGTCGCGCTTCGGATCGAGTGACTGCGGAAACGGAAGGCGAAGGGATCCCGCTCATCGTGCGCGAGCGACACCAGCGGCGCCTCTCCCGAATCTCGTGGGTCCAGGGCCTGGCCGACCCCGACGCGTCGATCGATGAAGCCGGCGAGCCGAACGCTGCCACAGACGGAGGTGAGGACGCCTTCGCGCCTCTCGAGGATCCGCCGAGGATCCGACCACCGCTCCAAATCGAATGACGGAAGACCTCTGGGAGCCACCCCTATCAGGGCCGGATGACCGCACCGGGTCGGGCCCCGCCGGGCTGAAGTAGACTCCGCGCGGCCCGCTGGAGGGTCCGGCCCAACGGACTTGGGCGGGCGCCGCGATACGCTGAGAGGGAACGTGGCGACTAGGACCTCACGCAGGAAGAGCGACTACGGCTCCTACTACAAGGGGCACGAGGGGCAGTACTCCTGGCTCGCCCACCGCGTCACCGGTGTCGCGATCATCCTGTTCCTGTTCGCGCACGTCGTGGACACGGCGGTGGTCGGCTGGGGCCCGGGCGCTTACAACCGCGTCGTCGCCGTCTACGAGAACCCGGTCGTGCGCCTGCTGGAGCTCGGGCTGGTGGCGGCGGTCATCTACCACGCCCTGAACGGCGTGAAGATCATGCTGATCGACTTCTTCCCGAGCCTCGTGACTCGGATCCGCGCGCTGAGCATGGCGACGCTCGCGCTCTTCGTCGCCAGCATGATCCCGATCACGTGGATCATGGGCGCACAGATCGTGGACCTGGTGAGGAAGTAGTTGGCGACCGCGACCGAGCCGCGAAGGT
>JACQDK010000063.1 GCA_016201135.1 Actinomycetota bacterium
TCACGAGCGACTCGCGGAAGCCGGGGTTGTCGTCCACCACGAGGACCCGCACGCGAGCGGACGCCGCGACCGGGGGGCGAGGGGAAGTGAGCCGGACCATCCCTAGAAGTGTCGGGGGGAGACGTTCGGTGGGTGTATCCAGCGGAGAGCCGTTTCGTGGTCCCGCAACCGCCCACCACGGTTGGGCCCTTCGGACTAGCCCGCGGCCCTTCCGCGAAAGGAACTCACCGGGGTCTGTCCGGCTGCGGAACCGCGGATGGTCGGCCGGAGCTCCTGCGATGCTATGCTCTTCGAAAGACGTGCCCGCCGCCCGCATCCTGCGTACCGGCGGGAGCAACCACCGAGGTGGCGCGCGCCACGACCCTCCGGGCCCCGGAAACGCCGGCGAGCCGAGGGTCGAGGCAGCAGCGCAGGACAGGACTTCCGGGTGCGCGATCACGCGCGGAGCCCAGCGCTACCGGCCCATGGCCGGCGCGCAGGGCGGCGACATCCAGGGTGCATCGCGACGACGCGAGGCCCCGCCCAGACCTCCGACTCCGCCGCGCCCCCTCGCGACGAGCGAAGGGAGCTCGCATGACCGATCCGACAGAGGTCGCCGCGCAGGAAGCGCCGGCGACCCAGCCCCCCGTACCTTCACCCGTACCGTCGACCGGCGGAGAAGATCCGCCGGCGCCCGGGACCACGACCTCCTCGGCGCGCCGCAGGCGCCGCCGAGGAGGTCGAGGCCGGAGCGGGTCGAGGCCGGCCACCCCGGGCGCCGGCGGTGAGGCCGGAGACGCCGAGACCGACGCTGAGAGCGGGGCCGGGGGCGACGACGAGCAAGCCGTCACGGCTGAGGCTCGTCCCCGCCGCGCAGCTTCCGGCACCGCCTCGCCCAGACAGCGCGCGCCCCGTGCGCCGAAGCCGTCCGCGACCGAGGATGCCTCGGGGGCCGCCGCGGGCGAGTCAGATCCCGGCGACGCAGAGCCCGCCGACTCCGAGGTAACCACGGGGGCCCGCAAGCGCCGCCGCAGGGGCCATCGCGGAGGCCGCGGCCGCAAGCGCCCTTCTTCGTCCACGGGCGCCCAGGCACCCGAGGTCGAGGAGGGCCAGGAGCCGGACGAAGCTGACTCCCAGCGCGAGGACGCCCTGCCGGGGGAGGGCGCCGCAGAGAAGCCCGCCGCGCGCCGCCTCCGAGGTGCCGCCAAGCCCGGTGCCGCCAAGCCCGGTGCCGCCAAGCCCGGGCTCGAGGGCCGCGATCTCGTCCAGCACTACGTCACGCGCGTGGGCGCGCAGTCGATGGTGGGGAACGTCTACCTGGGCCGCGTCCAGAACGTGCTCCCGGGCATGGAAGCGGCCTTCATCGACATCGGCCGCGGCCGCAACGGCGTGCTCTACGCGGGCGAGGTCAACTACTCGCCCGAGGACCTGGACCGCGGCTCTCACGTGCCCCGTATCGAGCAGGTGCTGAAGTCCGGACAGGCGGTGATGGTCCAGGTGACGAAGGACCCTATGGGCGGCAAGGGCGCTCGCCTCACCGCTCAGATTTCGATGCCCGGCCGCTATCTCGTGATGGTCCCGAACACCGAGGTCTCGGGCATCAGCCGTCGCCTGCCGGACAACGAGCGCCGCCGCCTGAAGACGATCATGAAGAACATCAGGCCCGCGCAGCACGGCATCATCGTGCGCACCGCCGCCGAGGGAGCCTCCGAGGAGGCCCTGGCCACCGACCTCGACCGCCTGGTCCACGAGTGGGACGAGATCCAGAAGCTGGCGAAGAAGGCGAAGGCTCCCGCGGTCCTGTACGAGGAGCCCGAGCTCACCGTCCGCGTGGTCCGCGACCTCTTCAACGATGAGGAGTTCCGAGGCCTGGTCACCGACTCTCCGCGCGTGCACGAGAAGGTGATGGAGTACGTGAACGCGGTCGCCCCAGACCTGGCTCCGAAGATCACGCTCCACGCCGGCAAGCTTCCGGCGTTCGAGGAGCACCACATCGAGGAGCAGATCCACAAGGCCCTCGACCGCAAGGTGTGGCTGCCCTCCGGCGGCTATCTGGTGATCGAGCGCACGGAGGCGATGACGATCGTCGACGTGAACACCGGCAAGAGCGTGGGCAAGACCAACCTCGAGGAGACGGTGGTCAACACCAACCTCGAGGCCGCAGGGGAGGTCGCCCGCCAGCTGCGCCTGCGCGACATCGGCGGGATCATCGTGATCGACTTCATCGACATGCTGCTGGAGCAGAACAAGCGGAAGGTGGAGGACACGATGAAGGAGGCCCTCGCCCTGGACAAGACCAGGTCGCAGGTCTTCGAGATCGGCCCGCTCGGCCTGATGCAGGTCACGCGCAAGCGCGTCTCCGGCGGTCTGGTTGAATCCTTCTCCGAGACGTGCCCCACCTGCGAGGGTCGGGGCATCATCATCAACTACGGATCGTGACCCTGGAGGCGCCATGTACGCGGTGATCAAGACTGGCGGCAAGCAGCAGAAGGTGAAGGCCGGCGACGTGATCGAGGTCGAGAAGCTCGTGCACGAAGGCGAGACGGTCACGTTCCACCCGATCCTGGTCGTGGACGACGAGGGCAAGACCCACGTCGGGAAAGAGGCCGAGAGGGCGGTCGTCACGGCGACGCCTCTTGGCGAGAAGAAGGGCGAGAAGGTCAAGGTCTTCAAGTACCGGCCGAAGTCGGGTTACGCGCGCAAGGCCGGACATCGCCAGATGCTCACGGTCCTGGAGGTCCAGGAGGTGAGGCTCGCGGCAGCACCGAAGAAGGCGCCCGCGACGAAGACCCAGGCCGAAGAGCCCGCGGAGGCGACCTCGGAGTAGTCACGCCTGCGGGAGACGCCCCCGCGGGCCGGTTGGTAAGGTGGACGCATGGCGCACAAGAAGGGCGGCGGGTCTTCCCGCAACGGACGTGATTCCGAGTCGAAGCGGCTCGGCGTGAAGGCGTTCGGCGGCGAGACGGTCACCGCCGGATCGATCATCGTCCGCCAGCGGGGCACGAACATCCACCCAGGCGACGGGGTCGGCAAGGGCGGCGACGACACGCTGTTCGCCCTGCGCGCGGGTACCGTCCGGTACACGGAGTCCCGCGGCCGGAAGTTCGCCTCGATCCTGTCGGTCTAGCCGCCCTGCCGCCCCGCCCGTATCGCTTCCACCCACTCCTCGATCCGCGACTTGAGGCCGGCGCTCGCGGTGCTCAGGTACCCGACGTTCGACCGCTTGACCCTCTTGGTGGTGCGCTCGGAGGTCGTGTCCCCGCTCCCAAGGGGGGCGAAGATCCGCCGGAGCTCACCCGAGGAGGGCTGAGGACGAAGAGGGGGCGGCTGCGCGAAGTAGAAGGCGACGTCGCTCCTGGCACGCCCGTCCCCGAGGATGACCATCAGGATCGGGGACCCGCGGACGCGCCGGGCCTTGTTGATGTCGGCGAGGGGTATCTCGACGCGTTCGCCGCTCCGGCTATCCGTGAACACGAGGCTCCCCGGCTCCAGCGTCAGGACGCCCTTGTGCTCGACGGTCCCGCCGTGGCGGAGCGGGACCATCCAGACCACGGCCTCGTCGACCACGGACCAATCTTCGCGGGTCGCGCCGGGTGACGACCACATAATCTTGCCGTGATGGCATTCGTCGACGAGTGCACGGTGTTCGCGAAGGCCGGCCGGGGCGGCAACGGCTCGGCGTCGATGCACAGCGAGCCCTTCAAGCCGAGGGGCGGACCCGACGGCGGCAACGGCGGTCCCGGGGGGAGCGTGACCTTCGAGGTGTCCTCGCGGGTGCGCGACCTCGCCTGGCTCGCCGACCATCCCCACCAGGTCGCCGCCGACGGCAACCCGGGCCGCAGCTCGAACCGCCACGGCGCGACCGGTGAGGACCGCGTGGTGGAGGTTCCCGACGGAACCGTCGTGTTCGACGAAGAAGGCCCTCTTGCCGATCTGGTCGGCGCGGGGGCGAGGGCGGTCGTGGCGCGCGGCGGCCGGGGCGGCCGCGGGAACGCGGCGCTCGCCGGGCCGAGGAACCGCGTGCCGCGCAGCGCCGAGCCGGGGGAGTCGGGAGAGGAGAAGCGGCTGCGCGTGGAGCTCCGCACGGTCGCGGACATCGGGCTCGTCGGGCTGCCCAACGCGGGAAAGTCCACTCTGCTGTCCAAGCTCACCGCGGCGCGGCCCAAGATCGCCGACTACCCGTTCACCACGCTCACCCCGAACCTGGGGGTGGTCGAGGCGGATCGCCGGTTCGTGGTGGCCGACGTTCCGGGGCTGATCGGCGGTGCGAGCCAAGGCAAGGGCCTCGGACACCGGTTCCTCCGACACGTGACGCGGTGCGGGGCCCTGGTGCTCGTCGTGGACCTCTCGGCGCCCGATCCGGTCGCCGACCTCGCGACCTTGCGCGCGGAGCTGGCGGCGTACGACCCCGCGCTCTCGGAGCGGCCGTCCGTGGTGGTCGGCGCCAAGGCCGATCTTGTCAAGGACGCGGCGGCGGGCGCGGAGCGCCTCTCGCCCACCGCCGTGGTCGTCTCGTCGGTGACCGGAGAGGGCATCGAGGCGCTCCGCGCCCACCTCGGGGAGCTCGCCGCCCGAGCGGAGGCCGAGGAGCCTCCCCGCCGGTCCTTCGTCGTGCTGCGCCCGGCTCGGCCCGCTTTCACGATCACCCGGGAGGCGGGCCGCTTCGTCGTGGAGGGAAGGAGCGTCGAGCGGTGGGTTCGCGACGCGAACCTCAAGGACGAGCGCGAGGTGGCGGCGCTCCAGAAGCGGCTGGTGAAGGCCGGGGTGGAGCGGCAGCTCGCCGCGGCGGGGGCGCGTCGCGGGGACGAGGTGGCGATCGCGGGGCACGTGTTCGAGTTCATCCCCGAGGAAGAGGGACCCTGACGGACGCCGAGCGACTGGCCGCCGAAGAGGAGGCCTCGTGGCGCGAGCTCCAAGAGGCGCTCGCCTCGCTCAGCCCGGAGCGCGTCGAGGAGCCCGGACTCACTCCCGACGGCTGGTCCGCGAAGGTGGCGATGTACCACCTGGCGGCCTGGATGGACGATTGCGCCGACCAGCTTGAGGCCATGCGGCTCGGCACGTTCGCCGGTCGCGTCGACACGAAGGCCTGGATCGACGAGCAGAACCGGCTCCAGTTCGTGCGCTCGCGAGAGATCGAGGCCGGCGTGGTGCGCGGGTACCTCGATCGGTCCCGCGTCAGGATGCTCGAGGCGTGGCGGCTCCTACCGGAGGTGACCGCCGAGGCCTGGGAGTGGTTCGAGGAGTCGGGCCCCCTGCACTACCGCAAGCACCTGGAGGACCTGCGCCTGTGGTCGGGAGACCTCCACGGTTCGGGCCCAGGCGAGCCGTAGGATGGCTCGGATGGGCAAGCGCCTGGGCGTCATGGGTGGGACGTTCGATCCGATCCACTACGGGCACCTCGTGACCGCCGAGGAGGCACTGGTCCAGCTCCGGCTCGACGAGGTCCTGTTCGTTCCCACCGGCCGGCCGTGGATGAAGGAGCACGAGGTCGTGTCCGCGGCTGAGGACCGCTACCTGATGACCGTGATCGCGACGGCGTCCAACCCTCGCTTCTCGGTGTCCAGGATGGAGATCGATCGCGAGGGCGCCACGTACACGGCGGACACGCTGCGCTCGCTCCGCGAGCAGACGGGGGCCGGGACCGAGCTCTTCTTCATCAGCGGCGCGGACGCGATCTTGGAGATCCTTCACTGGCGCGAGCCCGAAGAGGTGTTCGAGCTGGCGCACTTCATCGCCGCCACGCGCCCGGGCTACGACCTGGCGCACTTCGAGGCCGCCGCGCCGCCTCTTCATCCGGAGATAACCGTCATGCAGGTGCCGGCGCTCGCGATCTCCTCCACCGACATCCGCCGGCGGGTGGCCGACGGGCGGCCGCTGCGGTACCTGGTGCCCGAGGGCGTGAAGAGCTACATCGAGAAGCGGGAGCTCTACCGGTGAGCCTCGGCCTGCGTGAGCCGCGGGCGGCGGTGCGCGTCTCGCGGACGCGCCGCTCCCAGGCGCGCAGCCGTCGCCGGCAGTGGATCGGGCTGGGCGTGGTCATAGCGGTCCTCGTCGGGTTCGGGCTCTTCTCCTTCCTGCTCCCGGGAGGGAGCGAGCGCGCCGCGCCCGTGCACTCCCCGAAGGTCTCCCCGAAGGCCGTCGTCGCGGCCGGTGAGGTCGACTCGCTCCTGCTATCTGTCCGCGGCGGCAGGGAGCCGCTGCTCGCGGTGATCGGGAGCGGCTCGGCTCCGGCGATACTGCCGATCCCCGGGAGCCTCACGGTGGAGGCACCGGGGCTGGGGCAGACCTCGATGGCCGGGGTGGGAGATCTCCCGGGCGACCCGATGCGAGTGGCCGTCTCGAACACGCTCGGGATGTGGGTGGATCACTACGCCGTCACCGACGTGCGCCGGCTCGGCGCGATCGCCTCCAGGACCGGGGGGCTCACCCTCGTCCTTCCGCAGGCCGTCACGGTCGGAGACCGCGTGTTCGGGCCCGGTCAGGCGCGCATGGGAGGCGCGGACCTGGCGCGGTACCTGTCGGTGCCGGGCGCGCAGGGCGCGGAGCGCTGGGACGTGGTGCTCACCGCGCTCGTCTCCTCGCCGCCGGCTCTGCAGTCGGGGGACCTGATCGAGGCCGACGGTCTCGCAGGCGTGCAGCAGATCCTGGGGTCCGCCCGCGACGCCGACATCCTGTCCTTCCCCTCCGAGATCGTGGGCGGAACCGTGCGCGTGCCGATGTACGAGGACCTCGACGCCCTGATGGCCCATGCGTTCGGGACGTCGGGGCGGGTCGTGCGCGTGATCGTGCAGAACGGCAGCGGGGCGCCCAACGTGTCGGAGACAGTCGCGCGGCGCCTGGTCCCGCTCGGATTCCGAGTGGTGCTCTCGACGAACGCCGACCGCTTCGACACGAAGACGACCCAGGTGATCGCGATGAGCCAGGACGACCTGGAGGCCGCCAGCAGCGCGCAGCAGGCCCTTGGGGTCGGCACGGTGGGCCTCTCGCGGATACCATCTGGGGTCGGAGACATCACGATCGTCGTGGGGAGGGACCTCTCGAGTTGACGGGCGAGCGCGCGCGGTGACGACCCGCACGAACGCCGTCGTGCCCGGCCGCGAGATCGCGCTCGCGGCAGCCCGCGCCGCGAGCGCCAAGCAAGCCGAGGACGTCGTGATCCTGGACGTCTCCGGGATCATCGCGATCACGGACTACTTCGTGATCTGCTCGGCGTCCTCCGAACGCCAGATCAAGACGGTCGTGGAGGAGATCGAGAAGGCCGTGCGCGAGCTCGGCGAGCGGCCGGTCCGCCGGGAGGGGGAGGGCGACGGCGGCTGGTGGCTCCTTGACTACGTCGACGCCGTGGTGCACGTCTTCGGCGAGGAGGAGCGCGAGTACTACGACCTAGAGCGGCTCTGGTCCGACGCCCCGCGCGTGGCCTGGGAGGAACCCGGCCGGGTCTCCTCCGGGTAGACTTCCCGGCGCCACCCGGGCCCATAGCTCAGCTGGTAGAGCGCTTGGCTGGCAGCCAAGAGGTCGGGGGTTCGAGTCCCCCTGGGTCCACTTCAGGGGTCATGGCGCGAACCCCATCAACCTGACCGGGCTTCGCGCTGTTTCCGTCCCCGTCGCTAACTGTCAGGCCTGATGGGATCTTGAAAGTGGGACGGACGCGATCGCGGGCCTCCACCACGAGGCTATGGACGAATGCTTGCGCGACTGTCTTGCGGATCGGCTCCGGGCCACGCTCTGCAACCTCGGTGAGCCGGCTTCGTAGTTCATCGAGGTCCTCCGGCGCCGGGAGGGGTGCTTCCACGATCTCAGCATCGGCGGCCAGCTCCGCCCGTCGGGCTCGGAGAGTCTGAGCCTTGCGCCCGAGTTCGCGTACGCGCTCTCCGAACATGTCCTCGGTCACGGCGCCGTTCTCGAAGGCGTGCATGTAGCGCTCGACCGCAGCCTCCGTCTTGGCCAGCTCAGTGTCGGCGGCCGTGAGCTCGCCACGGCGCTGACGGGCGCCCACGGCGGCCTGTCGGCGGCGGACGTCGATGGCCCGGCCGATGAGACTAGGGTCGGCGTAGAGATCGCCCAGGGCGGCGAACACGGCCGCCTCCAGCCCATCGGCGCGGACCCGCTCACCCTTGCACGCTGCTGCTCCATACCGCTGGCGGGACCAGCAGGAGTAGTAGCGGTACCGGTGGCGCTTGCCGGTAGCCGCCGTTCCGATGTACCGGCGCCCGCACTGCCCGCAGGTGATGAGCCCGGTGAGAAGGTAGCCGGGGTGGGCGTCGGCAAAGCGGTGGTCGTACCCCTCGCCGCGGGAAGCGAGCAGGGCCTGGGCCTTCTCGAACAGCTCGGCATCGAGAAGTGAAGTCGGGCTCGACCGGTGCCAGCTCCCGCGGAAGGACACCTCGCCCAGGTAGGCCCGGTTGCGGAGCATCCCCAGGACGACCTTGGCGCTCCATAGCCTCCCGGCCCGCGTGCGGAGTCCGTCGGCGTTCAGCTCGCCGGCGATGGTGACGGCGCCATGACGGTCGATCGCGTAGCGGGTGAAGATCCGCTCAACCACAGGGAACTCGGTCGGCTCCCAGTCGAGCCGGCCCTCGGCATCTAGGCGAAGGCCGTACGGGCGGCTACCGCCGGGCCATCCGCCCCTCGCGGCCTTGCGCTCCATTCCCGCCACCACCCGGTCGATGATGGTAGCCCGCTCGAACTCCGCGAACACACCGAGGAGCTGCACCAGCATCCGTCCGGTCGCGGTGGAGGTGTCGATGGGTTCCGTGGCCGATCGGAACGCCACGCCTGCCTGGTCAAGTTCCTCGAGTAGATGAACGAGTACCTTGAGCGACCGCGCGAATCGATCCACCCGGTAGACGAGCAGCACGTCGTAAAGGCCAATCCGGGCGTCCCGAAGGGCTTCCGCGAGGCCGGGCCGGTCCACGTACGCACCGCTCGTTCGGTCGACGTACGTCCTGACGTGCTCCCAGCTCGGCTGGGTGGGGACGAACGCGCCGAGCCGGTGCTCCTGGGCCTCCAACGAGAACGGCTGATGCTCCTCGTCGGTCGAGATCTGGAGGTACAGCGCGACCCGAGTGGGCGCCTCAGCGTTCGACGGTACGGGAGCGGTCCGTTCAGCCGGGCTCATCATCCCCTCCTTCCCCGCGCCCTGACGGGCGCCTTGGGGGGATCGGATGAGACCTCAACCGATCCGGCGTCGTCAACGACGCGGCGCCGCAAAGCGCGTCAAGCAGGCCGGCGATGGCATTGGCCGCGGCCCGCTCCTCCTCGACGAACATCTGCACATGGCATGCGGGGAGGAGGCGGAGCGTGCTGGGGGTATCGGGTTTCATCGGCCGGCCCGCGGCCGCGACTGCGCCACGTCGTGAACCGCTCGGAGACCCCAGGTCGGCGACAAATCCCCACTGATTCGAGGGAACCCGGCATGATTTGATTGCCGATCTGAGATTATGTTGGTATTCTAACTTAGGACGGAGATGGGCTCCGAGCTTGGAGGAATATCGTGAAGTACGCCACCCTCGACGAACTCCGCGAGGCGGTGGAGAGGAACCAAGGGGTTCTGACCGAGCCGATGCAGGAGATCCGCGATGCTCACGGGGCCGGCCGCCTCGGCATCCACGTGAGGACGAACATCAGCAAGGCCCTGAAGGGACTGGGGCTGAGTCACTACCCGGAGGCGCTCCCCGAGTACCAGCACGTGCCGGTGCGCGTCTACAAGCAGGGTTCGCCGGTCGGGGACCTGATCGACGCGGTGCTCAACCCCAGCCCTACGCACGACGACGAGCTTCGCCAGGCCGTATCGGGCGGGGACGCCGAGCTCTTGCGGCAGGTGCGGGAGCTGATCTGCGGTTGAGGCCCAATCGGGGCGGCAGGGCCCCCGTGAGGGACAGCCCTGTCGCCACGGGTGCCGCCCAGAAGGGATTGACACAGGCGAACGGTAGAATCACACAGATGTAGTTCCATGAAGGGAAGATGATGACGGTTCGGTTCCGAAAGAGAGTCCTGCGCGACTCGGAGTGGTACCGAACGCCGCAGGGAACCGCCTACTGCGGCAACTCCCTTGAGCTGCTGCCCGCCATCCCAGACGGAAGCGTCCAGGCGATCGTGACATCGCCGCCCTTTGCCCTCCGCCGCAAGAAGCGCTACGGCAACCCCCCGGAGCACGAGTACGTCGAGTGGTTCCTTCAGTTTGCGAAGGAGTTCAAGCGGGTGTTGAAGGAGGACGGCAGCCTCGTCATCGAGATCGGGGGGGCGTGGTTGAAGGGCAGTCCGACGCGATCCATCTATCAGTTCGAGCTACTCGTCGCGCTTGTGAGGGAGGCGGGCTTCCACCTCGCCGAGGACTTCTACTGGGTAAACACGGCGAAGCTGCCGACGCCGGTGCAGTGGGTCAACGTCGAGCGGAGTCGAGTGAAGGACGCGGTCACCCCGATCTGGTGGCTCTCGAAGACCGAGAAGCCGAAGGCCGACAACCGGCGTGTCCTCAAGCCGTACAGCGCGAGCATGCAGAAGCTCTTTCGCCTCGGTTACAACGACGGGCGGCGCCCCTCTGGGCATGTGATCGGGAGCAAGTTCGGGACGAACAACGGCGGGGCGATCCCACCGAACCTCATCGAGACGAGCAACACCACCTCGAAGGGCCGCTATCAGGACTTCTGCCGGGACCATGAGCTGGTGATGCACCCGGCCCGGTTCCCCCGCGAGGTTCCGGACTTCTTCGTGCGCTTCCTCACGGAGCCGGGCGACCTCGTCCTTGACCCGTTCGCCGGCAGCAACATGACTGGCGCGGTCGCGGAAGAGCTCGGGCGACCCTGGGTCGCCGTGGAGCTCAACCCTGAGTACCTCGAGGGCTCGGTGGGGCGGTTCGAGGACGGGATAGTGAAACGCTCGTAGCTAGCCCCAGTGCTACGTCGTACGTAGCCTTGACGCTAGCGAGCTAGCAGCGTTACCATTTCGCTCATGCAAGCGCGAGAGCCCTCGCGGGAACAGGTCCTTCAGTGGATCGAAGCGGTTCAGGAAGACCTCGACCGCCTGCACGAGCGGCTGGGACCGCTCTTGGAGAAGCAGCGCCGCCTCGAGGCTCGGCAGGCCCTGCTCAAGGACCTCCTCTCCTCGTTCGAAGTACCTGGAAAGACGTTGTTGGAGGATGGCACCCGCCCATGGGCGGTGTCTGTCCAGCCGGCTGGGAGCATCGGCGACTACGTGCGTGACCGGGCTGAGGAGATCCTTCGGGAGGCGGGAGGACCGCTGCACATCAACGAGATCCACGCTGAGTTCGGGCGGCGGAGCTACCACATCCCGGGCGCGGGCCGGCCCGTGAACCTGATCGTGCACCTACGGAAGGCTTCGGGCATCGTGTCACCGGCGCGGGGGATGTACGGGTTGGAGGAGCACGTCGGGGCGATCCCGGCCCAACGGAAGAGCACGAAGAGAAGGAAGCGGGCGCCCCGTCGCCCCGTAGCGAAAGAGGTGTAAGAACGTGGCACAAACGAAGGTCGACCAAAAGGCGCTGGCCCGCGCGCTGATGGATGCGAGAACGCCTACCGACGTGCAGAAGCTGATCCAGATGGCGAAGAGCGTGTACGGCGCGCTCGGGTTCCGGTCGGTCGGCGACCGGGAGAACAACATCGGAACGATTCGGGTTGCATCCGACCCGGCGCTCGGATTGGTTGAGCGCGTGACGAACGCGATGGATGCCCTGCTGGACCTCGGGCACTTCGAGCACCCAGCCGATGCCCCGGTCACTCCGCGCGAAGCGGCGCAGCTCTGGTACGGGGTCCCTAGGGGTGGCCTTGCGGATATGGACGAGAAGGCGCGCCGCGCACTCGGCGAGAAGACCCAGGTCTGGCTCGACGAGAGCGGGGACACGAAGCGACCGACGATGGTGACCGAGGATCGCGGCATCGGTCAGAGCCCGCCAAACTTCCCGCGCACGCTCGTGTCGTTGAACGAGTCGAACAAGGTCGGCCAGCCGTGGACGATGGGGACGTACGGCCAGGGTGGCGCCGTGACATACGGGTTCAGCGTGGCGACGATCGTCATCTCCCGCCGCCACCCGAAGTACCGGGGCGAGGCCCCGGACACGGTTGGGTGGACGATCGTGGAGGAGCACGAGACCGACCCCGCTTTGCAGATCTTGCCCTCGTACAAGTACCTGGTCGGCTCGGACAACGAGGTCCTCGAGCTCGACCCCTCCCTCTTCCCGGGGTTCGAGCACGGCACGAGGATTATCCATGTCGCATACGACCTCCAGGGCTGGACGGGGCCGTTCACGACGGGGATCTGGCAGTTTCTCCACGCGGCGCTATTCGATCCGGTCCTGCCGTTCCTGGTCACCGGCAAGCGTGCGAAGGAGAAGACGTACGGCAGCCGGATTGTGATCGGCAACGCAGCTCGCCTCGCGCGCCCCGAGAAGGCGCGCGGTGACCTCGACGTCGTGCACACTGACAGCACCAAGTTCGACCTCGGCTCGCGGTACGGGTCGGTGGTGTTCAACTACTGGGTGCTCCAACGTCCCGCGGATTCAACGAAGACGTCAGACCCGGCCGCCGGATACGTGGAGGCGAGGACGGCCGTCTCGATGACGCTCTTCGGTCAGCGGCAGGACACGGAGTCGCGGGCGTGGATCAAGGACAACGCGATGCTGCCGTTCCTCTACAAGAACATGGTCGTGCAGATTGACTCCGACGCGCTGTTGCCGATCGCGAAGCGTGAGGTGTTCACCACGACGCGGGAGCGCGGCACCAAGAGCGAGCTGCTGAACCGGATCTACGAGCACCTCGCGTCCGTCCTCAGGAACGACGACAAGCTGAAGACGCTCAACCATGAAGAGAAGGAGCGGCTGCTCTCGAAGAGCACGACGGTGTCGAACGAGAAGGTCCGGAAGCGCTTGGCGAAGTTCATCAAGACGAAGCTGAAGGACCTCACCAAGGCGGGGAAGGGCGGCGTCGAGACCGGAGCCGAAGGCAAGAAGAAGGGCACGTCCGGGACCAAGGGCCACCGGGACACCGACGACAAGCAACTGCCCAACGTCCCAACGAAGCTGCTCTTCAAGCGGGAGTCCGTACGCGTGAACCAGAGCGCCGGCGGCTACGTGTGGGTGGAGATCAATGCAAAGAACGGCTACCTCCCGGCGCACGACGACGAGCTCAAGGTCATGTGGGACGGGAACGACCCGGGCGACAAGGTCAAGCTCGCGATGCGCTCGAAGCTCCTTGGGGGGCTGAGCCGTTGGTACTTCGAGGCCGAAGGGGACGCGCCGCTCGACGACTACGTGTGCCGCGCCAGCCTGCTCACGGCGAACGGCGTCCTGTCGGACAAGGTGGCCGTGACCGTGGCCGTGGCGCCGCCTGCGAAACCGAAGGAGACCGGGACCGAGCCAGAGACCGGGCCGCGCGTCGAGTGGGTCAACCGTGAGCAATGGCCCGACCACAACGGCATGGGCCCGTTGTCCGTCGGCTACGTGAGCGAAGACGCGGAGGAAACGATCATCTGGGTGAACCGGCATTACACTGCTCTCGACAAGGCACTCGCGGCGCGCACACTCACACCGGAGGCTGTGGACACGCGTGCGAATCGATACCTGTACCCGATCGCGGCAGCGCTGTGGCTCCAGCACCACGAGCTGAAGACGGCGAGGCCACGGCCAGATGATAAGTACCTCGAAGCCGAAAAGCAGCGCCTCGCCGAGGCCGTGCTGGTCGCGATCGACCCCGATGTTGACGTGGCTATGGAGGAGAGCGAGAGTTAGATGTCGCTCACGAGCGCGCTCGCGGACACGAAGGGGCCCGTGTCGCGCTTCTTCGTCGAACACTTCCCTGAGGTTCGTACCCTCCAGCAGGAATGGCGGCAGCGCATGACGGGAGTCCGGACGGCACGCCCACCGGAAGACCTGCGCCCCCCGTGGGGCACGATCGGCACCGCCTTCGACTACCGAGTGCGGTTCTACTTCCCCAGCGACCGGCGGAAGTACGTCGCCGACCATGGCGCGGCGCTTGTGTCAGGTTCCCGGGAGAGGATCGTGCTGATGGAAGGCGGCGCGTGAGCCAGATCGGTCTGGTGCTAGGCATACGCAAATGGCTCAGGAAGCGGGTGCAGACTTGACGCCGCACGGCGATCAGGAGTTCCTCCTCTCCGAGAATCTCGTCCGCCTTGTCCAGATCGTCTTCGGTCTGGTCGTCACGCAGAGCCTGGTCCTCTATCAAGAGATCATCCGCAACCCCTTCGGCCAAGGGCATTGGCTCGCTGCCATGGCCCTTGCTTCCGTCTACATGGCAGTCATCTGGAGCTGGTTCGACTGGCACGAGATGATGTCGAGGAATCCGTACAAAGTACTGACCAAGGAAACGGATTCTGACCCTGTCATCCCCGCGGGGGATCCCCCGGGAGCAAGCAGGCCGCGGTGGGGCAGATTCTTCGAGAACAGCCGACCGTTTGCGAACACGCGAGACATTGAGAGAGCCCGGGTCGTTTCTGACCTCGCTGTGGTTACGGTGTACGCATATCTCCTGTTCGCGATCGAACCGTTTGAGAAGAACCCAAGGGGAAACGTCGGATACTTTCTTCTCGGCTACGTAGCGATCGCCATCACCTACCTCCTGTCGGGTTTCTCCCGGCAGATGGTTCACAGGTGGAGGTCAAGCAACACGCCCCCCATCATCCGCTACCTGGCTGTCGCCACCGTGCTCGCCACCTCGTACTTCTTCTTCTATCCGTTGTGGAATGCCTCGTCGGTTTGGAAGCAATCGAAAGGGCCAGTTGAACTGCTTAGTGCCTACTGGGTGTTCGCCGCTGGGCTGGCCACGTTCGTGTACCGGAAGGACCGAAAGAAGTTCAGCAGACGCCGCGCCGCCGTCAAAGACGCAAGCAACGCGATGCGGATTGGCATCGACGTCGATGGCGTCCTTGGTGACCAGATTGCGTACATGCTGCCTATCTGGAAGAAGAGGTTCGAGGTCACACTGAGATTCGAGGACATCACGGAGTGGAATTTGGTGGTTGGCAACTCCAACATCGCCATTGAAATCAAGAACACCATGAAGGCTTATCCCGAGTACGCCCTGAGCATGAAGCCCCACAAACATGCTCGACGAATGGCCGCTGGATTGTATGAGCGCGGAATGCTCGTTGTCGTGTCAGCTCGCCCCGAAGAGGCGGCGGAGAGAACGGAACGATGGCTCCTCCGTCATCGCTTTGCTTACGACAGTTATGAAACGGCTAAGGAAGCCCTTAAGAGCGCCCACGCCCTGGACGTCTTGATCGATGACTATCAGGGCAACATCAAGGACTTCCTCGGGTCGGACAAGGACCGGGTCGCGGTGCTTGTAGACCGACCTTGGAACCATGAGCGTGCCGACCTCGCTGAATGGATTCCCGACAGACTCGCCATCGTTACCGACCTCGCGGACGTTCCCGATGCAGTCGCCCGTTTGACGAACAACCGAGGTATGTCCCAGCGCACCGTGCTAGGGCGTGCCCTCGAAGCGACGCTTGGCCGACTTCAGAAGGCGCATCGGACTTAGACCCCCTTGCGGCCGCAATCAGCCTTGATCACGGGAACCTCGGAGCCCTAATTGCACATAGGCGACCGTTGAGCGGGATGATGCTGACGAAGCTAGTATCGGTGCCCGACGGAGAGAAGTGGTTTCGGCAAGTGCCGGGCTCACGCCAGACAAGTCCACACCGAGCCACGACGCATCCACTCAGAATGAGCAGAGGCAGCCGTGTCGCCCCACGGCCGCGGATCGGTCGGCGAGAACGGCGACGGGCGGTAAGGTGCAACAGTCCTGGCAGGGGGTGTTCGGCGGGTTGTACATCGCCATACCCGCGTGTCCGGGACCGTGCACTTCGATTCGCGTGTGAGGGGGAATCAGTCCCCGGTCAACGACCGCAGCGCCTCCCCAGTGCCTTGGGTGCGGCACCTTCTTGCCTGCGCGTATCTGGTGGCACTGGGCCTTCGACAGCCCAGTCGCCTGAATGAGGGCGCGAAGCGGGAGTCCTCCGAGTCCAGGGGCAGTGTCACGTAAGAAGACCCCTCGGTCAGGTTTCTGTGGATGCCTGGCGTTCCAAGCGAAGTCGGCATCGAGAGTCGCCGGCGCGCGGTCGCTTCCGAATCGCCTCGAGCGGGTGCCCCCGGTCCGGCGCGTGCACCCGGCGCGCACGGGTCGAGGTCGCCCGTGCGAGACCACAGGCTGTGGCCGACACAGGGGGGAGCGAAGGGATCAGGATTGCCACCACGAGTCGGGGTTTTGCGAGGTGACCAGGAAACGGCCGCTGACGTGGCGTTTCGCGGCCTGGAGGGTGCCGGTCTCGGTGCCGGTTTCTAAGACGGGGACAGAGACCGGCAGAGAGACCGGCACAGAAACCGGCAGGGAGACCGACCGGGATCGTCGACGACTGCAGGGGCAGTCTGCGCGGGCGATGGTGACGCGGGTAGTGCCGGCGGCCGTTGGCGATCAGGCCGAAGGAGCGCCTCCTGTCGCGCCCCCAGGGTTGATGGGAAAGTGATGGAGTCGGGTCGAGTATGAGAACGCAGGCCGCAGGCCAGCAGCTGCGGGGAGAATCGCCTGCCGGTCACCGTCACCGCGACGGAGGACCGTATTCGGGGCAGCCAGCGAGATCGGCGGCCCGCCAACCAGCAACGGGGTGTTCGCATGATGCCACCCCAGGACCACCCCCGGGATCTTCAGCGACCGCCTTGGGATCGGTGCGCCGCGCCCGCTTCCCGCAGCGTGTCGACGAGCACCTCGAGTGGAGCGTCCTTGTCGAGGAAGCTGGCGGCGCCCATCAGCTCCGCGGCCCACTTCGCGTCGGGCTCGGAGTACGCGGTGAGGATCACGATCTGCGTCCTGGGCGCGTTCGCCTTGATGAGCGTCGTGGCGTCGATCCCGTCCATCTCGGGCATCC
>JACQDK010000064.1 GCA_016201135.1 Actinomycetota bacterium
CGGCCGCGGCGCGGAGCGCCGCGGCCGCGCCCTCCCGTGCCAGGGCGAGCTCCGCGCCCTCTTCCAGCGGGTGAGCCCGGTGGAAGTCCTCCAACCGCCCGCTCACCGAGCGCTCCACCGCGCCGAGGAGGTCCTCGCGCACGAGCCACCCGCCCGCCCGCGCGGCGCCGTGCGCGCCCGATCCGGTGAGCAGCTCGGCCTCGGCGGCGCGCACGGCGCCGCGCTCGGTCGCGAGCAGCCTCGGCAGCGCGTCGCGCTGGGCCTCGGCGCGCGCCGTGAGCCGCAGGTGCGCATCGGCGCCCGGCCGCTTGGGCGGAGCGACGTCCAGCACGATGCCCCCAGCGACCGTTTCGCGCCGCCCGGCCTCGCGAAGCACGAACCGGTCGAACACGTCCAGGACCATCGGGCGCGACACGCGGATCCGCACGAACCCGTGGGGCCCGAGGGCTGCCGCACCGTAGAGGTGCAGCCTCGCGTCGGTCTCGGCGGCCCCGGCGTAGAGCTTGTACGCCCCCCGCTCCGTGATCGGGTGGGCGAGCTCCCGCACGGGACGCAGCTGCGCCTCGAAGACGGTGGTCGCCCGCCACGCGCCGGGAAGCCCCAGCACCTCGCCCCGCTCGAGCTCCTCGCGCTCGGCCCCGACGAGGTTCGCGGCCACGCGGCTCACCGGACATGCGCGCTCCTGGTCCTTCTTGTGGGTCTGGAGGGAGCGGATCCTCGCCCGCGCACCCGAGGGCAGGAGCGCGACCTCGTCGCCGACGTCCAGGCAGCCGCCAGTGAGCGTTCCGGTCACCACGGTGCCCGCGCCCCTGATCGTGAACACGCGGTCCACGAAGAGGCGCGTCCGCGCATCTTCCGAGGGCGGGGCCGAGGCGAGCATCGAGTCGAGTGCGGCGCGGACTTCCTCGATCCCCTCGCCGGTGTGCGAGGAGAGCGCGACGATCGGAGAGCCGGCCAGCGCGGTTCCGGAGAGGCGCTCGCGCACCTCCTCGGTTCGGCGCGCGAGGGTCTCCTCGTCCACCAGGTCCCGCTTGGTGAGCGCGACGACCCCGCCGGCCACCCCCAGCACGTCGAGGATCTGTACGTGCTCCTCGGTCTGAGGTTTCCATCCCTCGTCGGCGGCCACGATCAGGAGGACGAGCCGTACCGGCCCAACGCCGGCCAGCATGTTGCGGAGGAAGCGCTCGTGGCCGGGGACGTCGACGAAGCCGACCTCCCGGCCGGAAGGGAGGGTGCACCAGGCGTAGCCGAGGTCGATCGTGAGGCCCCTGCGCTTCTCCTCCTCCCAGCGATCCGGATCGATGCCCGTCAGCCGGACGATCAGCGAGGACTTGCCGTGATCTACGTGGCCGGCCGTCGCGACGACCCGGAGCTCACCGGGCACCGCTCACTCCTCGATGAGGTCGTCGCCCTCGAGCGCGTACTGCACGGCCCGGACGAGGTCGGGGACTTGCCCGGGAAGGACCGTGCGAACGTCGAGCACGACGCGGTCGTCCTCGACACGGCAGAAGACCGAAGGGGCGCCCGTGCGCAACCGGGCTGCGAACGCGGTGGCGTCGGGCACTCGGATCGCGACCGCCCAGGAGGGGATCGTGACGCCGGGCATCGCCCCGCCGCCAACCGACGACTCACAGCGAGCCACGTGAGCCCCCTCCAGATCGCCGCCGACCCGTTCGCAGGTCTCGTGCGCGCGGCGCGCGACCGACTCGAGCGGTTCTTGGAGCATCCGCCGGACGGGCAACTCGCCGCGCCGGCCCGTCGCGTGCATCGCGAGGACCGTCTCCAGCGCCGCCACCTGCATCTTGTCCACCCGCACGGCGCGGGCCATCGGGTGCCGGCGGAGGCGCACCAGGAGATCGGCGCGGCCAACCACGCAGCCCGCCTGCGGCCCGCCCAGGAGCTTGTCCCCGCTGAACGTCACGAGGTCGGCGCCGTCCGCGAGCGCGCCGGCGACGCTCGGCTCGTCCAGCCCGCGCTCTTCCTCCAGGAGTCCGGAGCCGGCGTCGTAGAGGAACGGGACTTCGATCTTCGCCGCGAGCGTCGCCAGGTCCTTCGTGGCGGGCGTTGCCGTGAACCCCACCACTCGGTAGTTCGAGGGGTGCACCTTGAGGATCGCGCCGGTCCTGTCGGAGGCGGCCGCCCGATAGTCGCCGATGCGGGTTCGGTTCGTCGTGCCGACCTCGACGAGCTTCGCGCCCGAGGCGGCCATGATGTCGGGGATCCGGAACTCGCCGCCGATCTCGATCAGCTCTCCGCGCGAGACGAGGACCTGCTTCCCTTTCGCGAGGGCGGCGAGCCCGAGCAGGAGCGCTGCGGCGCAGTTGTTCACGACGAGGGCGTCCTCGGCGCCGGTGAGCGAGGCGAGCAGCAGCTCGGCGCGGGTGCCGCGCTTCCCGCGCGCGCCCGACCCGCGATCCACCTCCAGGTCCGAGTAGGCGACAGCGGCGCGCCGGGCAGCCTCGGCGGCCTCACCGGGCAGCACCGCCCGGCCCAGGTTCGTGTGGAGGACGACGCCGGTGGCGTTGATCACAGACGTGAGGCCGCTGGCGACCCAGGACGCCCGGTGGGAGGCCTCGGCGAGGATCTCGTCCTCTTCCGGCGGAGAGATGCCGCGCGCCGCGGCCGCGCGGACCTCGTCCAGCACCGAGGCGAGGGTTCGCTTCAGCAAGGGACGGCCGAGCGCGGCCGCGGCGCGCCCGCCCGGCTCTGAGCGGAGCAGCGCGTCCACAGAGGGCACCTTCCGCCTCGCGTCGGTCGCCATCGACCCGGAGCCTACCGCGCTCGACCCGGGTCGCGAACCTCGACGACCTCGGCTACAGTTACCCTCCATGTCCCAGGCCGCAGCCGTCGCGATCAGCGTCGAGAACGTGCGCAAGGAGTTCGGCAAGGTTCAGGCCGTCCGCGGCGTCACGCTCGACATCTACGAGGGCGAGTTCTTCTCGATGCTCGGGCCGAGCGGCTGCGGCAAGACCACGACCCTCAGGATGATCGCCGGGTTCGAGGAGCCCGACGAGGGACGGATACTCCTGCGCGACGCGGACGTGACTGGGGTTCCGCCGAACCGCCGCAACGTCAACATGGTCTTCCAGCACTACGCGCTCTTCCCGCACATGTCGATCTACGACAACGTGGCCTTCGGCCTGAAGGTGAAGAAGGTCCCCAAGAACGATCAGCGGGAGTGGGTGCACGAGATGCTCCGGGTCGTCCAGCTCGAAGGGATGGAGAAGCGCCGGCCCCGGCAGCTCTCCGGTGGGCAGCAGCAGCGGGTGGCCCTGGCCCGCGCCCTCGTCAACCGGCCCGCGGCGCTGCTCCTGGATGAGCCCCTCGGCGCGCTCGACGTGAAGCTGCGCAAGCAGATGCAGCTCGAGCTCAAGCGCATCCAGCACGAGCTGGGCACCACTTTCGTGTACGTGACGCACGACCAGGAAGAGGCGATGTCGATGTCCGACCGCATCGCCGTCATGAACGGCGGCCTCGTCGAGCAGATCGGGGGTCCCCGCGAGATCTACGAGAGCCCGGCCTCGGCGTTCGTCGCAGACTTCGTCGGACTTCTCAACGTCATCGACTTCCGCGTAGATCGTCTCGACGGCGGGCTGGCGGCCATGGAGGTCGGCGGCGACCAGCGCCTCATGGTGCCGGTGGGGCCGGAAGTGGTGGTGGGCGACGGGCTCCGCGTGGCCGTCAGGCCGGAGCGGATCCGCCTGGATCCTCCCGGCGCGCGGGTTCCGGACGGCGTCTCGCGTCTGGAGGGAGTCATCGCGCAGGTGATCTACCTCGGGACCCTGACCCAGTACCACGTGGACGCCGGACCCGGTATCCGGCTCGTGAGCCACCGTCTGAACGACGAGAGCGCCGAGGGGTTCCTGCCCGGCAGTCGCGTCTTCCTGAGCTGGGGTAGCGAGTACGCGACGGTGCTGTTGCCCGCGCCCGGCGCCGAGCCGGCCGCCGCCCAGGTTGCCGGGATCTCCTCCTAGAGCTGGCCCGCCGGCCCGCTCTCCAGCTCGGCTCCCAGCTTGCGCTCGGCCATCCTGCGGCCGATCTCGGTTCCCAGGATCACGAGGATCGAGGCGGTCATCACGAGCACGGCCACCGCGATCACCTGCGGGAGGCGGCTGGGGAAGCGCAGCTGCGAGAAGAGGTAGATCGGATAGGTCACCTGGCGTCCTATGACGAAGGACGCCACCGCGTACTCGTCGAACGAGAGCGTGAAGGCGATCATGAACGCCGACACGATCGCCGGCAGGATCAACGGGAGCGTGATCGATCGGAAGGTCCGCCACCCGCTCGCCCCGAGGTCCTTCGCAGCTTCCTCCAGCGCGACGTCGATCCGCTCCAGCCGCGGAACCAGCACGAGGATCGTGTAGGGAAGGGAAAGGACCACGTGCCCGATCATCACGGTGATGATCGAGAGCGGGATCGAGAGCGCCTGGAACAGGATCAGGAGCGAGATCCCGAACACGACGTACGGGACCACGAGGGGCGAGATCAGCAGGGCGGAGACGGCGCCCTTGCCGAAGAAGCGCCGCCTGACGAGCACGATCGCCGCGAGGATGCCGAGGGAGACCGCCACCGCGCTCGAGCCCGCCGCCACCTCGGCGCTGGTCCGCAGTGCCCCGAGGAGCTCGTGGTTCGCGAGCAGCTCCCGGTACCAGCGGAGCGTGAACGACTTGAGCGGGAAGACCGGCGTCTGGCCGCTGTTGAACGAGAACAGGAGCAGCAGGACGATCGGCGTGTACAGGAAGACCACGAACAGCCCGTAGAAGACCTTCAGCGCCCGCAGCCCGTTCTTCGACGTCGGCGTGAACATCTACTCCGCCGCGACCGACCGGATCTGGAGGAACCGCCCGAACACCAGCGCGAGGGCGGCGGTGACGGCGAGCAGGAACAGGGCCAGCACCGACCCGGTCTGCCAGTCGAAGCCCGGACCGAACAGGTCGGCGATGGCGTTCCCGTACATGAAGCCTCGCGTGCCCCCGACCAGCAGCGGGGTGACGAACTCCCCGATCGTCGGGATGAACACGAAGACGAAGGCGGCCATCACTCCCGGCACGGAGAGCGGGAACGTCACCCGCCAGAAGGTCTGCCACCGGCTGGCCCCCAGGTCGCTCGCTCCCTCGAGCAGGCTCTGGTCCAGGTTCTCCAGCGCGACGAAGATCGGGAGCGCCACGAACGGGACCCAGACGTAGGCGAGCACGAGCATGACCGTGAACTGGCTGTAGAGCAGCCAGGGGATCGGATGGCCCGGGCTGCGCATGTGCAGCGAGTAGAAGAACGTGTTGATGAGGCCCTCGTCGCCGAGGATCACCTTGAAGGCGAGCACCCGCAGGAGGTAGCTCGTGAGGAACGGAGCGATGATGACCAGGAGCAGCACGTACTTCCGCTTCTTGGCTCCCAGGGCGAGGAAGAAGGCGATCGGATAGGCGAGCAGGACGGAGACCACCGAGACGGTCAGCGATATCCGCACCGACTTCCAGAACAGGCTGAGATAGATGGACCCGCGGAAGAACCGCTCCCATCCGCCGAGCGACAGGGCCTGATCGCCCGGGAAGAAAGACAGCGCGCCGACGCTGTACGCGGCGACGATGCCGATGGGCACGAGGAAGAACAGGACGAGCCAAGAGACCGGCGGCGACAAGATCCCGACAGCCGCCAACCAGGACCTGAATCGACCCGGCCGAGCGGCGTCCGCCGCCGCCGGAGCCTCCGACGGGGTCGCTACCGCCATGGGCCTGACCGCGCCCGCGCCGGAGTCCTCATCTACGCGCCGGCGGCCGCCTTCACCTCGTCCCAGGCCTGGTTGTAGGCCGCCCGGTTGGGGATGTACCTGTCGATGTGGGTCTTAGGCTCCTGGAGCGCCGTCGGGTCGGCAACAGGGAACAGCTTCAATGCCTGCTTGCCGAGCACGCTGGGGTCGATCGTCGTGTTCGAGTGCCCGTAGTAGTAGTTCTCGAGCAGCCACTGGCCCGTCTGAGCCGATGCCCACGCGTTGGCGTACTCGTGAGCGTGGTAGTAGTTCTTCGTGTCGGCAAGGAGCACCATGCCGCAGATCCAGGAGAGCCGCCCCTCCTTGGGATCGAGGTAGGCGACGGGCAACCCCTGGTTGTGCATCGACACCCAGTCCCCCTGCCACGCGTAGGCGATGTAGATGTTGCCGGCGGCGAAGTCCTGGTCCATGTCGGTCTCCGACGTCCAGAAGTTCCGGACGATGTGGACCTTGCTGATCAGGAACTGCTTGGCCTGCTCCAGCTGGGTGTCGTCCATCGCGTAGCCGTCCATGCCCAGGTAGTAGCCCGCGATGACCAGGTTCTCCAGGGCGTCCCACCAGGAGATCTTCCCCGCGTACTTCTCGTTGAAGTACAAGGACCACGATGGATCGGCGACGTCAGCCGGGTCGATCTTGTCGGTCCTGTACAGGGCCGAGGTGAATCCCCAGTCCAGCGGGATGAAGTACTGCTTGCCATCGATCTGTCCTGCCGCGGCCTTCGTCGGGTCGAGCTGGCTGAAGTTCGGCATCAGCGAGGTGTCCCAGGGCTGCACGACCCCCAGGTTCACCCAGTCCTGGACGTAGCCGACGCACGGGTGCACGACGTCGGGACGGTAGCCGGCCCGGACCTTGGCCAGGGCCTGGTCGTCGCTCGTGAGGAACGTGAAGTGGGGCGGCTGGTCGGGGAATGCCTTGGCATAGGGCCTCCACAGCTGCTTGAGCTCGTAGCCCGCCCACTCGAAGACCTCGAGGTTGCCGGGCTCCTGGGCGACGGGCGTGTGCGTCGCCTTCACCGCGGCGGGCAGGGGGGTCTTCTTGGCGCAGGCCGCGAGGAGCCCCGCACCTCCCGCCAGCGCCGAGTACCGCAGGAAGTCCCGGCGGTCCACCCGTGGCTGGAGCACCCGCTGAACGTCGTCTGCCATCTGCCCCTCCTCCCAACTCGCACCCGTCCAGGCCGAGGCCCAGCTAGGCAGGCATCCTATGCCTCACGGCTCTGCGGCGCCAGACAATCTTTCGCCCCCCCCGAGAAGGCCATCCTCCAGGTCGGCTCGGGCGGCCGCGGGATCCCGCGCGGCCGGGTCTCCGTAACCCCCGCCACCGCTCGTCTCGACCCGCACGACGGACCACGGCTCGAGGACCATGGTCACCTTCGACGGCGTGGGGATCACATCGCCGTCCGGCCCGAAGATGGTGAGCCTGGTCGGCGCCCCGGCGCCGCCGCCCGCGACCCCCCGAGGCCGGAAGCGCGGATCGGTCTGCTCGCAGTAGACGATCGCGGTGTGGGTGGTGCCAAGGACCTGGTAGTCGCGGCGGAGCCCCAGACCCCCGTTCTGCTCGCCGAGCCCCTGAGACCCGGGGATCAGCTCGCTCCGCAGGATGCGGATCGAGTACTCCGTCTCTGCCACCTCCACGGGCAGGAGCGCCACGTTCGCGAGGTACGTGTCCACCCCGTCGAGGCCGTCGTCCCACCGGTGACCGCCCGTACCGCCTCCGACGACGTCGGTCATGATGGCCGTCCGGCCGGTCTTCGGCGACGTGCCCTCGATGCTCATCCCCACGAAGGTGACCGTGCTGCTGCCCACGGCCTTCTCCGGCCAGATCGAAGAGGCCGCGTGGAGCAGGGTGTCGGCCAGGCGCTGGCAGGTGTTGTGGCGCACCGAGACCGCTGCCGGCGGGTGGGGGTTCAGTATCGTGCCGCGGGGACAGACGATCTCGAGCGGGCGCAGGATCCCGTCGTTGGTGGTCAGGTCCGGGTCCGCGATGGCCCGCACGAGGAACATGACGGTGGCCCGGGTGCTCGCCCAGGGCACGTTCAACGCTCCCGGGACCTGGGGAGCCGACCCCGACAGATCCACCAGGAGGTGGTCCCCCTCCTTGACCAGCCTCGCGTGGATCCTCGTAGGCGGACCGCCGACGGCGTCGTCGTCCATGTACCCCTCGGCTTCTCCTTCGCCGTCGGGCAGCGCGGCAAGGGCCACCCGCGCGGCCTTCTCCACGCGGTCCAGGGCCTGGGAGAAGGCCGCGCGGACGGTCGCCGGCCCGTACCGCTCGACCACCTCGTCCACGCGCCGCTTGCCCAGGACACAGGCGGCGTGCTGGGCCCGCAGGTCGCCCAGCGTGGCGAAGGGATCCCGCACGTTGGCCTCGATGAGCCCGAACAGATCCGGGTTCTCCTCGTCCTTGCGGTACAGGCGCGAGGGAGGAAGGAGCAGGCCCTCCGCGTAGACCTGGCGGTGGCTTGGCCCCTCCGATCCCGGGTTCACGCCGCCCACGTCGATGTGGTGGGCGGTCGTGCCGGCCCATGCGAAGAGCCCACCGTCCACGAACAGAGGCGCGAAGACGTTCAGGTCCATGGTGTGCATGCCCCCCATGTAGGGGTGGTTCGCGATGAAGACGTCGCCCGGCTCGACGGCGTCGCCCCACTGTTCCAGGGTCGACTGGACCACCAGCGACATCGCTCCGAGCTGCGCAGGGATGTAGTCGGCCTGCACGACTAGCCTGCCTTCGGCGTCGAAGAGGGCACAGCTGAAGTCCTCCATCTCGCGGATGATCGGGCTGTAGCTGGAGCGCTTCAGGACGGCGCCCATCTCCTGAGCCGTGGAGAGCAGCGCGGCATGGAGCACCTCGAAGGTGATCGGATCCAGGGATCCCGAGGCGGTCATGCTCGCTCCTCCCTCAGCCAGAGGCTGCCGAACCGATCGACGTCCGCCCTCTGCCCGGGAAGGACGAGGGTCACCGAGTCCATCTCCTCGACCACCGCCGGGCCGGTGAGGCGGTTCCCGGCCCTCAGCGCCTCGCGCCGGTACACGGGCACAGGTTCGGGCCGGCGGCCACCGGGCAGGAGGATCGGCCGGTCTCCGGAGAGGGCCGCGCGACCGGGCTTGCGACCGCCGGTCTCGATCAGGGCCGGCTCGGGACGGGCCGGGGCGCCGAAGGCCGAGAGCCGGAGCGTGACGACCTCGATCGGGTCCTGAAGGGCGGCATGGCCGTAGGTCGCGGCGTGGAGCTCGTGGAAGGCCGGCGCCATGGCGGCGAGGTGGCGCTCGGTTAGGCCCCGGAGCGGCACGTTGAGCTCGTATCCCTGCCCGAGATAACGGCAGTCGGCGCTGCCGAGCAGGCGGATGCGGGTCCTTGGCATGCCGTCCTGCCGCAACCGGTCGATGACGCGGCGTCCCGCATCCGCGTACCAGGCTGCGAACCCCTCGCGGGCCGCGGGCAGGAGCACCTCCAGGACCGTCTGCGACTCGTCGAGCCGAAGGTCGGCGGAGACCAGGCCGGCCGCCGAGAAGAGCCCCGGGTGAGTAGGGATCACGACGCCGGCGAACCCCAGCTCCCTCAGCAGGCGCCCGGCGTGCAGGGGGCCGGCCCCGCCGAAGGCCGCGAGCGTGTAGCCCCGGGGGTCGACGCCCCGCTCGATCGAGACGCGTCGAAGGGCCCCGACCATGTGGGCCGTGGCCACCGCGATCACCCCCTCGGCGGCCGCGTCCAGATCGAGGCCGAGAGGAGCGCCCACCATCGACACGGCCTCGTCGGCCGCCGCGCGGTCGAGGGCGACGCGGCCGGCGAGCGGGGCACCCTCCCCCAGCGCCCCGACGACGACCTGGGCGTCGGTCACGGTCGGATCCTTGCCTCCCAGTCCGTAGGCCGCCGGTCCGGGATCCGCGCCGGCGCTCTGAGGGCCGACCTTCAGCGCCCCCGCCGCGTCCACGCGGGCGATGCTCCCGCCCCCGGCTCCCACTGCGACCACGTCGACGGCGGGGGCAAGGATCGGGTGGCCGTCCACGACCTGCACCGCTGACATCGGGAGCTCGCCCTCCCTCACGAGGCAGACGTCCAGCGAGGTGCCGCCCATGTCGAGCGAGACGAGCCGGTCCAGCCCGTACCGGGCACCGAGGGCCACCGCCCCGGTAACGCCGGCCGCCGGGCCGGAGAGGATGAGGCGATGGGCCTCGCGGTCTGCCCGCTCGGCCGGCACGCTGCCGCCGCTCGACTGCATCACCAGGAACGAGGACGGCAGGCCGATCCCCTCGAGACCCGATCGAGCTCGGAGCAGGTACCGGCCAACCACCGGTCGAAGGGCCGCGTTGAGCGCCGTGGTAGCCGTTCGCGGGTATTCGCGGAACTCCCTGGCCACCTCCGACGACAGGGAGACCGGTACTCCCGGGAGCCGGCGCGCGAGTGCCTCGCCGACGGCGCGCTCGTGCCCGTCGGCGAGGTAGCTGAAGAGGAAGGAGACGGCGACGGCCTCGGGGCCGCGATCTGCGACCTCGGAGACCGCGCGTTCGATCTCCTCGGGCGTGAGGGCCGTCAGCACGTCTCCCTGACCGGAGACGCGCTCGTGGACCTCGATCCTGTCGCGCCGGCGCACCAGCTCGGCGGGGCGCGACACCTCGAGGTCGTAAAGGTGCGGTCGGGTGCCCGCCCGGTAGCCGAGGACGTCGCGGAAGCCCTCGGTGGTCAGCAGGACCACGCGGGCTGTCCGGCCGGTGATGAGCGCGTTCGTGGCGATCGTGGTGCCGTGCACGATGAGTCGAACGCCCTCCGGCGGAACGCCGGCGGCGACGAGCTCGCCCAGCGCGTCGACGAGACCCGCCGCGGGGTCGGCGGGCGTGGTCGGCACCTTGGCGACGAGGGTCGCGTCCCCGTCGGCGAACGCCACCGCGTCGGTGAACGGACCCTGCAGGGGCTTGGTGCGCGGATCGTTCATCCACGAGAACCCGGCCGGCACGCGCGCGAGCGCCTCGAGCGTCAATCCCCGTTCGGCGAAGAGCGCCTTCAGCATCGCGAGATCGAAGCGCTGTTGGTGCTCGATCCGCTTTCCGAACTTCATCAGCGCGACCTTGGCGAAGTAGCCGGCGAAGCGATAGAGCCGGTCGTCGAACGCCGCCGCCCGCGGCACCGCGACGTAGAGCGTCCCTCCCGGCCTGGTGATCCGCGCCAGCTCGTCGCGGCAGGCGCGGAGCTCGGTCACGTGCTCGAGCACGTAGTGGCAGATCGTGAGATCGAACGCGCCGTCCTCGAGCGGCGTGCGCGCGAGATCGGCGCGGACGACGCCGACGTGCGCGGCGCGCGGCGGCGGGCCGGGCGGGAATTTGATGTCGAAGCCGGTGATCGCGAGCGCGGGGCGGTCGGCATAGTTCCACGAGCCCGGGCCGCAGCCCGCGTCCACGACCCGCGCGCCGGCGGGCGCGGCGGCGATCAGCTCGTGGAGGAAGAGCGGTGGCTCGTCGGGCGCCTTCTCGGGCCGTCGCGCCCAGGGGGTCGTCGCCGCGCTCACGCCGGGACCTCGGCCGCGGGGCGGCCGCGCGCCGCGTCCACGAACGCGCGCGGGATCGCCCACGCGGCGCGGCCCCGGCCGCGCGCGAGCAGCCACAGGAACAGGATCTTCTGCTGGACGATGAAGCACGGCAGCCACGTCACGCGCGCGACGCCGCGCGCGTGCGTCGCGAACAGCGTGAGGTTCGCGCGCAGGCGCTGATAGATCTTCCACGGACTCGCGGCGCCGCTCGATGCCGACACCTTGTGCCAGAGCTTCGCCTGCGGCACGAAGAGCAGCGTCCATCCGGCGGCGCGCGCGCGCAGCGACCAGTCGGAGTCCTCGGCGTAGAGGAAGAAGCGCTCGTCGAGGAGCCCGACCTCCTCCCACGCCGCGCGCGGCGCGAGCATGCAGCAGCCGGTGAGGTAGCCGGTCGGCGCGACGTCGCGATGCTGGCCGCGATCGACGTCGCGCAGGCCGCGGTGCTGCGCGAGCCCGAGCGCCGGCACCAGCCGGGCGCCCGCGTACCAGATCCGGTCGCGCGGCGCGAAGAAGTCGATGAGCGGCGCGACGGCGGATCGCGGCGCGCGCTCCATCGCCTCGACCAGGCGCGCGAGCAGGGCGGGATCGGCCTCGGTGTCGTTGTTGAGCAGCATGATCGCGTCGGCGCCCGCGGCGAGCGCGCGCCCGAGACCCCGGTTGTTGCCGCCGGCAAAACGGCGGTTCTCGCCGAGCGCGACCACGTCGACGTCGGGGAACTCGCGCCGCAACGCCTCGGCCGAGCCGTCGGTCGAGCCGTTGTCCACGACCATGCGCTGCACGCTCCAGCCGGCCGGCGCCGTGCAGCGGGCGAGGCTCGCGAGCGCCGCGCGCGTGTCGGCGAGGCCGTTCCAGTTGAGGATCACGACCGCGAGACGCTTCACGCCGGCGCCGCGCTCCATGTCATTCACGCCGGCGCCGCGCTCCATGTCATTCACGCGGCGTCCTCGGCGACGAACGCCAGCATCTGGAGCCCGGCCCATGCCGCGAGCAGCAGGAGCAACGCGAGTGCCGCCGCCACCGGCACGAGCGGCACGCCGACCTCGGGCGCATACGTCCACCAGAAGTCGAGGCCGTGCAGCAGCGCGCGCTGGTCGTCGGGCGTCAGGCCCGTGCGCGGGTCGACCGCGCCGCGCGTCGTGAGCCGCGGGGCGCGATGCGCGATGTGCTCGCGCGCGTTGCGAATCAGCATGCGCCAGTGGCCGAGGATCGGGCTCCTGGCCGGCACGAAGTGGCTCTCGTGCATGAACAGGGGATCGTTGAGCGCGCGCGTGTACGGATAATCGCCGACCTCGCGCATCTCGGCGCCGAAGTAGATGCCGACGCCGCCGATCGCGACCGCGCAGCCGGCGATCGCGAGCAGCACCGCGGCCGCGCGGGTCAGCGCACGGCGGGCGTTCAGCGCGAACGCGACCGGGACGAAGACGAGCGGCAGGAGCGGCACGAGGTAGCGCGGGCCGAACGAGCCGTCGCCCGCCCAGTGCTCGAACATCGAGTAGCCGAGCACGGCGAGCGCGAAGGCGGCGATGGCGGCGGTCGCGGTGCGCGCCTCGGCGGCGCCCGCGCGGCGCATCGCGATCGCGCCCGGGATCGCGAGCAGGATCGCGGGCGCGAACCAGATGACGCCCTTCCCCGATGAGGCGAGCAGCCCGTAGAGCCCGGTCAGGATCGGCGTCGTGAACGCCGCGGCCGACGCCTGCCGGCCATAGCCGGTCTCGAACGGCGTGCCGAAGCGCATCACGTCGTAGATCGCGTGGCCGGCGAGCGCCACGGCGAGGCCGATCGCCGGCGCGATCCACGCGGTCCATCGGGCGCGGGCCAGCGGCAGAAGGCACACGATCGCGAGCGGCAGCATCGCGAACTTGACCGAGACGGCGATCAGCACGCCGAGCGCCGCGATCCAGCCGAGCCTGCCCTCGCCGTTCGCCACGCGCGCGCCGCCCTCGAGCGCGAACAGGAGGCCGAGCGCCTGCAGCGGCTCGGCCATGAAGCTCTTCGCGTACGCCCACACCGGCGTCGTGAAGCCGAGCATGACGGTCGCCGCGAGCGCCGGCCGCGCGCGCACGCCCATGAAGCGCACGAAGCGGTAGAAGACCGCGAGCAGCAGCGCCGTGATCGCGGCGTTGAAGAACGAGACCACACAGCGCGCGGCGAGGACGCGGCGCGCGACCGGGAGCGGCAGCCGTCCCTCGGCGACCTCGGCGACCGCGACCAGCGGCAGCGCGAGCACCGCCTGCCCCGCCGCGTTCTTGGTGTAGTGGCGGCCGTCCGGGCCGTCGAGCGTCGCGCCCACCGGCACCGCGATCCCGCCGTGGAGCATGGCGCGGGCGAGCTCGAGCATCGTCACCTCGTCGCTGCCGACGATCCGCCCGCCACCCGAGATCGCGTAGACCAGGAACGCGGTGATGCCGATCCAGCGCGCGGCGAGCCGCGCGCGCACGTGGATCGCAGGGGCGCTCGTGACGAACGACGGCATCGGCGTCGCGCTGCCGGCGAACTGCGGCGTCGCTGTGGCGTCCGGTGCGTTCATCGCCAGCCCCGCGCCGGCGCGAGC
>JACQDK010000066.1 GCA_016201135.1 Actinomycetota bacterium
GTGCAGCACGGCCTCGCGCTGGACGGGGTTGAGCCCCTCGAGGAGGGGGGACACGGCGCTCACGGGCACGATTCTAGGGGCGAGCACCGACCTCCGGCCGGTTGTGGAGTCCCGCGCCGTGTGGCTTCATTGAAGGGCGATGTCCACGGCCGACGAGACCCTCGATCGAGAAGGCGCAGCGCCGCGCGCGCGGGCGCCCCTCGGCTGGCGGCGCGTGGTGCGGTGGTTCGGCATCGCGTGCCTGGTGACGGCCTCGGGCATCGGCGGTTACCTCGGCTGGCTGCTCTGGGGAACCGGCCTGGAGACGAAGCACCAGCAGTCGGCGCTCGCCCAGCAGTTCGGCCGGGAGATGAGGACGATCCCGCCCGGGCAGGAGCCCTCCGGGCCGGCGCCCCTTCCCGGCAGCGTGTACGGCGAGCTCCGGATCCCCCGCATCCGCCTGGACATGTACGTGGTGCAGGGAACGGCATACGAGGACCTGAAGAACGGCCCCGGCCACTACCTCGACACCGCCGATCCCTGGGACGCCCATGGGCGCGTCGGGATCGCGGGGCACCGCACCACGTACCTGGCGCCGTTCTGGAACCTCCAGCAGATGCGCCCCGGGGACCCGATCCTGCTCGTGACCACCCGCGGCACGTTCCGCTACGTCGTGGACCGGGTCTTCGTGATGCCCGAGTCCACTGCCGGCGTGGTGCTGAACCAGACGAAGTACCCGACGCTCGTCCTCACGACCTGCAACCCGAGGTTCAGCTCGAGCCAGCGCCTGATCGTGACGGCCGACCGGGTCGGCTGAGCCCTACTCCCACTCGATCGTGCCAGGGGGCTTGCTCGTGACGTCGTAGGCGACCCGGTTCACGCCGGGGACCTCGCGGATGATCCGGCTCGCCATGCGATCGAGCACGTCGGCCGGCAGGCGCGCCCAGTCCGCCGTCATCGCGTCCTCGCTCGTGACGGCCCGGATCACGACCGGGTTCTCGTAGGTCCGCCCGTCGCCCATCACGCCCACGCTCTGAACGTCCGCGAGCAGGACGCAGAAGGCCTGCCAAGTCTCGCGCTCGAGCCCCGCGCGGCGGATCTCCTCCCGCACGATCCGGTCGGCGCCACGCACCTTCCCCAGGTTCTCGGCGCTGACCTCGCCCACGATCCGCACGGCGAGCCCCGGCCCGGGGAAAGGCTGGCGCTGGGTGATCTCCTCGGGAAGACCGAGCTCGCCGCCGACCCGGCGGACCTCGTCCTTGAACAGGTCCCGCAGCGGCTCGACCAGCGCGAAGTCCATGTCCTCGGGCAGGCCGCCCACGTTGTGGTGGCTCTTGATCTTCGCGGCCGTGCGCGATCCGCTCTCGATCACGTCGGGGTAGAGCGTGCCCTGCACCAGGAAGCGCGCGCCGGCGTGTTCGCGCGCGACCTCCTCGAATACCCGGATGAACTCCTCACCGATCGCCTTGCGCTTGGTCTCGGGATCGGTGACGCCGGCGAGCCGGGCCAGGAACCGGTCGGCGGCCTTCACGTGCACGAGCGGAACGCGGAAGTGCCGCCCGAACGCCTCCTCGACCTGCTCGGGCTCGCCCTCGCGGAGCAGCCCCGTGTCGACGAACACGCAGGTGAGCTGCGCCCCAACGGCTTTGTGAACGAGGAGCGCCGCCACCGCCGAGTCGACCCCGCCCGAGAGCGCGCACAGCACCTCGGCGTCGCCGACCTGCGCGCGGATCGCCTCGACCGACCGCTCGATCACGTTCGCCGGCGTCCAGTCCGGCAACAGCCCGCAGCCGTCGTACAGGAACCGCTTCATCACCTGGGGGCCCTTCGGCGTGTGCGCGACCTCAGGGTGGAACTGCACCGCGAACAGGCCGCGCTCGGGGTCCTCCATCGCGGCCACCGGGATCTGCTCCGTGTGTGCGGAGACGCGGAACCCCTCGGGCACCTTCGTCACGGCGTCCCCGTGGCTCATCCACACCGGCTCCTCGGGGGCGAGGTCGCGGAGCAGCACGCCGGGCGCGTCCACGAAGAGCTTCGTGCCGCCGTACTCGCGCTGCCCGGTCGCCTCCACCTCGCCGCCGAGCGCCTGCGCCATCAGCTGGTGCCCGTAGCAGATCCCGAGCACCGGGACGCCGAGCGAGAACACGCCGGGATCGACCGCCGGCGCCCCCACCTCGTACACGCTCGCGGGCCCTCCGGAGAGCACGATGCCGGCGGGTCGCTTCGCGCGGATCTCGTCGAGCGGAAGGTCGTGCGGGACGATCTCGGAGTACACGTGGCACTCCCGGATCCTCCGCGCGATCAGCTGTGCGTACTGCGCCCCGAGATCGACGACCAGGACCGGGCGCTGCTCATCCATAGGAGAACGGTAGCAGGGTCATCCGAGCCTCCGGACCTTGACACCGGGCCCCTAGTGCCCCATCCCCACGCGCTGGGCGGTCTGGTACGACTTGCCCTCGGTCTTGATCGAGGGCGCCACGACGAGCTCGGCCTTCTGGAACTCCTTGATCGAGGCGTATCCGGTCGTCGCCATCGACGTCGCGAGCGCCCCGAAGAGGTTGAACGTGACGTCGTTCTCGTGTGCGGGCCCGACCAGGATCTCCTCGAGCGAGGCGACCTGCTGGGTCTTCACCCGCGCGCCGCGCGGCAGCGTCGGGTGGAACGTCGCCATGCCCCAGTGGTAGCCGCGGCCCGGGGCCTCGTAGGCGCGCGTGAGGGGCGAGCCGATCATCACCGCGTCGGCGCCACAGGCGATCGCCTTCGCAATGTCGCCGCCGGTGCGCATGCCGCCGTCGGCGATCACGTGGCAGTAGCGGCCGGTCTCGTGCAGGTGCTCGCGGCGCGCGGCCGCCGCGTCCGCGATCGCGGTGGCCTGCGGCACGCCGACGCCCAGCACGCCGCGCGTGGTGCAGGCGTTGCCGGGCCCGACCCCCACCAGCACGCCCACCGCGCCGGTCCGCATCAGGTGGAGTGCGGTCGAGAACGAGGCGCACCCGCCCACGATCACCGGCAGGTCGAACCGGGCGATGAACTCCTTCAAGTTGAGCGGCTCGGTCCTGGTGGAGACGTGCTCGGCCGAGACGACCGTCCCCTGGATCACCAGGACGTCGAGCCCGGCCTCGAGCACGATCGGCGCGTACCTCGGGACGCGCTGAGGCGTGATCGAGGCGCAGGATGTCACCCCGCCGGCCTTGATCTCCCCGATCCGGCGCGAGATCAGCTCCTCCTTCACCGGCTCCTTGTAGAGCTCCTGCATCCGCCGGGTGGACTTCTCGTCGGGCAGCGAGGCGATCTCCTCGTACACGGGCTCGGGGTCCTCGTAGCGGGTCCACAGGCCCTCGAGGTTCAGGCAGGCGAGGCCTCCCAGCTTGCCGATCTCGATGGCGGTCGCGGGCGAGACCGCGGCGTCCATCGCCGAGGCCATCATCGGGAGCTCCAGCTTGTAGGCGTCGACCTCCCAGGTGATGTCGACGTCGTCGGGGTCGCGGGTCCTCCGCGAAGGAACGATCGCGACCTCGTCGAACCCGTAGGCCCGCCGGGCCGTCTTGCCGATGCCGATCTCGAACTCCATGCCGGTCCCCCCGGATGCGCGAGGCGCCCACCCGGTCCCGGGTGGGCGCCTCGACTCCTACATGTAGGGAAGGTACCAGCCCTCGGGCCGGCCCGCAGCTACGCCCGCCGCTACGCCGGCGGCCGGGTCCGCGGCCGGCTCTTACCGTCCCTCGGCGACGTGTCCGGTCTCGGTGACGCGCAGGTCGGTGAGACCCGAGTGCACCCGGTCGCCCTCGACCATCACGGTGGCGTCCTCGATGTAGCCGAGCTCCTGAAGCTTGTCCAGGACGTGCTGGAGCGACTGCTCCGGCTCCTCGATCATCGTGTCCACCACGAGCTCGGGGTTCTCGGGCGGCTCGTAAGGATCGTCGACGCCGGTGAAGTTCTTGATCTCGCCGGCCAGGGCCTTCTTGTACAGCCCCTTGGGGTCCCGGTTCGCGGCCAGCTCCTCGATCGTCGCGTGCACGAAGATCACGACGAACTCACCGATGTTCGCGCGCACCCGGTCGCGGGTCTCCTTATACGGCGAGATCGGGCAGCAGATCGCGGCGACGCCGTTCCTCGTCAGCAGCTCCGCGACGAAGGCGATCCGAAGGATGTTCGTGTCGCGGTCCTCCTTCGAGAACCCGAGGCCCTTGGACAGGTTCTGGCGGACGACGTCGCCGTCGAGGATCTCGGTCCTCATGCCCCGCGCCTGGAACTCGTGGTAGAGCATCTCGGCGATCGTGGACTTGCCCGAGCCCGACAGGCCCGTGAACCAGACGGTGAACCCGTTCGGATGATGCGTCAACGCCGAGCCGGTCGTGATTGGCCCCGTCGGGACCGGTGTCGTTCTCGTAGGTGTAGAGGCTGGGGTTGCCGACCGAGCCTACCGAGCGCCAGTCAAGATCGCCGAAGTACACGAGCAGGTCCGGCGCCACGCCCTTCACGTCCGTGTACACGTCCTGGGGTCTCAGCACCTTGGTGCCGAGCGGCTCGCCGTCCGGGCCCGGCGCCGCCTCGAGCTTCGCGGCGATCTCCTCGCGGAGCGCCACGTAGTTGGAAGGCTCCACGGTCCCCTGCGGCTCGCGGCCCTTCACGTTCAGGAACAGCCGCCCGTAGTAGCCGCCGTCGCCCCAGGCGGCAGTGCGGCTCCAGTCGATGGGGGCGTCCTTGATCGGCATCGGACCCGAGAGCGGCTCGGTCATCGCAAGGTAGCCCTCCTGCATCAGCCAGTCGTTGAAGCAGAGGCCGCCCATCATCGGTCGCGCGCCGTGGTCGCTCATCACGATCGTGACGACGTCGTCCGGCAGCGTCTCGAGGAACGTCCCGATCTCGCGGTCGAGGAACCGGTAGTAGTCCTGGAACGCCGTCTCGTACCTGTTCCCCGGCTCGTAGAGCGGGTGGCGCGGGTCGTAGTACTGCCAGAACACGTGGTGCAGGCGGTCCGGCGCGATCTCGCAGACCATGAAGAAGTCCCAGGGCTTGTTGCGCACGAGGCGCCGCGCCACCTGGAACCTACGCTCGGTCATCTTGAACACCTGGTCCAGGACCAGGTCGTAGCCGGCCTTGCGGAAGTCTGGTACGTCGAAGATGTAGCCGTCATCGCCGAGCTCCTCGACGATCTCGGTCTCGAGCTCCTGGGGGTAGGCCCAGGACTTCGCAGACGGCGGGGTGAGGAAGCAACTGACGCGCCAGCCCGGGAACTCCTTCGGAGCCGGGAAGCCCGGGGGCACGCCGATCAGGACCGAGCGCAGGCCCGCCCTTCCCAGCTCGTCCCAGACGGCCGGCTCCTTCACGGAGGCGGAGGTGACGAGCGAGAGTCCTTCGTAGGTGGTGTCCTTGCGGTTGCGGAAGCCGTAGATCCCGAGCTGGCCAGGCGTCCTGCCGGTCATCGCGCAAGCCCACGCCGGGACCGTGATCGGAGGGGTGATGCTCGCCAGGTCCCCGTACATGCCGTTCGACATGAGCTTGCGGATGTTGGGGACCTCGTCGGCCAGGTCGTGGAACAGGATCTGCGGCGTGACGCAGTCCAGACCTATGACCACGACCCGAGGACCTTGCTGCATGGACGTTCCTCCGCACGCTCCGGGGCTTCCTGCCGTTCCGGGGCGCGCCGCAGCGCGGTCCCGTTCGGCGGTCCGCGTATCCTACCAAGCCGGTTCGGCCCCCGACCTGGGAAGATGCGGGCCGTCATGACGCTGCTGCGACGGGTCTTGTACTACCAGGCGGCCGTCTGGACGGGCTGCGGAGCCGCGATCGCGATCGCCCCGAGATGGGTGCTCATGACCCTGTTCGACCAGGCCCCCTCCCCCGACTACGGCTACGTGCGTGTCAGCGGAGCGATGTCCGTGGGGCTCGCGCTCGTCATGGTGCTCGTCGCGCAGAGGATCGAGGACGTGTGGTGGTGGTCCTGGGCGTTCGCGCTCACCGACGCCGCGATCGTCACGATCACCGCGCTCCATGCCCTCTTCGGGCTTCCCGCCGGATCTGGGAGCTTGCTCTGGTGGCTCTTCGCGGGCACGAACCTGGCGCTCGGCGCGGGGCTCCTCGTGGGGATGGCCCGGGCGGGCCACGAGAAGCCGTTCGCCTGAGGCCCACCCATCGAACTCCAGGGCGTCGGTGGAACGCGAGCGCCCGCCTGCGGGCGTTCGCCCTCCGTTGCTTGCAACCACAATCGGGCGTGCCTGGCCTGCGGGCAGAGCGGCCGCCCGGGCCGCGCGGAAGGGAGCGGTTCTATGACCAGGTCCAGGAGTGTCAAGATCGCCGTGGTGGCCTCGATCGCCGTCCTGGCGGTCGTCGCGGTCCAGGTGGCGCTGGCCGTCACCAATCCCAACACCGTGTCCGGCAGGGGGATCCTGTAACCAGGGTCGTCCGGAGCGACACCGCGTTGGACGACACCGCCGCCCTCGCCGGGTGGCACACGATCCCCGGCATGAGCACCACCGTGTCGGTTGGCAGCGGCCGGGCGCTGATCCTGACTCGCTTCACCTCGGAGACGGCGTGCACGGACCCCGGCGGTGGCTGGTGCTCGATCCGCATCCTGGTGGGTACCAAGCCCGCGCAGCCGTACGAGGGAACGGACAACGCGTACCTCAACGCGTCATCGACGACCTTCTACGTCTCCACGGCCGCCGACCGCTCGTTCGGCCCGATCGGGACGGGGAAGTACAAGGTGAGGGTCCAGTACAACACGAACGGAAACGCTGAGCTGTGGATCGACGACATGTCGTTCACGGTTCAGACCGTCGCAGCCTGATCAGCGGGTGGCGGCCGGTGGGCCGGGGTACCCGAAGGGACCCCGGCCCGCCGCACCGGGCTCAGCTCACGGGTTCCATCGGAACCGTGCGAAGCATCACACCGCACCCGATCGCCAGGGCGACCTCGAACACGGTGCAGAGCACGTCGTGGAAGGCCAGGATCTCCGGGGTCCAGTGCTCGGGCCCGATCGGGAGCCCGAGGGAGCGAGAGGCGATCCACAGCGCCACGATCGCCGCGTTCCCGAGGTTCCCCGCCAGGTAGAAGCCGGACCCGCGCGGCCCGAGCGCCATCGCGGCCCACGCGAGCTGCGCGAGGCCCGAGACCAGGAAGAAGGCTCCGAACAGCGCGTACTCCTGAAGGTGCTCACGCACCACCAGCAGGTGGATCGCTCCGGCGGCGGCCGACAGCCCGGCGAGCGCGAGACGTTCCACCTGTGGACGTTCCGCCAGCCGGCGAAGCGAGAGTGGGGCTGCCTGGCTCAAGGGATCGACCTCCTCCTTCTTCCCCATGCTAGATAGGGGAGGACACCACGGTCCACCCTCACCCGGCCCCGCCACGAGAAGGGGCCGGTCCTTCGGACCGGCCCCTTGCCTTCCTCGATCTCCCCAGCTCAGTGCATGTGGCCGCCGCCGGGCGGAGCGGGCTCCTCCTCGGCGGGCTTCTCGACGACCGCGCTCTCGGTGGTGAGCACCAGCGCGGCGATCGAGGCCGCGTTCTGAAGCGCCGAGCGGGTGACCTTGGCCGGGTCGATGATCCCGGCCTTCATCATGTCGACCCAGGTGCCGGTCGCGGCGTCGAAGCCGCGGCCGTCGCCCTCGGCCTTGATCCTCTCGACGATCACCGCGCCCTCGTGGCCGGCGTTCGCAGCGATCAGCTTCGCGGGCTCCGAGGTCGCCACCAGCACGATCTGCGCGCCGGTCGCCTCGTCGTCATCGAGACCGAGGTCGCCGACCGCCTGGCTAGCGCGGATGAGCGCCACGCCGCCGCCGGGAACGACACCCTCCTCGATCGCGGCCCGCGTCGCTGACAGGGCGTCCTCGATCCGGTGCTTCTTCTCCTTCAGCTCCACCTCGGTGGCCGCGCCGACCTTCACGATCGCCACACCGCCCGAGAGCTTGGCCAGGCGCTCCTGGAGCTTCTCGCGATCCCAGTCGGAGTCGGTCTTGTCGATCTCGGCCTTGATCTGGTTGATCCGACCCTTCACGTCCTCCTCCGAGCCCGCGCCCTCGACGATCGTCGTGGCGTCCTTCGTGATGACGACCTTGCGGGCGTGGCCGAGCAGGTCGACCGTGACGTTCTCGAGCTTCAGGCCGACCTCCTCGGAGATGACCTGCGCACCGGTGAGGATCGCGATGTCCTGGAGCATGGCCTTGCGGCGGTCGCCGAAGCCGGGGGCCTTCACCGCGCAGGCGCTGAACGTTCCCCGGATCTTGTTCACGACGAGCGTGGCGAGGGCCTCGCCCTCGATGTCCTCGGCGATCACGAGGAGCGGCTTGCCGCCCTGGAGCACCTTCTCCATCGGAGGCAGCAGCTCCTGCACCGAGGAGATCTTCTTGTTCACGACCATGATGTAGGGGTCGTCGAGCACGGCCTCCTGGCGCTCGGGGTCGGTCACGAAGTACGGCGAGATGTAGCCCTTGTCGAACTGCATCCCCTCGACGAACTCGAGCTCCATGCCGAAGGTGTTCGACTCCTCGACCGTAACGACCCCGTCCTTGCCCACCTTGTCGAGGGCCTCGGCGATCACCTCGCCGATCTTGGGGTCGGCCGCCGAGATCGAGGCGACCTGCGCGATCTCCTCCTTCGACTCGACGTCCTTCGCGAGCTTGGCCACCTGCTCCACGACGGCTGCGACGGCCTTCTCGATGCCGCGCTTGAGGCCCATCGGGTTCGCGCCGGCCGCGACGTTGCGCATGCCCAGGCGAACCATGGCGCGGGCGAGCACCGTCGCCGTGGTGGTGCCGTCGCCGGCCACGTCGTTCGTCTTGGTGGCGACCTCCTTGGCGAGCTGGGCGCCCATGTTCTCCCACGGGTCCTCGAGCTCGATCTCCTTGGCGATCGTCACGCCGTCGTTGGTGATGGTGGGGGCGCCCCACTTCTTGTCGAGCACCACGTTGTGGCCCTTGGGGCCGAGCGTGATGGCGACGGCGTCGGCGAGCTTGTTCACGCCCGCCTCGAGGCCGCGCCGGGCCTCCTCGCTGAACTTGAGCAGCTTCGCAGCCACACCTGCCTCCTTAGCTCGTCGGACGGAAGGGGCCCGCCGCCTGCCGGCGCGCGAGCCCCCGATCCGAAGCTGGTTGGATTACTTCCCGACGACGGCCAGCACGTCGCGGGCCGACAGGATCAGGTACTCCTCGCCCCAGACCTTGACCTCGGTGCCGCCGTACTTCGAGTAGATGACCTTGTCGCCCACCGCGACGTCGAGCGGAACCCGCACGCCGTCCTCGAAGCGCCCCGGGCCGACCGCCACGACGGAGCCCTCCTGGGGCTTCTCCTTGGCGGTGTCGGGGATCACGAGCCCGGAGGACGTCTTCTCCTCGCCCTCGCTGGGCTTGACGACGATCCGGTCCTCCAGGGGCTTCAAGCTGAAGTTCTTAGCCATGCTGCCTCCTTGCGGTTAGCACTCGCCTGCCTTGAGTGCTAACAGGATAACCACGAGAGTGCCAAGGGTCAACGCGGCTCCGGGGGATGTTAGCGTCGCCCGCGAGCCAGTCCCGAGGTGAAAT